>NZ_JOGP01000018.1:0-367186 GCF_000719505.1 Streptomyces sp. NRRL B-3229 | reverse complement strand
GTGCAGGCACAGGTCGATGCCGGAGGCGGCGCCGGCCGAGGTCAGGACGCTGCCCTCGTCGACGAAGAGGACGTTCTCGTCGACCCGCACGTGGGGGTGTTTCGCCGCGAGTGCTCTCGTGTAGTGCCAGTGGGTCGTGGCCCGTCTGCCGTCGAGGAGACCGGTCGCGGCCAGCGCGAAGGCGCCCGTGGAGATGGCGGCCAGCCGTGCGCCCCGGCCGTGGGCGGCGACCAGGGCCTCGACGACGGCCGGTGGCGGGTCCTCGCGGTCCGGGAACCGGTAGCCGGGGATGAACACGATGTCCGCCCAGCCGAGCGTGTCCAGCCCGTGGGCGACGTGGTACGACAGCCCGTCCCCGCCGCTCACCAGGCCGGGGGCCGCACCGCACAGCCGAACCTCGTACGGCATGCTCCCGCGCGTGGTGAACACCTGTGCGGGAATCCCGACGTCCAGGGGCTTCGCGCCTTCGAGGACGAGCACGGCGACACGACGGAGACGGGAGGCGGGCACGGGGACAGGGTACGCAGCGGTCAGGCGTCCTGGACCGTGGCGGTGACGGGCGTGCCGATCTCGACCGTGCGGCTGACCGTGCAGAGCCGGTCGTGGGAGGTCTTCACCGCGCGGGGCAGGATCGCGCGGGCCCGCTCGGCGCCCTCGCCGTCCGGGAAGGCGACGGTGAAGGTGACCGCGAGGTCGGTCAGCCGGTTGCCGAGCTCGTCGTCGACCTTGTTGCCCGTCACCTCGACGGTGAAGGTGGCGGGTTCGGCGTGACGGCTGGTGGCGAGGTCGACGTCCACGGCCGTACAGCCGCCGAGCGCGGCGAGCAGCAGTTCGACCGGGGTGAACTCGTCCTCGGAACCGGTACCGAAGGCGATCGTGCCGCCGCGTGCGTTGGTGGCGACGTAGTGCCCGGCCCCGGCGCGCTCGACGGTGACGGACCGCTGGGAGTTTTCGCTCATACCGAGGACATTAGCGCCGGGTGCTCCGCGGTCCCGGAGGTGCGGGGTTTCAGCCGCACCCGTCGCGGCCGCCCCGTGACCGTCCATGTCCCCCCGGGGGCCCGGAAGGTACGGTCCAGGGGCGATGGTTCAGGCCGCGCGGTGGTTCAGGCGGCGCGGTCGAGCAGGTGGCGTACGAGGGCGATCAGGGCCCGGGCGGAGGACCGCTGGTCGCGGGCGTCGCAGTAGGTGACGGGGGTGTCCGGGAGCAGGTCGAGAGCCTCGCGGATCTCCTCCTCCTCGAAGTGGCCGGCCTGCGAGAAGGTGTTGACGGCGACCGCGTACTCGAGGCCGTACTCGTCGATCAGGTCGATGACCGGGAACGTCTCCTCAAGGCGCGAGGGGTCGACCAGGAGCAGGGCGCCGAGCCCTCGGTGCGCAGCGGAGTGATCTCCGACAGCGACCCGATGAAGGTCGTCTTGCCCACGGCGAAATGCCCGACCACCAGGATCTTCGCAGCGGTGATCACGTCGGCGGACACGTAGATGGAGCCGTTCGCCCCGGAGTCAGCCGATGGTGAGGGTTTCGAGTCCATGCAGAACCTTCTCGAGTGTCGCTCGCGGGGGACGTGCTGGGCGGGGCCGGTTCAGCGCGGCACAGGAGCTGCCCCTGCTTGCACGGGTCGGTCAGCAGCGGTCGGGCCACGCCGACGGGCAGTCCCAGGTGCCCGGTAACCTCGGCGACCGACGAAGAGCGGCGAGGGTGCCGTCGGCCGGCTTCAGGGTGGCCTTGGTCACCGACTCGGCGTCCATGCGCACTTCTTCCGGGCCCGCGGCGTGCCGCGAACTCATCCACGCGCAGCTCGTCCCGAGCTGGATGTCGGTTCTCCGTGCGCGCATCACTGCGACGACCGCGGCGACGACTGCCACGAGCAGGATCCACAGGGGTGGATCTTCGAACAATGACGTCATGAGACTCTTTTCAAGTCGCCTCGCGTCGGGAGACTGACCGCGCACCGCGCGTATGACGCGTCATCAGCCCACTGAAAAGTGCGATGATCTTATCAGTTGACCTCAGTGTCAACAGGCGTAGCAGACGTCACACTTGACGTGTCTCCACGAAGGCCCCGCGGCAAAACTCGTTTGCGGCGGCGGGTCCCGGTCCGGACGCTTGGGCCCATGTCCTACCTCCTGCGCGCTGCCGCGCTCACCGACGCGCCGGCCGTCACCGAGCTGCTGAACGAGATCGACCGCATCGAGATCGGGCGGCCCGAGACCGACCTGCCCACGGTGGAGGGCGACCTCGGGCACCCCGAGATCGACCTCGACCGCGACTCCTGGCTGGCCTTCGACGGCTCACGGCTCGTGGCGTACGCCCTGGTGTGGGACGACTCCAAGGGCGAGCGCATCGACGCCGACCACTACGTCCTGCCCGACCACCAGAAGGCCGGTGAGCTGCTCCTGGAGGCACTGGAGACGAGAGCGCTGGAGAAGGCACGGGCCAACGGTGCCTCGCGGGCCGTGATCCATCTGCATCTCAACTCGGCGCCCACGACCGACCTCGCACTGATACGGGACCGGGGCTGGAAGCCCGTACGGCGGTATCACGTGCTGGAGCGGCCGCTGCGAGCCGACGCGGACCTGCCGCCCGAGCCGCCGGCCGGCGTGCGGGTGCGGTCCTGTGCCGACGAGGCGGACCGGCAGCAGGTCCACGCCCTCCACCAGGTCGGCTTCGCCGAGCACTTCGACTTCCAGCCCCGCTCGTACGAGCAGTGGCTGCACGACATCCAGGCCGACCGCATCGACTGGTCCCTGGTGTGGCTCGTCTCCACCGAGGACCTCGGGGACGTCGGCTTCCTGATCGCCCGCGACGACCGTGAGGCCATGGGCTGGATCCGCACTCTCGCCGTCATCCGCGAGGCCCGCGGCCGGGGTCTCGGCGGTCTGCTGCTGCGCCATGCCTTCGCCGCCTTCGCGGCCCGGGGGCGCGGCACGGTGGGGCTCGGCGTGGACACCGAGAACGCCACCGGCGCGCCCGAGTTGTACGCGCGCAACGGAATGTCGGTCCATTACGCCGTCGACACCTGGGAAACGGTGGTGGAGTGATCCCCGTCGACGCGCGGTGACCTCCCAGTCAGGCGGCGCATTCCCACGGAACAGTCATGCACCCTTGCCACGCAGCAACGCGCAGACGAAATTCTCCTCAAGGGCGCGCATCTTCTTCAGCCGCGCGGCGTCGGTGGACTGGGTGACCTGTGACGTGACCGAGAACGTCAGGGAACGGCGGCCGTCGGGGGTGGCCGCGATCAACTGGGTGTAGCCCAGCGTGTTGCCGGTGTGCCCCAGGACGACACCGCACCGCGTCTGGTAGCGGAAGACGGCCAGACCCGCGGAGTTGCGGCCGGGCCCGGCGGGCTCGGAGGAGCCCTCGATCCACTGCCGCTGCTGCTCGACGACCTTGCCGCCGTAGAGCCGTCCGCTCGCGTAGCCACGGATGAAGCGGGTCATGTCGGCCGGTGTGGACACGATCCCTCCGGAGGCCCAGACACCCGACATCCCGATGACCTCGCTGACGTCCTGCGGGGCCGCGGGCGGGTCCACGTCGTAGCCGTGCAGATAGGGACTCGGCATCCGGTAGCCCTGCGGGAGGCTGGTCGATTGCAGTCCGAGGGGCCGGTCGACCAGTCTGTGCAGGAGTTGTTCGTACGTCGTCCGGGTCGCCGCCTCCGCCATGAGCGCCACGGCGATGTTGTCCGAGTTCGAGTAGCGGTACTCGCTGCCCGGCGTGAAGAGCAGGGGCTGGTCGGCGACGTAGTCGAGCAGGCGCCGGGAGTCGAACCGGTGGCGCGGATCTGCCCGCAGCGCGGCGACGAAGCCGTCGCTGCGGGAGTAGTCGGGCAGACCACTGGTGTGGTTGAGGAGTTGCCGAAGGGTCACCTTGCCCCAGGCATCGGGGAGTTGGGGAAGCCACTTGTGCAGGGTGTCGTCGAGACGCAGGACGCGGTGGTCGACGAGGGTGAGGGCCACCGCCCCGCTGAAGGCCTTGGCCGTGCTCGCGATGCGCATGTGGTCGTCGGGCCGGGGTGCGCGGCCGGTGCGGATGTCGGCGACTCCGGCGCGTACCACCCGCGTGCCGTTCTCGGTCCGCAGGACGGCGATGGCTCCGGGTGGGCCGCCCGGGCTCCGCACGAACTCGTCGAGCTGACGCTGAAGCTCGTGCCGGTCGGGCGGGTCGGTGGCGGCACCGGCCATCGTCGGGGTGAGTGCGGTGAGGCAGACCGCGAGGACGGACCCCGCTCGCAGACGGGTTCGGCGTGCAGACATGGGGGCTCCCTGGGGAGGGGACGGCATGGCCCGTCAAGCCTCACCGGGAGGGGCGTTCCCGTGCTTCCGGTACTGCTGCATACGGACCATGGGCAGGGGCACCTAGAGGTGCCGTGAATTCGCCCCGCGGGGGTCTGCGGTGTTCAGCGGTCGCTCGTTCCTCAGCTTAGTTTGCGTGTACACCGACGTCTCGTCGGGAGCCTGCGGGAGGACCGCGCCGACTCTTTTTGTGCCATCGCACGAGTGGGCCCCCGCCACTGGAACGCGTGGCGGGGACCCACCCTCGTGTCACATCGAGCGGCGGCTGGTGCGTCGCAGGAGGACGAATCCGGCGATCAGCAGGATCGCGCCGATTGCGCCCGGCCACAGCTGGGTGCCGGTCTCGGCGAGACTGCCCTGGTTGCCCTGCGGCGCCGGCTGCGCGGCCACGGGGGGCTGGGCGACGGCTGCGGGCGCGGTGGTCGCGGTGTCGTCCTGGGGGGCGGGCTGGTTCGGCTGGTCCGGCTGGTTCGTCTGCCCGTCGTCGGAGCCGTTGGCGTTCGTGGTCTCGGGTGCCGACGTGCTGTGGGCGGTGGGTGACCTGTAGGTCTTCGGTTGGTTGTCGGCGGGGGCGGTGGTCTGGTCGCCGGTCGGGGCCTCGGTGGCCGGTGCAGGCTGCTGCTGGGGATCGCCGCCGTTTCCGGGGTTCTCCTCGGCACCGTTGCCGTTGCCGTTGCCGCCGTCGTTGCCGTTGCCGCCGTCGTTGCCGTTGCCGCCGTCGTTGCCGTTGCCGGGCGTCGGGTCGGAGCCGTTGCCGGTGTCTCCGCCGTTCTGGCCGCCACCGTTCTGGCCGCCACCGTTCTGGCCGCCACCGTTCTGGCCGCCGCCGTTCTGGCCGCCGGCGCCGTTGTCGCCGCCGTTCCCGCCGTTGTTGTTGCCGTTGTCCCCGTTGCCCGGGTCGTCCTGGCCCGTGCCCACGCCGCACTGGCGGCCGTCGTTGATGCAGCCGACCATCTCGTTCATCAGGTTCTCGTCGAAGACGTTGATGAAGTCGCCGTGGTCGGTGACGGGCTTGTGCAGCTGCTCGGGGAAGGAGTCGACCGCGAACAGCGGGGTCGTGCGGCCGCCGTCGTTCAGGCTCGGCGCGTCGACGTCGTAGACGATCCGCTGGACCAGCTGGGGAATCGCCTTGAAGCCGTTCGGGCAGGTGCCGTCGTTCTGGGCGAACGCCACGTGGGTGCGGTGGTTGGCGCTGTCGATGTTGCGGCCGTCCCAGCAGCTCTGGAACTTGAAGGTGCGCACCACGTCGCTGCCCTGCGGGCACAGCGGGTACTTGTCCTTCAGCTGCCGGTCCTCGAACCCGGTGCAGCTCCAGGACGCGTTGGCGTTGGCGGGGCCGTTGACGAAGGCCTTGGCGTCACCCGTGATGATGCGCAGCAGCCGCGGCATGGCGGTGACCTTGCTGCGGGGGTTGCCGACGAACGTCAGCGTGACTTCCCTGGGCGTGACGATCTTGCCGGCGTTGCCCTCGATGCCGCCGCCGGGCTTGGCGGCGTCCTGTTCCTGCGTGCCGTTCTGGAGCCGGATCACCGGCCAGTAGTAGGTGGACTTGTCGCCCTGGTCCACGCAGCTCGTCTGGGCGTTCGCCAGGTCCTGGTCGCTGGCGAAGGCGGTGTTCGACTGGTTGCCGACGTAGTCGTGGAAGTGGTGGGCGCCGTTGGAGACACCCGGGGCGACGATGACGTTGTCCGAGTTGAACAGACCGTTCGCGTTGACACCGCAGCTGGTGACGAAGGTGCCGCGGGAGGCGTCGCCCTGAGCCGGCGGCGCCTGCGCGGCGGGGGGTGCGCTGTTGATGTCGGCGTAGTCCGCGGCCACGGGACCGTTGCCGGCCTGACCGCCGTTGCCCTGCTGCTGACCGCCCTGCTGGCCGCCCTGCTGCTGACCGTCCTGGCCCTGACCGCCTTGGTCCTGACCGCCGCCCTGCTGGTCGCCCTGGCCCTGCTGGTTCTGGCCCTCTCCCTGCTGGCCGCCCTGACCGCCACCGTTCTGGTTGTCGGTCTGGCGCAGGGTGCAGCCGGCCATGTCGCCGAGTCCCTCGGGCTGTTCACCCGAGCGCTGCAACGCGGCGCCGATGCGCTCGATGGTGGCGGCGCGGTTCTGCTGGAGCGGATCGACGATACGGCTCTGCGCGGCGTCGCGGTCCTGGATCGACGGGTCCTGGAGTTGCTGGTATGCCTCCGCTATCTGCTGGTCCAGCCGGGCGAGTTCCTGGTCGACGTCCGCCCGCGAGCCGTCGGGCACGTTGGTGAGCGTGTCCCCGACGTCCGGGCAGTCGATCGTGACGGCTCCCCACGACGTCTGCTGCGGTGTGCCGCTCTCCGTGGCGGAGGCGTACACGTTCGCCGCGACCAGCCCACCACCCCCGAGCATCAGCGCCACTGCGGCGAACGTCGCACGTCGTGCGCCTGTCGGTCGTCTGCGATTGCTGCGTCCCACGGATGTACTCCTGCGCGTCTCGGCTCTCCGGGCATGCAAATCCCCCGCCCCATACGGACGCCGAGCCCCCCGTGTTCAACCGCATCGGAAATTCACAGCACTCTCATACGGAACATCGGATTCCACCAACCGTCGTGGACCTTTTGAGGCCGCCACAGGATCGACTCCAGCGCCGAGTCCGCTCCGTGGCGGTCTGTCACCCCGTCACCCCGTCACGGTGTACGGCGGGTTCTCCCCCCGCCCCACCGCGAGCAGGTTCTCCACCGCCATCTCGGCCATCCGGGCCATCGCCTGGGTGCTGTGGAAGCCGCTGTGCGGGGTGACCAGGAGACGGGTCGGGGCGAAGGCGAGCAGGCCGTGCGGGTCGTCCGCGGGGGCCGGGGTGGGCTCGGTGTAGTAGCCGTCGATGGACGCGCCCGCGATGGTGCCCTCGGCCAGCGCGGACCGCAGGGCGGCCGGGTCGACCAGTTCGGCGCGCGAGCAGTTGACGAGATGGCCCGAGGGACCCAGCGCCTCCAGGTGCTCGAAGGTGACGACCCCGTCGTTCACGCCGGGCTCGTGGGCGAAGTTGAGGCTCACCACGTCGGCCGAGCGGAACAGGTCGACGAGGGAGTCGACCGCCTTGTAGGGCAGGGCCGCCAGCTCGGGCCTGGACGTCCGGTTCCAGTAGAGGATCTCCGTGCCGAAGGCGGCGTGCGCCATCCGGGCCAGTTCGCGGCCGATGTGGCCCATGCCGGCGATGCCCAGACGGGCACCGGCCAGGGAGGGGGTGGCCCGCTCGCTCCACCGCCCGGCGGCGACCTCGGTGCCGGTGCGGGTGACGGCCCGGACGAGGTCGAGGATGTGGGCGAGGGACATCTCGGCGACCGCGACCGCGTTGGCGTGCGGGGTGTTGGCGAAGTGGAGGGGCGAGGGATGCGCCGGCAGTTCCATGAAGGAGGCGTAACCGGTGCCGAGGAAACAGGCGACGGCCAGGTCCGGCAGTCGCTCCCAGGCTTCGGCGGACAGCCGCTCGCTGCCGCCGAGCACATAGCCCCAGGCGCCGTCGAGGGCCTTGATCACCCCCTCCTCGTCGAGATCGCCTGGGGCCGCGGTGACGTCGAAGCCGGCCTCGTGCAGCGCGCGGACCGAGGGCTCGGGGAAGGGGGCGCCGGTGATGACGACACGGCGCGGGCCTCGGGCGGATGAGTTCACTGCTGGAGTTCTCCCGTGGTCACGAAGGCTCTGCGGTACCAGACGAGGGGCGGCTCGGCCTGTTCGCGGGTGACGAGTCCGGTCAGCCGGCCGATGACGAGGTGGTGGTCGCCCGCCGGCACGCTCTCGACGGTGGTGCACCGGTAGGCAGCGTTGGCGCCCGCCAGCAGCGGGGGCCCGTCCTGGGAGCCGGGCCAGGGCCCGAACGCGTCGGCGGCCGTGCCGTCGAAGCGGTCGGCGCCGGACCGGGCGAAGAGCGCGGCGAGGTCGCGGTGCCGCTCCCCGAGGACATTGACGGCGAACTCGTGGGAGCCGGTCATGGCGTCCAGGCAGCTGGATCCGTTGTCGACGCCGACCAGCAGCAGCGGCGGGTCGAGCGAGACGGAGACGACGGAGCCCGCGGTGAAGCCCCAGCGGTGCCCGTGACTGTCGGTGGTGGTGACGACGGACACCGCTGTGGGCAGCAAGGACATGGCCTCGCGGAACATGTCGGCGTCCAGCTGCGCCGCCGGGTGACGGGCCGGGGCGCTCACGTCTGCCCTCCGGTCAGGGCCGTGCCGGTGGCCGCCGCCGGCTCCGCGCCGGTCGGGGGGTCGGCCAGGGCACGCTGGAAACCGCGGATGGTCAGCGGCAGGAACACCACCCCGAACAGCGCCAGCGGCAGGGTCAGCAGGGCAGTGAGCCGCTGCGGCCCGATCGAGTCGCCGACGATCGCGACAACGGCTCCGGCGAGCGGGAAGGACAGGTCGTTGATGATGAAGAAGGAGCCGGTGACCTTGCCCAGGTGCTCACGGGGAATGGCCTTCACGCGCTGGGTGCGGTTGTAGACGTTGAAGTACGCGGCGGCCACCCACATCCCGACGAACGCCACCGCGTAGACGGCGAGCGACGACGCGAACCCGAGGAGCAGCAGCGCGCCGCACAGTCCGGTGAAGCCGATCACGCCCAGTGCGCCGACCTGGAACCGGCGCAGCAGCAGCGGGATGATCAGGAGGTTGACCAGGCCCATGACGCCGACACAGGTGTTGAGGAGGGCGAAGGTCGACTCGGGGGCCTTGAACACCCCGGTGACGACGGCGACGTTGGTGGCCAGTGCCACCGAAGCCACCAGGTTGATCAGGAAGTTGAAGCCGGCGAGCGTCAGCACGGGCCGGTTGGCCCACAGCAGCCGCCAGCCCTGGCGGATCTCACGGACCGAGTCCCGCAGGGCGCCGATCGGTTCGGCATTCGCTCGCACGGCCGGCTCGGGCCGGTTCCGGGGCAGCGGCAGCCAGCAGGCCGCGGCAGTGGCGAACATGGCGCCGGCCAGGCCCAGCAGGCCCACCTTTCCCAGGACGAGGACGGCGACCACCGCGAGGCCCGGACCGAGCGCCATGGCGAGCAGTTCCATGTTCTGCACCAGGGACTGCGTCTTCACCAGGTTCTCGCCCTCCGCGATCTGCGGGACGACCTTCTCCACGGACATGTGGACGCCGGCCATCAGCGTGGAGAGCAGGGCGCCGTTGACCAGCAGCACCGGTGTGGACCAGCCGGGCAGGGTCAGGCAGAGCACCACGGCGGCACCGAGCAGCGTGGCCCGGGCGAGGTTCGCGCGGGAGAACAGCCGGACCCCGCCGTCGCGGTCGGCGAGCACCCCGGCGAAGGGGTAGGCCACCAGGTTGGGCAGCCATTCCAGGGCGTAGGCCAGACCCAGTGCCGCGACCCCGCCGGTCTCCCGGTAGATGATCAGCGGTACGGCGAACAGTACGATCTGCTGCGCCATGAGCCCGATCAGGACGCCACCGGAGAAGAGCGTGCGCCGGGCCCGTTCGCCTGCCATCAGACCCTCTGCCCTTCCGGCGCGGCTCCGGCCGTCTCCCGCCGCTCGGAAGCCTCCCGCCGATCGGAAGGCTCCCGCTGATCGGAAGGCTCCTGCCGCTCGGGCGCCTCCCGCTGATCGGAAGCCTCCTGCCGCTCGGGCCCCTCCCGGCGTTCGAGGGCACGCACCAGCGGCAGGACCCGGGTGAAGAAGCGCCGCATCTCGTCCCGGGCGGGCCAGCCGGAGAGGATGAACTCGCTCACGCCCGCGGCCTTGTACGCGAGGAGTGCCTCGGCGACCTCCTCGTAGCTCCCGGTCAGACACAGCGCGGGCCCCCCGCGGTAGGCCACGACGCCCGAGTACAGCACCGGGTCGAGCCAGCCGTGGCCGGCCTCCTCGGCCAGCCGGAAGGAGTTCTTCACTGCCTGGGAGTCGCCCTGCTCCACGAACTCGGCGACCCACTGACGGTGCTTCTCGTCGCCGCCCGCGACGACGGCGGCCAGGTCGGTCAGGGCCTCCTCGCGGGTCTCGCGGGCGAGCACCTGCATGCGCAGACCGACCCGGCAGCCCTGCGCGAGGACGGGCTCGGCGGACTTCGCGATGGCGGCGGGGACGTCGGCGTACCGGAACCAGCAGTCCCCGTAGCGGACGGCATTGGCCTGGGCGACGGCCGAGGCGCCGCTGACGTAGATCTCGGGTCGGCCCCCGCCGTGGAAGCCGAGGCCCAACTGGGCCTGCTCGACCCGGTAGTGGGCGCCTTCGAAGTCGAAGGGGGTGGCCGGGTCGCGCCAGAAGCGGTGGGCGATGTCCAGGAACTCGGCGGCGCGGGCGTAGCGTTCGTCGTGGGGCAGGAAGTCCCCGTAGTACGCCTGCTCGGCCGGGGAGATTCCCGCGATCATGTTGAGCGAGATGCGGCCGCCTGACATCCAGGACAGGGTGTTGACGACCTGGGTGAAGAGGGTCGGCGAGAGCAGGCCCGGCCGGTAGGCAAGGATGAACTTCAGTCGCTGGGTCTCGCGCATGAAGGTGCCGATGATCGGCAGCGGGTCCGGGAGGTCGAAGCTCTGCGCCATCAGCAGGGAGTCGACGCCGAGTTCGTCGGCCTCCCGGGTGAAGTCGATGGCGCCGTCGAGGTCCAGGACCTCGGAGGCGTACTTCTGGGCGGTCTTCTCCTGGCCGTCGTCCAGCGCGGAGCCCCAGTGGAATCGCAGCTCGCTCACGCACCGACCTCCACCGCGACGGGTTCGGCCACCAACCGGTAGCGGCCGATGGCCTCCTGGACGGCCCGGCGTACGGCGGCCTGGCTCGTGCCGCGCAGCAGGAAACGGCCACCGGCGTGGTCGTAGCCGCCTTCACCGTCGAACACGTGGCCGTTCGCGGGCAGCGCCTCGGCGTACACCTCGGGGACCACGCCGACCAGGGAGTCGCGGGCGGTGACCCGGGCCGGCAGCGTCTGCGGCTCGGGGAAGACGAGCCATCCGCCGGAGGCCTCGGTGCCACTGAGCACGGCCTCGTCGGTGAGGGGCGGCAGGCCGATCGTGGTGCGCACGGCCTCGCAGTACAGGTCGATGCCGAACAGGTCGCGGTGCAGGAAGGGCACGCCGGCGCCGCCGGGCCGCAGACCGACCTCCAGGAACACCGGCTCGCCGGTCCCGGTGAGGATCAGTTCCAGGTGGAAGGGGCCGTCCCACAACTCCAGGGCGTCCAGGCAGTCGGCGGCGAAGCCGGTGAGCTGGTCGCGGAGTGGGCCGCGGTCGAGCAGCACGGAGCCGAGAGGGGCGCCGCCGTTGAAGTCCAGGCAGGTGTTGACGTACTCCGAGGCGGTGACGAAGTGGAAGCGGCCGCCGCTGCGGATGCCGTCCACGTGGTGGATCCGGCCCTCGACGTACTCCTCGGCCTCGTACCCCTGAAGGGCCTCGGGGCCGATCTCCCGCAGCGCGGCGGCGAGTTCTGCCTCGCTGCGCACGAGCCTGACCCCCTTTGAGGCGGCGCCGTCGCGCGGCTTGAGGACGATCGGCAGACCGTGCAGTCCCGTGTCGGGGGCCAGGACCGTCCCGGTGGTGGCGCCGGCGCCGAGTCCGAGGTAGCGGGGGACGCGGATGCCCGCATAGCCGATCCAGCGCTTCATGACGGTCTTGTCGCGGAAGCGGGTGACGTAGGCCGTGCTCCAGCCGGGGACGCCGAGGGCGGCACGCAGTCCGGCGGCGGTGAGCAGGTCGAACTCGGAGACGCCGACGATGCCGGCGAGCGGTCCGTGCGCCTCGGCGATGCGCCGGGCGTGTGGCAGCAGGGTGTCGTACGCCAGGTCGGGTACGACGACCGTCGCCACTGCCGTGTCGCGGTCCAGCGGCGGCAGCCCGTCCTCGGTGGTGAGGTAGGCCAGCCGGTGGGTGCCGTCCGGCACGAAGCGGTGGTACTCGCCGAACTCGTCGTCGTACCGGTTGATGACCAGGAGCAACGGCAGGGGATCGGACACGGGCTGGGATGCGGTGTTACTCAAAGCTCACTCCACGGTCTATGAGGTGCCCGAACTCGACGGCGTCGGCGTACGAGTCGGTGGTGTAGACGGCGTGCCCGATCCGGCAGCGGAAGTCGTGCGCGGGCTCGATCGGTTCACCCGGCGCCAGGTACAGCTCGACGTCCAGCACCTCGGGCCGGGTCCGCAGGTCCGCGAGGCCCGAGACGGCGCGGTAGCGGGAGAGGCCGGGCGCGGTGAAGAAGCGGATGGCGGCGTGCTTGGCGTGCGGCGCCGCCGGGACACCGGTCGGCACTCGGGCCGGGTCCAGGGGCAGACCGGTGTGGGCCGCTACCGAGAGGTGGGGCAGCGACACGCCGGTCGCCAGCCGGACCAGGTCGGGTATGTGGTCGCCGCCCATGCGGGCGCCGAGTTCGATGAGGACGGGTTCCCCGCCGGGCAGCCGCAGTTCGCAGTGGAACGGCCCGACCCGTACCCCGAGTGAGGCTACCGCCCGGGTGACGTACGCCTCTACGGCGTCCAGCTCGGTGGTGCTCAGCCCGGCCTGGACGATGTGGCCCAGCTCCACGAAGTACGGTTCGGGACCGAGGAGTTTGCGGGTGACGGCCACGATGGCCACCTCGCCGCCGGCGCCCACACAGCCCTCGACGGACACCTCGGGTCCGTCGATGTACTCCTCGACCAGTACCCGGCCGTCGAGTCTGCGCCCGAGGTCCGGGCGGGAGTCCGCGGTCAGGAGACGGTACGCCCGGTGGAGTTCGGCGCGGGTGTCGGCACGGCTGACGTGGACACTGCCGGCCGAGTCGGTGGGTTTGAGCACGCAGGGAAAACCCGCGTGGTCGGCGGCGGCGTCGAGTTCGGCGGCGGAGGAGGCCGCGGCCCACCGGGGCACCCGGAGCCCGGCGGACTCGATCCGCCGCCGCATCGCGCTCTTGTCACGGACCTGCTCGACCGAGTCCTCCGCGACTCCGGCCAGCCCCAGCCGGGCGGCGAGCCGGGCGACCGCGGGGACGTAGAACTCGAAGCCCGGCAGGACACCGAGCAGGCCGCCGTCCTCGTGCAGCCGGATCGCGGCCCGCGTGAGGGCGGTCTCGTCGTTGGTGTCGACGGTGACCAGGGTGTCGATGTCCTGCCGGACACGGTCCGGCAGACGGCGGTCGTCGGCGTCGAAGGACGCGACCACGGTCTCGAGCCCCAGGTCCCGGGCGGCGCTCAGCAGCGCCGTCCCGGACGAGATCGGCTCGACCACCAGCACCCGGCCGTCTCGCGTGTCGCGGAGGTCGGTCGTCATGTCAGACTCCGGCCGGCACTGCTTCGCGCGCCCCGACCGTGGACTCGTACAGCTCGTTGAAGTAGTCGCCGATGAGGTCGATGAAGACGGTCAGGTAGACCTCGGCCTGCTCGGGAGAGCTGAACTTCTCCACGGCGCGCGAGACCGTGCGGAACATCAGCTCGTCGTGGTCGTGGTCCTCGTCGAAGGCGAGGTGCGCCTGGGTGCCGTGCACGTACTCCTTGCCGAACTCCTGCTCCGCCTTCGCGGTGATGACCGGGTTGTAGCGGTCGGAGTACCACTCGACGAACCAGTCCCAGATCGTGGTGGGCGCCGGGCCGGACCGGTCGGCCTCCAGGCGCAGGTAGCCCATGAGCTTGGCGGTGGACGGGAACACCGGGGTGGCGTTGAGCTCGTCGATGGTCAGACCGAACTTCTTCAGGTCCTTGGTGAACATGTTCTCGTGCCCGAACTCCTCGGCGAGGTAGCGGGCGAGCTTGGCGGCCAGGTTGTCGTCCTGGGAGCCGACCTTGTAGAGGGCGTAGCTGTCGACCTCGTTGTTCAGGCGGATCCGCAGAACCGTTTCGGTGATGTGCCGGACGTAGTAGTCACGGTCGATCCACTCCCCGCGGTGCAGCTCGCGCAGCTTGGGTACGCGATCGAACTGCTTCTCCAGGAGTTCCGCGGCCAGCGCTTCGAGACGCGCTCGGTCAAGCTTGGACATGGTGTTGTGACAACCCTTCTTCACTGGACATTCGCCGCGTTGCCGCCGACGACGTGAAAGGGAGGTCAGGCAGAGCACACCCATGGATCGAAGGTGCAGTGCCTCCCCCGTATTGCAATCACAGGCACATGAGTCGTGGCGATCGCAGCATCGCGCTGACTTCGTCCCGACCGTACACAGCCCGCGAGAGACCAGTCAAGGAATTTCTCGACTCACTGATCGCTGCGTGGAGATCATGTAAGTGGACGGCTCGCGTCCGCCTTCTTGCTCGTCCACCTTGTTAAACCACCAGTTCAGAGGCATAGCAAGCGCCAAAAGCGCACAGCGGTGTGAACTGCTCGTGAAGCGTGATCGGGTGGAGTTGACAGCGCGTCTTGACTGCGCGATTGTCACTGACGTTCAGCACAGGGCCACGATCGGCCCGCACCGGGGGAGGACATGACATGACGAGGACACACGCGGGACACCTGGTGGCGATGCTCGCCATCGCCACGCTGGCGGCGCTGCCGGCTTCCGTCACGGCCGCAGGCCGGCCGGCGGGCTCGACCGTCACGACAACCGTCGTCGAGGCGAAGGCGGACGGGCCGGGCCCGTGCTGCAAGAGCGTGGAACAGGCATTCCCGCGGGGCTGAGCCGCGACCCACACCTCGCGCGGTCGGCGGCCCAAGCGACCACCCGGGCGGCGACCCTTGAGCGACCACCCTGGCGGCGGTCCTCAAGCGATCATCCTTGACGGCGGTCCTGAACGGCGGTCCTTAGCGGCGGTCCTTGGTGCGGACCGCCGTGAGGCCGTCGGCCGCGGCTCTCTCGGACCTCGACTCGCGGGCCTTCCCGGCCGGTGGGTCCGGCAGCGGACTCGGGGGCCTGACCCGGGCGCAGTCCGCCATCCGTCGGTACGCCTCCAGTGCCTGCTCAGCGCCGATGTGCCGGGCCTGCAACTCGGCGACCTCACGCCAGGCCTGGGCCGCCTCCAGGCCTGCTCCCAGTGACTGGAGTTCCTCGGCAGCCGTCCAGCACTCCTCGATCCCGGCGGTGGCACGGCCGTCCGACACCATCGCCAGGCCGAGCACCCAGCGGGCGCGGCCCGCTTCGACCGCCTTGCGGGTCTCCAGTCGTCCCATGGCGCGCAGCGCGAGGCCGATGGCTTCCGCCGGGCGACCCGACAGCAGTTCCAGGCGGGCCAGTTCCGTCTCACAGCCGGCGAGGTCACCGGTGTCCGACACCCGCACCAGGACGTCGTACGCCTGGTTCAGCAGGAGTCGCGCCTGCGCCAGCTCCGGCGGTTCGGCGCGCAGCAGCAGCCAGGCGTAGGTCAGGCGCAGCCGGGCCAGGCTGTGCTCGGAGTCGTCCTCGGCCATCAGGGCGAGGGCCTTCTCCACCAGTTCCAGCGACAGTGCGAGGTCGCCGCGGGCCTCGGCGACCAGTGCCGCGTTCCAGTACGCGGAGCCGCGTGCCCGGCGCGATCCGTTGCGCTCGGCCCGCTCGATCACCCGGGAGACCAGTCGTTGCGCGGTCGCCAGGTCACCCCTGCCCCAGTAGGCGGCGACCAGGGTGGAGGCGAGCCGGATCTCGTCGTCGGTGCCTTCGAGACCCAGCTCGCGCACCTCGCGCAGCGCCTGTTCGCCCAGTTCGATGCTCCGGCCGAAGTCACCGGCCTCGCTGAGGATCCGACATCGCTGCATGAGCAACGGAAGCAGCCCGACAGGCAGGGACTCACCGCGCCGCGCGGCGTCGATCAGCCGCTCGATCCCGTCCAGCGTCCGGTCGGTCTCGCCCAGCGCCTCCTGGGCCCGGGTGAGCGCCCACAGGGTCTCCCAGCGCAGTTCCGGGTCGGTCTCCTGGGCCAGTTCCAGCAGCCGGTCCCTGGCCTCGAGGGCGGCGCCGTTGGCGAGTGCCAGCTCGGCGAAGCGCAAGCGCAGCCGGCGTTCGTTGAGCTCGGCGGGGTCCCGGCCGGTCAACAGGTACTCGACGGTGGTCCCCAGCCGTTCGGCCAGCAGCTCGACCACCGGCGGCTCCGGCGTGCGCCGGTCGGACTCGATCAGCGACACGTAGCTGGCCGAGACCGCTCCCCCGGCAAGATCGGTCTGACTCAGACCCCGCTCGCGCCGCAAGGCGCGCAGGCGCTGTCCCAGAGTGCCGGCAGACTTGGTCACCGCTGCCTCCCTCCACTGACAACGACACGCTTGGAACACACTACTGGGTCATGCCTTCGAGTCAACTGGCCGGTGGAGCAGGCTCGACGCCGATTCGATCTGTAACACTCGCCCGCAATGCCCGTCCGGTACCCCGACGCCCGGTCGGACGCCCCGCCACGGAGCGTGCTCCACCGTGTCGAAGCCGCCCTCCCGGGTACCCGGTCCGCCCGTCCCGGCCCCGGGTGCGGGCCGGTCAGGAAGGGGGCACTGATGACGCAGCACGCCGACGACGACGTCGCCCACCACGGGGGCGTCACCGGACTGCGGCTGGCGACCGGGGAGGCCGCGGGTGAGGCACTCGCCCGGAGTCTGCCCGTGGACCGCAACCAGGCGATCCTGGAGGCGGCCAAGCAGGTCGGCGCGATCCTGAAACGGGAGGGGCACGCCTTCGCGCTCGCGGGCAGTGTCGCCGTGTACGCGCACGGCGGCTCCCAGAACCTCCAGCACGACGTCGACTTCGCCATCCTCCCCGAGGACGCCCGGTCCGTCGCCGACACCCTCCGCGAGGCCGGTCTCCAGGTAAGCACGCCTCCGGAGGACTGGCTGCTGAAGGCCGACTGCCTGGGACAGCAGGTCGACCTGATCTTCGAGCTGGCCCACCAGCCGGTCACCCGGGAGCTGCTGGCGCGGGCCGACGAACTCTCCGTCGACTCGGTGTTCATGCCGGTGCTGTCCCCCACCGATCTGCTGCACAGTCTGCTGTCCGCGTTCTCCGAGCACCACTGCGACTTCGGGGCCGTCCTGCCGATCGCCCGCACTCTGCGGGAGAAGGTCGACTGGGACGCCGTACGCCGGGGCTGCGGGGACGCGCCGATGCCGGACGCGTTCTTCTACTTCCTGGAACGGCTCGGAGTCATCGAACCGAGTGCCTCCGGGACGGGCGGGTCGGCGAGGAGCGAGGAGGGCCGGTCATGAGCGGGTCCGCGCCGGAGGGCTCCGGCGAGAACGTCGAGTACCGCGTCGCCCACCTCCGTGACCGGCTGGCCGCGGAGGAACTGGGCGAACTGGGGGTCCGGGCCGAAGTGCGGGCGGGGGCGGTCGTGGTCAGCGGGACCGTGCCGTCCGCGGAGTGCCGGGAAACCGTGCTGCGGACCGTCCGCGAGGAGCTCGCCGGGCTCGCCGTGCACACCGACGTGCTGGTGGCCGAGACCGCCACGCCCGATCATGCGGAGGAACTGCCGTGATCCGTGTCGCCGCCGTGGGGGACATCCACATGGGCCCGGAGAGCCAGGGCGTGCTGCGCCCGGCCTTCGACACCCTGTCCGACTGTGCCGATCTGCTGCTCCTAGCCGGCGACCTCACCCGGCACGGCACGCCCGATGAGGCGCGCGTGGTGGCGCAGGAGGTGCGGGACCTGCCGGTGCCGGTCGTCGCGGTCCTCGGCAACCACGACCACCACGACGAGCAGCCCGAGAAGGTCGCCGCCCTGCTGGAGGACGCGGGGGTGCGGGTGCTGGAGGGCGAGGCCACCGTCGTGGAGTGCGGCGGCACCCGGGTCGGCGTCGCCGGGACCAAGGGGTTCGGCGGCGGGTTCGTGGGCCGGAGCGCGGGTGAGTTCGGCGAGCCGCTGATGAAGGAGTTCGTACGGTACTCACGGCGTTGCGCGGACGGGCTGCGCTCCGCGCTGGAGGAACTGGGCCGGCAGGACTGCGCGGCCAGGGTGGCGCTCACCCACTTCTCCCCCGTGGCCGACACGCTCGCCGGTGAGCCGCCGGAGATCTATCCGTTCCTCGGCAGCTACCTGCTGGCCGAGGCGATCGACACCGCGGGAGCCGACCTGAGCGTGCACGGACATGCCCACGCGGGCACCGAGCACGGGATGACGGCCGGCGGGGTGCGGGTGCGGAACGTGGCCCAGCCGGTGATCCGGCGGGCCTTCAACGTCTACCACCTGCACGAGAGCTGACCGGCCGCCACTCCCCCACGTGACGGCCGCCCCCTGGCGCGAGCCGGCAGGACGTAGACGTCGGCTGCATGGCGTCGCCCGGTCGTGGTCCTCCCAGGACGTCGACGTCAGCTGCGCGCCTTCGCCCGGTCATGGCCCTCCCACGCCGCGTCCCGCAACTCCGGCCGCAGCAGCACCTCCACCGCCGTGCGGGCCAGTGCCTCCGCGGCGGCCAGCATCACCTGACGGGCGCGCTCGGAGCCGGCCGCGACGGCGAACTCGGGGGTGTGGTCGGAGCCGTCCTCCCCCATGATCGCCACGAAGGGGTGGATGGCGGGGACCCGTCCACTGACATTGCCGACGTCGGAGGAGCCCAGGTAGACGCCGGGTGCGGGCGGGGTCATCTCGATGCCCGCGCCCGCCAGGTGCCGGGCGAACCGGGCCGAGAGCACCGAGCTGTCCCGGAAGTGCTCGTAGCGGGGCGTGGCGCGCTCCACCGTGACCGTGGTGCCCGTCGCCCGGGCGACGCCCTGGGCGCAGGTGAGCAGCTCGCCCGCCAGGTCCTCCAGTGCGGCGGTGGTCAGCGCGCGCAGCCCGAACAGGCCCTCCGCGTACTCGGGCACGATGTTGGTGGCCCGGCCGCCGTCGGTGACGATGCCCTGGACGTGTGAGCCCTCGGGCTGCCTGCGTCCCACCACGGCCAGGGTGTTGAAGAGCTGGATGAGCGCGGCGAGGGCGTCGACACCCTCGGTGGGGTTGCCGGTCGGGTGGGCGGCCCGGCCGTGGAAGCCGACCCGGTACTGGGCCTGCGCGGTCAGCGGCGCCCACTGCCAGCTGTGCACGCCGGGATGGAACATCAGGGCCGCGTCGAGGTCGTCGAACACCCCGGCCTCGGTCTCGGCGACCTTGCCTCCGCCGCCCTCCTCGGCCGGGGTGCCGATGGCCCACACCGTGCCCGCGTCCCGGTCGAGCACGGCCCGCGCGGCGAGGGCGGCACCGAGACCGGCCGCGGCGATCAGGTTGTGGCCGCAGGCGTGACCGAGGCCGGGAAGGGCGTCGTACTCCAGCATCAGGGCAACGGCCGGGCGGGTCCTGGTACCGGAGCGCGCGGTGAACGCGGTGGGCAGGCCGGCCACGTCCCGCCGGACCTCGAACCCTGCCCATTCGAGCTCTCCGCACAGCAGCGCCGCCGCCCGGTGCTCCTCGAAGGCGTACTCCGGGTCGGAGTGCAGCATGCGCGCCATGTCCCAGAGCCGGTCGGCCCGTGCCGCCACCTCCCCGTGCACCCGCGCGAGCACCTCGTCCACGGCGTCGGTCACATCGTCCTCCCGTTCGGTGTCGTCCGTCCGCGTCGCGGTCCAGCCTTTTGGTGTCGTCCGTCCGCGTCGCGGTCCGGTCACGTTCCGCGTCCCGGTCCGGGTTCCATCGAGCGGGGCGGCTTACACCCGGGCAACCGTTACCGGCCTGGGGGCGGGGGTACTCAGGAGCGGTCAGCGCGACTCGTCGAGGAGGCCGCGATGAAGGCGGACCGGATCGCCGATCCCTGGGGCGCCCGGACGCCGTACCGACGCCACGGGTCCTGGCCGGCCAGGGTGGACACGTTCCTCGCGGAAGGCGTGGACCCCAGCGCGGTCGAGCGGTGGGTACCGGCGGCCTCGCTGCTGCACTCCGGCGGTGACGCCATGGACATCGCCGTGGTCGACGGCCGGATGGCGGGAGTGCGCGGACGGGCGGTGGACCGGGTCAACCGCGGCCGGCTGGGGCCCAAGGACCTGTTCGGCTGGCAGGCGAACGCCTCACAGGACCGGCTGACCAGGCCGCTCGTCCGGCGTGACGGGCACCTGGTCGAGACGGACTGGGACACCGCGATGGAGCTGGTGGCGGCCCGTGCCCGGGAACTCCTCGACGAGCGCGGACCGGGCTCGATCGGCTTCTACACCAGCGGTCAGCTGTTCCTGGAGGACTACTACACGCTCGCGGTGCTGGCCCGGGCGGGCATCGGCACCAACCACCTCGACGGCAACACCCGGCTGTGCACGGCGACCGCGGCCGAGGCACTGAAGGAGTCGTTCGGCTGCGACGGCCAGCCGGGCAGCTTCGACGACCTCGACCACGCGGACGTCATCGCCCTGTTCGGCCACAACATGGCCGAGACCCAGACCGTGCAGTGGGCCCGGGTCCTGGACCGGCTGGCGAGCGCCGATCCGCCGCGGCTGCTGTGCGTGGACCCCCGCCCGACCCAGGTGGCCCGGCACGCGGCCGTGCACCTGGCGCCGCGGGTGGGCACCAACGTGCCGCTCCTGAACGCCCTGCTGCACGAGACGATCCGGCACGACCGGGTCGACCACGACTTCGTCGAGGCGCACACCGTCGGCTTCGAGGAACTGTCCGAACGGATCTCCTCCTGCACACCCGAGTGGGCCGCGGGCATCTGTGACGTGCCGGCCGCGCGCATCAGCGAGGCGGCCGAACTCGTCGGCACGGCCGAGGCCCTGCTGTCCACGGTCCTCCAGGGTGTCTACCAGGCGCACCAGGCCACCGCCGCGGCCGTGCAGATCAACAACCTGCACCTGATCCGCGGCATGCTGGGCCGCCCGGGCGCGGGCGTGCTCCAGATGAACGGACAGCCCAGCGCGGAGAACACCCGCGAGTGCGGCGCCGACGGCGACCTGCCGGGCTTCCGTAACTGGCAGAACGACGAGCACATCGCCGACCTGGCGAGGGTGTGGAACGTCGAGCCGGACCGGATTCCGCACTTCGCCCCGCCCACGCACGCGATGCAGATGTTCCGCTACGCCGAGCAGGGCTCGATCGGGATGCTGTGGATCAGCGGCACCAACCCGGCGGTGTCCCTGCCCGAACTGGCCCGCATCCGCGCCCTGTTGGCGCAGGACCGGCTCTTCACGGTCGTACAGGACCTGTTCCTGACGGAGACCGCCCGGCTCGCCGACGTCGTGCTGCCCGCCGCGACCTGGGGCGAGAAGACCGGCACGATCACCAACGCCGACCGGACGGTCCACCTGTGCGAGAAGGCGGTGGAGCCGCCCGGCGAGGCGCGGCCGGACCTGGAGATCTTCCTCGACTTCGCGCGGCGCATGGACTTCCGCGACAAGGACGGCGGACCGCTGATCGGCTGGCGGGAGCCCGAGGAGGCCTTCGAGGCCTGGAAGCGGTGCAGCGCGGGCCGGCCCTGCGACTACACGGGCCTGTCCTACGACCGCCTGCGCGAGGCCGGTGGCATCCAGTGGCCCTGCACCGCGGAACGGCCCGACGGCACCCCGCGTCTCTACACGGCCGGCATCACCTGGGCCCACCCGGACGACTGCGAGAGCTACGGCAAGGACCTGGAGACCGGCGCGGCCGTGGACCCGGTGGAGTACCGCTCCCTGAACCCGGACGGCAAGGCCGTGCTCAAGGCCGCTGCGTACATCGAGCCGCACGAGATGCCCGACGAGCGGTACCCCTTCCAGCTCTCGACGGGCCGGACCCTCTACCACTTCCACACCCGCACCAAGACCGGCCGGGTGGCCCAGCTCGACGAGGCCGCGCCCGACGTGTGGGGGGAGATCAGCGCGGCGGACGCGGACCGCCTCGGGCTCGGCGAGGGCGACCTGGTGAAGGTCACCACCCCGCGCGGTGGCCTGGAGGGGCGGCTGCGGGTCACCGGCATCCGGCCGGGGCTGCTGTTCGTGCCCTTCCACTACGGCTACTGGGACACCAAGGAGGGGGACGGCCCGGACGGGGGCGGTCCGGGGCGGGCCGCGAACGAGACGACGATCACCGACTGGGACCCCGCGTCCAAGCAGCCCCTGTTCAAGACCGCGGCCGCGGACCTCACCCTCGTCGCCCGCGCCGACGGCCGGCACGCGCCGGCCCCCACCACCACGGCGTCGGCCCCGGCTCACCCCGACGCGGCGCCGGTCACGGCAGGTGGCCGGCAGGCGTACGCGACCCAGAGTCCCGGCTATGGCGAGGCCCCGGGCCGGGCGGAGCCGGGAGGCACGTCATGAAGGACGGCATCGCGCATGTCCTGCGCGCCCTGCACCGCGGAGAGCGGCGCCTGGCCCGGGATCTCTCGGCCGCGGCCGGGCGGCACGCCGAGGAGCACGAGGTCCACCACGTCGCCACCGACCTCGCGGCCTGGTCGCGAGAGCACGCCGAACGGCTCGCGGAACTCGCCGCGGGCGAAGGGCTGCGCCTCGACGACGAGATCCCCGAGCCCTTCCCCGCCGAGGGACCGGGCGCTCTGCTGCTCCTGCACGACCTGCGCGCCCTGCATCTGGCCGCCACGGAGAACTCGCTGCACTGGCAGATGCTCGCGCAGGCCGCCCAGGCGAGCCGGGACGAGCGGCTGCTGGGCCTGGTGTCGGCGTGCCATCCGCAGACGCTGCGGCAGCTGCGCTGGAGCGACACCATGGTCAAACAGGTGTCCCCGCAGCTGCTGACAAGCCTGTGACCAGGAATAAGGGGTGCGACCCCGGGCACTCGGGGGCCGGAGGTGATGAACATGGGACACGGAGGAAACGTCATCGACGAGCTGGTGACCGATCACCGTGAGGTCGAGGAGCTGTTCGGGAAGATCGAGGCGCTGTCGCCCGGCGACAAGAAGCGGAAGGTGTACGCCGACCAGGTCACCATGGAGCTGATCCGGCATTCGGTGGCCGAGGAGGAGTACCTGTACCCGGCGGTACGGGAACACATGGTCAACGGCAACACCATGGCGGACCGGGAGATCGAGGACCACTCCACGGCCGAGCAGCTCATGAAGGACCTGGAGGGCTGCGCGGCGGACGACCCCGAGTTCGACCGGCTCGTGGGGGAGCTGATGAGCGAGGTCCGCTCGCACATCGCCGAGGAGGAGCAGACCCTCTTCCCGCAGTTGCGGGTCGCCTGTTCGGAGAAGGAGCTGGACGACCTGGGCGACAAGGTGCGCCGCGCCAAGAAGATGGCGCCGACCCGCCCGCATCCGTCGGCCCCGGACACACCTCCGGCGAACAAGCTGCTGGCTCCCGGCGCCGGGCTGGTCGACCGGCTGAGGGACGCTCTCTCGGGCCGCGGCAAGGAGGGCTGACGTCCACGGCACAAGCCCCTCAGGCGCTCCTTCACTCAAGGGCGCGGGCCCTCAGGCGATGAGTGCCTCGTCCGAGCCCAGCCGCGCCAGCAGCTGGTCCCGGTGCAGCCCGGCCACCGGCGCGAGCAGGTCCGGGTGCCTGAGCAGGGCCGCCGCGTGGCGGTCCGTGGCGTCGGGGGTGAGCAGGCGGCGGAACGCGGCCGGTGTGGCCGTCGTGTGCTCGCCCCCGGCGGCGATCTCGGTCACCGCCAGTCCGGCCAGTTCGGGATCGGTGAGCAGGCAGGCCGCCCAGCTGGCCACGACCTCGTCGACCCAGGTCCGCCAGGCGTGCTCCTCGCCGTCCCGGTCGTCGTCGGCGTCCGCGCCGGTGACCCAGTCGAGGCGGGCGGCGCCGCCCGGGCCCGCCAAGCCGAGCAGTGCGGCATCCGTCGCGGTCGGATAGCGCAGCCACGCGGCGACCGTCACAGCCTGCCGGGCCTGCACCTCGCAGAGCGCGGCGGCCAGCGCGCCCCCCGAGGGCGGATAGGCGCGGTTGAGCCAGTGGGCGGTCGCCGCGATGACCGGGGAGAGATCTGCATGCACTGCCGGGCCGCCCGAATTGCCGGTGGAAGGGGGGTCTGGCCGAAACGGTAGCCCGCGGGCCGGGGAGGACGACATGGCTCCGACCTCGTCGGGCACGTGGTTTCGGCCACACCGGCCCCTCTCATGCCGGGCTCCCAGCCGGGACTTCTCGCGCTAGGCCTCCAGCCAGAACCGGGTGCGTTCGAGCCACAGATCCAGCAGCCGCGAGTCGCCTGCTGTCCCGACGCCGGGCGCGGGGCGGTCGTAGAGGAAGAGGAGCAGGTCGGTCACGGGTCCGCGGACAATGGCCGTGGCCTTGCCGCCGCCCCGCTGCCATCGCGGCCGCTCCCCGCCGAGGTCGACCAGCCACTCCCCCGCCGTTCCCGCGTCGAAGCGCAGGGCGCGCCCGGGTCCGAGCAGTTCGGGCACGTCCGGGAGGGACTCGTAGGCCTCGGGGACGGTCGAGAACAGCAGCCATTCCTCGACGGCGTCCGCCGCGAGCCGCTCGTCGACCACGAACTCCGCGCCGGTCACCAGGGCCGCGTCGGCGCGGTGCAGCAGGGTCTCGTAGGCCATGCGGCGGGCCCAGAACCCGGTGCACGGCTCGACCAGATCCTCGTCGGCGGGCGTCCACACCCGCACGTGGGGGCCGGCCGCCCGGAGACTTCCGGCCAGCCTGTCGGCGCCCTCCACCAGCCAGTCGCCGAGCGCCCAGTCGTCGAGGTGGGCGTAGGCGGCCGGGTCGTTGACCCGGTCGTCGTCGATCGGCCCCGTGGCCCGGGTCCGTACGATCTCCTCCGCCCAGCGGTGGTCGCCGCCCACATGCCGCAGCAGCCGGCCGAGGTGCCAGCCGGGGCAGGTGGGCACCGGCGCGGTGAGGTCGGCGCCCTCGGCGTGGTCGACGAGCAGGCGGGTCTGGGCGACGATCGCCTCGCAGTGCTCGTCGAAGTCGAAGGTCGACATGGCTTCCCCCATCGCCGCCATGCGCCCGTCAGGCCTCGGTTCCGGTGTAGAACGCGATCGTCGCGGCCGTCGTCCTGGCAGCCGTCCCGGCGTCCGCGCCGGAGGCGGCATAGGCCTCGCCCCAGCTCTCGCCCGAGCCGGTGATGAACGTGCGCCCGTCGGGTGTGGTGTGCCAGGTCGCGGCCTCCTCCTTGCTGAGCCCGCGGCCCGCGAGGTGCAGCCGCAGGCCGTACAGCCCGAGGTCCCAGCCGACTCCGACGGCACCGGGACCGAACTGGTCCCAGAACTCATCCGGTACGACCGACACATGCTCGAGTTCGAGGACGGTCCGTTCCCCGTCCTCGGGGGTGAGGCGCACCTCGACCTCGCTGAATCCCGGGTCGGGGCCGAACAGCCAGCTCACCCTCAGGCGCTCGGGTTCCACGCACTCGAGGATCTCGCCACCGGCGTTGCCCTCCAGCTGGTAGCGGCCGCCGACCTTGAGCTCGCCGCTGACCGGCATGAACCAGCGCGCGATGCGTTCGGGGGAGGTCACCGCGTCCCACACGTCGGCGATCTCTGCGTCGTAGGTGCGGCGCAGCAGGACGGTCCGGGCCTCGCCGGTCTCGACCTGCCGGGTGCCGACCCGTCGGTGCAGTCGGTTGATCTCGTCGGCGATCTCACTCATCTCGGCTCACCTCTCCTTGCCGTCTGCGCTCCCGCTTGCCGCGTGCGAGTTCCGTGCCGAGCGCGTCGAGCCGCTGGTCCCAGAAGCCGCGGAAGCGCTCCAGCCAGGCGTCGACTTCCCTCAGCGGTGCGGCGTCGACGGCGTAGAGCCGCCGGTTGCCGTCGGCGCGGACGGAGGCGAAGCCACTGTCCCGCAGCACCTTGAGGTGCTGCGAGACGGCCGGCTGGGAGATCCCGAACTCGTCCCGGATCACGGCACTGACCTCGCCCGACGCCTGCTCCCCCGAGGCGAGCAGTTCCAGTATCCGGCGCCTGACCGGATCTCCGAGTACGTCGAACGCGTGCACGCGACCCACTATGCCACCCGCCGCTTATATAAGCCAAGCCTTATAGGCAACGGTTCCGCCGGTTGGTCACCAGCCGCTGACCCGGTTCCAGAACCCCGCCACAGCGAGCGCCTCGCCGGCCGGCCGGGAGCCGTCGACGACGTGGTAGCCACGGTGCTGAGCCGCCGTGGCGCAGGCGTGGTTGGGCAGGATGCGCAGGCGGGTGCCGATGGGCAGGTCGGGGAGGGGAACGCCCTCGCGGGCGGTGAGGGTGCCGTGCTCCTGGCTCGCGGCCGTCATGACCAGGCCCGGGAGGAGGGTGCCGGAGAGGTCGGCGACGAGGCCGTATCCCTGGTCCTGCGCCTGGGCGGCGGTGCCGCGGTCGCGGGACATGGCCATCCAGCCGCCGTCCGTGACGATCCAGCCGTACTCGGGGCGGTGACCGATCACCGTGACGACGACCGACAGGGCGAGGTCGTCGAGTGTGCAGACGCCGAGACCCGCCATCACCAGGTCGAAGAACACGTAGGTGCCGGCGCGCAGTTCGGTGACGCCCGCGAGGTCCTCGGCGGCGTGGGCGGTCGGGGTGGAGCCGATGCTTACGGTGACCACGGGCAGGCCGGCCGAGCGCAGTCGTCCGGCCGCGGCGACGGCGCTGTCCCGTTCGTTCAGCGCGGCCAGCCGCTGCTCCTCGGCGGTGGGGGCGAAGTACGACTCTCCGGCGTGCGTCAGCACGCCGTCCAGGCAGCCCGTTTCGTGCAGGACGCGGCCGATCCCGGGAAGCTCGGGGGCGTCGGGCCTGAGACCGCCGCGGTGGCCGTCGCAGTCGATCTCGATCTGGGCCGGCACCGGGATGCCCGCCCGGCGGGAGGCCTCGGCGACGAACTCCGCCTGTTCCGCGCTGTCCAGCAGCACGCGCAAGGTCACCCCGCGCCGCAGCAGGGCGAGGACGCGCGGGAGTTTGTGGGGGTCGATGCCGACGGCGTAGGTGATGTCGGTGTACCCGCCCTCGGCGAACGCCTCCGCCTCGGCCAGGGTGGAGACGGTCACCGGGCAGGGCTTGGCGCCCTCGTGCAGCAGGGCGGCGACGTCGAGACTCTTGGCCGTCTTCACGTGCGGGCGCAGGACGACGCCGAGCCGGCCGGCCCTGGCGGCCAGCCGCCCGATGTTGCGCCGGGCCCGGTGCACGTCGACCACTGCGAACGGGGTGTCGGGGTCGGCCAGGGTGAGCCGGTCGGCGGCCGCGGGGTGGGTGTCGGGAGTCACGCGGGGAGTCCGTCCTCGGGAATGGGGCGATGTGGCCCCGGCGGTCCACCTGCCACCCCGGGAACATACGACCGAGGGCCAGGGTGATGCGGCGGCCTCGGCGATGCGGTGCCGGTCGGCACCCTCGACGACGCGCCGCGCCTGTCCGCCCACCGCCCCGCCACCTCGATTGGACTGGCTGTCCAGATCTGGACAGCCAATCTAAGAGCCTGACCGACAGTTGTCCAGCGGGGTGATCGAGGTATACATATGGGCCGCCCGGGTGCGGGCCGGTGGCCTGGTGGCGCATTCTTGCTGTGTCGCCCGCAGGACGGCGCACGGACGAGGTAGGGCCGATGACTGGGAGCGTCAAGGAGGCACAGCCCACGGCCGGGCGGCTGGCGGCGCTGCTGATCGACAGTTCGACCGAGGCGATCAGTGCGGCCGGCGGCCACGCCGGAGGGGTCTATCTGCGCTCCCGCACGCCCGGACTGCTCAGGCTCGCCGTCCTGTCCGGTCTGCCCGGTCCCCTGTTCCGCCCCTGGTGGCGGATGCACGTCGACCGCCCGTTCCCCGTTGCGGACGCCTACCGGCTGGGCGTCCAGGTGATCCTGCCGAACGCCACCGAGACCATGCGCCGCTATCCGCAGTTCGCGGCCGGCCTGCCCTTCCATTTCGGCTCGCTCTACGTACCCGTCGTCAACGGATCCACCACGTACGGCGTGCTGACCGTGCTGCGCCCGGCCGTCGCCGACGCGTCCGAGGTGCTCGCGGGGCGCGACCGCGTGGTGCGGCTCGCCCAGGAGCTGGGTGCGGCCCTGCGCGTCCTGGAGGAGCAGGACGCAGACCAGGTCGCCTGGGACGGTGAGCCGATGTATCTGCGGCCGCCGACCGCGTCCACCTCCGTGGGGCGCGTCGGCCGTTTCGCCTGGGACCCCTCGACCACCGCCATCACCCTCGACGAGGACCTGCACACCCTCCTCGGCGTGCCGCCGAGCGAGTTCCCCGGCACCGCCGAGGCCTTCGCCGACGCGGTGGCCCCCAGCGACGCCCACCGCATCCTGGGCACCCTGCGCGACACCGCCGCCGGTCGGCCACCCGCGCTGCCGCTCTACCTGCGGGACACGGACGGCGAACTGCGGCTGCTGGATCTGTGGAACGCCTACGAGCCGCCCGCCGCCCCCGAGGTGAGGGGCGTGGTCGTGGCGCCGGGCCCCGCCCCCACCGCCGACTCAGCCGCGGACCTGCTGCCCGACGGAGTGTTCTGCCTCGACCGGCTGGGCCTGGTCGTCTACGCCAATCCGCGCGCCGCCGAGCTCCTCGGCCGCCCCCGTGCCGAGCTCGTCGGCCGTGACCTGTGGGAGGCCGTGCCCTGGCTGGGCCGCCCCGACTTCGAGGACCACCTGCGCGCGGCCCTGCTGGCCCCGGACCCGGTCCACTTCCACCTCGAACGGCCTCCCGCGCCGGAACCCGCGCCGAACCGGCCGGTGCAGGAGACCGGGCCCGTGGCCGGGGACAAGGATGGGCAGCCGGCCACCGCGGGCGGCGACTCCGAGCCACGGACCCGGGACACCGATCAGCCCGCCTCCGCGCAGAACCTCGATCAGCCCGCCTCCGCGCAGAACCTCGATCAGCCCGCCTCCGCGCAGAACCTCGATCAGCCCGCCTCCGCCCCGGACAGCGAACTGCCACCCGAACCGTCACCGCAGCACACCGAGCCCGCCCCCCAGCCGTACGAGGGCGACTGGCTGGCGCTGTCCGTGTACCCGGGGCCCGACCGGCTGACCTGCACCGTGCGGCCCGCGAGCGGGGTGGCGGACAGTCCTGCCGCGCGTGGCGACGGCGAGGCGGCCGAGGTCGGCGGGAGCGCGCTGGCACCCCTGTACCGGCCGATCGCCCTCGCCATCGCGCTGAACGAGGCCGTCACCGTCCGACAGGTTTCCGCCGTGGTGATGCGGGAGCTGCTCCCGGCGTTCGGCGGCCGCCGGCTCGCGATCTACCTGCTCCAGGACCGCCATCTGTACCTGGAGTGGGAGACCGGCTTCCCCAAGGGCTTCCTCTCGCCCTTCGACGGCGTGGGGCTGGAGACGCGCCTGCCGGGCGTGGAGACCCTCACCAGCGGCAGGCCGCTGTTCTTCGACTCCATGGAGCAGCTGACGGCCGCGTACCCCGGGATCGCCCTGGACGCGGCCGAGGGTGCGCGGGCCTTCCTGCCGCTGATCGCCTCCGGCCGGTCCGTCGGTTCCTGCATCCTCGGCTTCGACCGGCCCCGGAGCTTCTCCACCGAGGAACGCACGGTGCTCACCGCGCTGGCCGGACTCATCGCCCACGCCATGGAGAAGGCGCAGCGCTACGAGTCGGAGACCGCGCTCGCCCGGGGCCTTCAGCAGGTCCTGCTGCCCCGCCGGCTGTCGGCGCACCCGCAGCTGGAGACGACAGGCCGCTATCTGCCGGGCACCGCGGGGATGGACGTCGGCGGGGACTGGTACGACGTGGTCGAGTCCGGCGGCGGGCTCGCCCTGGTCATCGGGGACGTCCAGGGGCACGGTGTGCAGGCGGCGGCCACCATGGGCCAACTGCGCAGCGCGGTCCGGGCGTTCGCACTGGGCGACCGGTCGCCCGACGAGGTCATGAGCAGCACCAACCACCTCCTGATCGACCTCGACCCCGGGCTCTTCGCCAGCTGCTGCTACATCCGCCTCGATCCCGCCACCGGGCTGGCCCGGGCAGCCCGCGCCGGGCACCCGCCCCCGCTGCTGCGCCAGGCCGACGGCCGCACCCGGGTCCTGGACCTGCCCGGCGGGGTCGTGCTCGGGGTGGACCCGCGGGCCCGCTATCCGGTCTCCGAGTTCCAGGTGGACCCGGGCGCGGTCCTCGCGCTCTACACGGACGGACTGGTGGAGCGGCCCGGCCACGACATCGACGAGGGGATCACCGCGCTGCGGGTGGCACTGGCGAAGGCCGGAGCACCCGCCCGTCCGGGCCAGCGCTTCCTGGCGGGCGTCGCGGACCGGCTGACGGCGACCGCCCGGCACGCCACCGACCGGCCCGACGACATCGCCCTGCTCCTCGCGACCCGCCGCGGGACGCCTGCGGGCGGGCCGCACTGAGGACGCGGGACGTCGCTGGCGGGTCGCACCGGGTACGCAGGGACACCGTCAGCGGGTCGCACCGAGTACCCGGGACACCCTCGACCGGTCGCCCCGCACGGGCCCAGCCTCTCGCCCACGTCGCGCCGCCCGGCGTCGCTCTGCGTGCACACGCTGAAGGCTCTGTCGCTGTTCTGTCACACCCTGTGACGCCCCTCGCCTCCTGGGGCGAGGCAGTGTAGACATGGGCACATGGTCCGACTCCCGGGCCGTTCCGGGGGCGGGTCGGCCCGTCGCCCCGACGGTCCCCGCCCACCGCAGACACCCGACCGGACGCACGACCAGGACGAGCGCCCGGCGCGGGGCAGTTCACCGACCCGGGTGGAGCGCGACGGGCCCCGGATCCGGCGGGGCCAGGGGCCCCTGGGGGCAGCGGTCGGCGGACGCAGCGTGGCCGGACAGGTGTTCGTCCTGCAAGTGGTGATCGTCCTGCTGCTCGTCGTGGCCGCGGTGGTCGCACTGGTGCTCCAGGTACGGCACGACAGCACCGTGGAGGCCCGCAACCGTTCCGTCGCCGTGGCACAGGCCTTCGCCAACGCGCCGGGCACACTGGAGGCCCTTCAGAGCCCCGACCCGTCGGCGGTGCTCCAGCCGCGCGCCGAGGCGGCCCGCCGGGCGACGGACGTGGACTTCATCGTCGTCATGGACACCAACGGGATCCGCTACACCCACCCCAAGCCGGACCGCATCGGCAAGAAGTTCGTCGGGGACATCGGCCCGGGGCTGGCCGGGCGGGTGACCACCGAGGACATCAACGGCACCATCGGACCGCTCGTGCAGGCCGTCGTCCCGATCAAGGACGCCGACGGCAAGGTCGTGGGCCTGGTGTCCGCGGGCATCACCACCGCCAAGGTGGGCGGCACCGCCAACCAGCAGCTGCCGCTGCTCCTGATGGCCGCCGGCGTCGGACTCGCCCTCGCCACGGCCGGCACCTACCTCGTCAGCAGACGTCTGCTGCGCCAGACACACGGTCTGGGACCGCACGAGATGACCCGCATGTACGAGCACCACGACGCGGTCCTGCACGCCGTACGGGAGGGCGTCCTGATCGTCGGCGGCGAGGGCCGGCTGCTGCTCGCCAACGACGAGGCGCACCGGCTCCTCGACCTGCCGGCCGACGCCGAGGGACGGCACGTCCTCGACCTCGCCCTGCCCGCCGACATCGCGGGACTGCTGGCCTCCGGACGGGTCGCCACCGACGAGGTGCACCGGGTCAGGGACCGGCTCCTCGCGGTCAACCAGCGGCCCACCGACATCCAGGGCGGCCCGCCCGGCAGCGTCGCCACCCTGCGCGACTCCACCGAGCTGCGTGCCCTGTCCGGGCGCGCCGAGGTCGCCCGCGAGCGCCTGGACATGCTGTACGACGCCACGGTCGGCATCGGTACCAGCCTGGACGTGACCCGCACCGCCGAGGAGCTGGCCGAACTGGCCGTGCCGCGGTTCGCGGACTTCGTCACCGTGGACCTGTTCGACCCGGTGCTCAGCGGCGGCGAGCCGGAGGAGGCGACCACCCTGCGCCGCACCGCGCTCAGCGGGATCCGCGAGGACGCCCCGCTGTACAAGGTGGGCGAACGCATTCCCCTGGTCGACTCCGCCCCGCAGGCCCGTGGCATCAGCAGCGGCAAGGCCGTCCTGGAACCACGGCTCGCCGAGGCCACCGGCTGGCACGCGCAGGATCCGGAGCGCTCCGCCCAGGTCATGGAGTACGGCATCCACTCGCTGATCGCCGTCCCCCTGCGGGCCGGCAACCTCGTGCTCGGCACGGTCAGCTTCTGGCGCTCGGAGAAGCCGGAGCCCTTCGACACCGAGGAGGTCACCCTCGCCGAGGAGCTCGTCACCCGGGCCGCGGTCTCCATCGACAACGCCCGCCGCTACACCCGCGAGCACGCCATGGCGGTGACGCTCCAGCGCAGTCTGCTGCCGCGCCGGCTGCCCGAGCAGGACGCCCTGGACATCGCCTACAAGTACCTGCCCGCGCAGGCGGGGGTGGGCGGCGACTGGTTCGACGTACTGCCGCTGTCCGGAGCCCGGGTCGCGCTGGTGGTCGGTGACGTGGTGGGGCACGGACTGCACGCGGCGGCCACCATGGGCCGGCTGCGCACCGCGGTGCACAACTTCTCCGCCCTCGATCTGCCGCCCGACGAACTGCTGGCCCTGCTGGACGAGTTGGTGGCCCGGATCGACCAGGACGAGGCGGAGGAGAGCGGCAACTCCCCGGTGACCGGCGCGACCTGCCTGTACGCCGTGTACGACCCGGTCACCCGGCGGTGCACGATCGCCCGCGCCGGCCATCCGCCGCCCGCCCTCGTCCACCCGGACGGGAGCGTCGAGTACCCCGACGTGCCCGCCGGTCCGCCGCTGGGCCTCGGCGGCCTGCCGTTCGAGACGGCCGACCTGGAACTCGCCGAGGGCAGCCGTCTGGTGCTCTACACGGACGGGCTCGTGGAGGACCGGGAGCGCGACATCGACGTGGGTCTGGAGCTGCTGCGCGCGGCACTGGAGCGGTCCGGGCCCAGCCCGGAGGACACCTGCCGGGCCGTGCTGGACGCGCGGCCGCCGTCCCGGGCCATCGACGACATCGCCCTGATCGTGGCGCGCACCCGGGCGCTGGCGGCGGACCGGATCGCCGAGTGGCAGGTCCCCGGCGACCCCGCGGCCGTCTCGGATCTCCGGGCGTCCGTGTCGCGGCAGCTGTCCCGGTGGGGCCTGGAGGAACTCGCGTTCACCACGGAGCTGATCCTGAGCGAGCTGGTCACCAACGCGATCCGCTACGGCGGCGATCCCATCCGGGTCCGGGTGCTCTTCGACCGCTCCCTGATCTGCGAGGTCTTCGACAGCAGCAGCACCTCACCGCATCTGCGGTACGCGGCGATGACCGACGAGGGCGGCCGCGGGCTCTTCCTGGTGGCCCAGCTCAGCGAGCGCTGGGGCACCCGGTACACCCCCGCGGGCAAGGTCATCTGGGCGGAACAGCCTCTGCCCTGACCCCTGTCAACCCCCTTGCCCCTGATGCGGCGACCCCTCATAAGGCGTTTTTATGAGCCCATAGACCGGACCCGCGTACCCACTTAGGCTTGCCTTAGCTTAGGCTTCCCCGAGTCGATCTGTCACCGCTCGAAGGGAACCTGATCATGCCGCGCCCCCTGCGGGTAGCCATCGTCGGAGCCGGCCCCGCCGGGATCTACGCGGCCGACGCGCTGCTCAAGTCCGACGTGGCCGCCGAACCCGGTGTCTCCATCGACCTCTTCGAGCGGATGCCGGCACCGTTCGGGCTGATCCGTTACGGCGTGGCCCCTGACCACCCTCGGATCAAGGGCATCATCACGGCCCTGCACCAGGTGCTCGACAAGCCGCAGATCCGTCTCTTCGGCAACGTCGACTACCCCACCGACATCAGCCTGGACGACCTGCGCGCCTTCTACGACGCGGTGATCTTCTCCACCGGCGCGACCGCGGACCGCGAGCTGCGCATACCGGGCATCGAGCTCGACGGCTCCTACGGCGCCGCCGACTTCGTCTCCTGGTACGACGGCCACCCGGACGTGCCGCGCACCTGGCCCCTGGAGGCCGAGAAGGTCGCCGTGCTGGGCGTCGGCAACGTGGCGCTCGACGTGGCCCGCATTCTCGCCAAGACGGCCGACGAGCTGCTGCCCACGGAGATCCCGCCGAACGTGTACGAGGGCCTGAAGGCGAACAAGGCGCTGGAGGTCCACGTCTTCGGCCGCCGCGGCCCGGCCCAGGCGAAGTTCTCCCCGATGGAGCTGCGGGAGCTGGACCACTCCCCCAACATCGAGGTCATCGTCGACCCCGAGGACATCGACTACGACGAGGGCTCGATCGAGACCCGGCGTGGCAACAAGCAGGCCGACATGGTCGCCAAGACGCTGGAGAACTGGGCGATCCGCGATGTCGGCGACCGTCCGCACAAACTGTTCCTGCACTTCTTCGAGTCGCCCACCGAGATCCTCGGCGAGGACGGCAAGGTCGTCGGCCTGCGCACCGAGCGCACCGCCCTGGACGGCACCGGCAACGTCAAGGGCACCGGCGAGTTCAAGGACTGGGACGTCTCCGCGGTCTACCGCGCGGTCGGCTACCTCTCCGACAAGCTGCCCAAGCTGCCCTGGGACATCGACTCGGGCACGGTCCCGGACGAGGGTGGCCGGGTCATGCAGGAGAGCGGCGAGCACCTCCGGTCGACGTACGTCACCGGCTGGATCCGGCGCGGCCCGGTGGGCCTGATCGGCCACACCAAGGGCGACGCCAACGAGACGGTGTCGAACCTGCTGGACGACTTCGCGAACGACCGTCTCCAGACGCCGGGTTCGCCCGAGCCGGAGGCCGTGGACGCGTTCCTCGCCGAGCGCAACGTCCGCTTCACCACCTGGGAGGGCTGGTACAAGCTGGACGCCGCCGAGAAGGCGCTGGGCGAGCCGCAGGGCCGTGAGCGCGTGAAGCTCGTCGAGCGCGAGGACATGCTGCGCGAGAGCGGCGCGTGAGCCGACCCGCAGGCAACCGACCGGGCGGCGCGTGAGCCGACCCGCAGGAGCCGACCGAACGCCGGTCGTGCCGTGACCCTTCGCAGGGGCGGTACGACCGGCGTCGTGCTGTGCACGGAACCCGCGCGCCCGGCCGGTCGTTCCCCTCATGCCTGTACGGCCGTGCGGGCGCACGCGGGACGAACGGGGTGGGTGTGGCACGCGTACTGGTCATCGGCGGCGGTGTCGCCGGTACGGCGACGGCACTGGCGCTGCACAAGGCGGGCTTCGGGGTCGAGGTGCACGAGGCTCATCCGGACTCGGCCGAGGACATCGGCGCGTTCCTCACCCTGGCGAGCAACGGCATGCGCGCGCTGGCCCAGTTGGACGCCTCGGCGGCGGTCACGGCGGTCGGCTTCCCGCTGACCTCGCTGCGGCTCCTGGACGACCGGGGCACCGAGCTGGCACACGCCCCCATGGGCGAGACCTCCGCCCCGGTGCTGAACTACCGGTGCCTGCGTCGCGGGGAGCTCAACACCGCGCTCCAGACCGAGGCCGCCCGCCGCGGCATCCCCGTGCGGCACGGCGCCCGCCTCACGTCGGTCGAGGACGGCCCGGACGGCGTCACCGCGCGCTTCACCGACGGCGGCACCGCGAGCGGCGACCTGCTGATCGGCGCCGACGGCCTGAACTCCGCCGTGCGCCGGTCGATCTCGCCCACGACGCGGCCGTTCCCCTCCGGCCAGTACGTCTTCTACGGCTACACGCGCGCCGCGGCTCCCTCCGGCCCCGAGGCCTGCATCACCATGGTCCGCGGCAGCGGGGCCGCCTTCGGCTACGCGGTGTCGCCCGACGGCGAGACGTACTGGTTCGCCCGGGTGACCGGAGATCCGCTGACCGCCGAGGAGTTGGCGCAGGGCACCCCCGCCCACTGGCGCGAGCTGCTGCTGCCACTGCTCCGTGCGGACGCCGGCCCGGCCGCGGACCTCGTCGCGGCCACGGGTGAGGACCTCATGGTCACCAACGCCACCGAGATCCCCACCGGCACGCCCTGGCGCTCCGGCCGGACCCTGCTCGTCGGCGACGCGGCGCACGCGGCCTCCCCCGCGACCGGCCAGGGTGCCTCGATGGCCCTGGAGGACGCCGTCGTCCTCGCGAAGTCCCTGCGGGACGCGCCGGACACGGACAGCGCCCTCGCCCTGTACGAGGAACTCCGCCGTCCCCGGGTGGAACACAACATCACGGTCAGCGGCAACATCTCCCGGGGCACCCACACCCCGTCGACCGCTCCCCGGCCCGCCCCGGACGAGGAGCTCGCCCGGCTCCTGGACTGGGACACGGATCTCTGGGCCGCGCGGCCGGCCCACCACGGGTAGGGCTCCCGGCGACACCGGCGACAGCTCTCACGCCCGGTCCCCCCTGCCGCGGCCCGCACCAGAATCTGGGCCCGGACGACCTGTGCCCGACGAAGGAGCCGCCCGTGCCCGGGCAGTGATCCATCACCCAAGTGGAGAAGCTCGCGGCCGAGAAGCTCGGCGGGGTCCCGATCCGCCGGGAGCAGACGGCGGCCGTGGCGAACATCTGCCGGGCCGCCTCCGCGGTGCGCCAGCACCTGGAGAACTCCGTGCTGTGCGGCTCCGACCTGACGTTGACCGCGTTCTCGTGCTCTGGGTGGTGTGGGTGTGGGGCGAGTCGGAGACCCGGCATGTCGGCGAGGAGGCCGGCATCTCCAAGGGCACCCCGACCGGCGTGGCCCGCATCCTGGAGTCGCGCGGACTGCTGAGCCGCCCCGGGCACCCGGCCGACGGGCGTCCGGTGCTGCTGCGCCTCACCGGCCAGGGCGAGAGCTGATGCAGCGGGTGTTCCCGGCGTTCGACGAGGAGGCGGCCTTCGTGACGGCCGGCCTCAGTGACGCGCGGTGCCGGGGCCTCGCGGAGGGGCTGCGGCGGGTCGTCCTCCAGGTGGAGGAGCATGGCGAGGAGCGCCGCCACACCCTGCTCGACGGCGCCGCCCGCCCCCGCCGCAGCGGCCGGCACCCGAAGGCCTGACCCGGGCCGGATCCCCGGCGGCGGGCCGGGTCCCCGGCGGCGGGCCGGGTCCCGTGCAGCACGGAGCGCCTCGTGCAGCGGGCAGAGGCCCGCGCAGCGCGTAGAGCCCCGCGCAGCGCAACGCCGGGTCCCGGTCCGCCGCCCGGCCGGTCAGGAGAACAGCGCCGGGATGTCCGGCTTCTTGCCGCCGAAGATGCCGTCCTGCTCACCGAGGGCGGCGAGCTTCTCCAGGGAGGCCGTGTCGACCTGGGGCGGCCAGCTGGGCAGGATGAGCCCGCTCAGCACACCACCGCTGATCTTGGTGTAGGTCGTGAGGATCTGCCGGGCCTCGTCCGGGTGGCCGGTGGCGTACTGGAGTGACTCCGTCATCGCCTCGGTGAAGTTCTTCACCAGCGCCGGGTCCTGCTGCGCGATCTTCGACGAGGTGAAATAGGTCGCGACCGTCAGTTTCGGGTCGGTCTCGGCGAACGGCGAGGCGATGACCCGGGCGCCCTGCCCCTTGGCGACGGTCTGGGCCGGCTCGCCCATCCAGGCGGCGTCCACGCGGCCGCCGTCCAGCGCGGCCGGCATCTGGTCGAAGGGGATCTCGACGAACTTGACCTTCGCCGGGTCACCGCCGTCCTTGCGCACCGACTCGCGGACCGTGGTGTCCCCGATGTTCTGGAGGGTGTTGACCGCGACCGTGCGCCCGGCCAGATCCTTCGCCGACTTGACGGGGCTGTCCTTCTTCACGAGGACCGCGGTGACATCGGCACCCACCTTGCCGTTGGACGCGGCCCCGTTCACCACCGACTTCACGGGCACGCCCTTGGTCTGCGCCAGCATCAGGGAGGTGGTGTTGCTGAAGCCGAACTGGAACTGCCCGCTCACCACCCCGGGAATGATGGCCGCCCCGCCCTGCGCGGTGACCATCTTCAGTTCGATCCCGCGGTCGGCGAAGAACCCCTTCTTCTGTCCCAGGTAGAGCGGTGCCACGTCGACGATGGGGATGACACCGACGGTCACCTGGGTCTTCTTCCCGCCGCTCGCGGACGACGACCCCCCGCTGCCGGAGTCCGACGATCCGCATCCGGCGGCACCCGCGAGGGTCATCACCGCCACGGCAAGTCCGAGCATGCGCCTTCGCATGGAGCCCTCCTGACGAGGGGTCAGACACCTCACGACCCGCCCATTGATGTTGTGCACATCATTGACGCCCGCAATGTACACGCCTAGTTTCACGGTGTCAGTCCCCCCGACCGCAGGAAAAACGGACTGCGCCAAGGAGCCCACGTCTCGTGATGCACCGCATCCGCACCCGTACGCTCGTAGCCGTCGCGGCACTGCTGCTCGCCGCCCCCCTCACCCCGGCCGCCCACGCCGCCGCCGAGGACGTGCAGGTCGAGGGCCGGCTGCCCTCCGGAGCGACCTACCTCATGGACGTACCCGCCGACTGGAACGGCACGGTCCTCCTCTACAGCCACGGCTACACCCCGGCCGGCGCCCCCAACCCGGCCCGCAACGCGCCCGACGACACCACCAAGTCCCTTCTGCTGCACGAGGGTTACGCCCTGATCGGTTCCTCCTACGCCACCACCGGCTGGGCGGTCACCGAGGCTGTGCCCGACCAGCTGGCCACCCTCGACGCATTCACCGCCCGCTTCGGCCGCGCCGGACGCACCCTGGCCTGGGGCACCTCCTACGGCGGCCTCGTCACCACCGCCCTGGCGGAGCGTCACGCGTCCCGTCTGGCGGGCTCGTTGTCGATGTGCGGGCTGGTGCAGGGCGGTGTCGCCAACTGGAACAGCACGCTGGACCCGGTCTTCGCGCTCAGGACACTCCTCGCCCCCGGTTCGGACATCCCCCTGACCCGGCTGCCGAGCCAGGCCGCCGCGACCGAGGCGTCCGACGCGATGACCGGCGTGGTCACCGGGGCGCAGCGGACCCCCGAGGGCCGGGCCCGCATCGCGCTCGCCGCGGCCCTGCACAACATCCCCGGCTGGAATGACCCTTCACAGCCCCGGCCCGCCCCCACCGACTGGGACGCACAGCAGAGCGGGCAGTACCAGGCCGTGGTGGGGCTGGTGCGGTTCCCCGCCTTCGTCTGGCGACAGGAGGCCGAGACGCGGGCGGGCGGGAACATGGCGTGGAACACCGGCGTCGACTACCGCGCCCTGCTCCAGCGCTCGCCCTACCTCAAGGAGGTCGAGGAGCTGTACGCGAAGGCGGGCCTCTCCCTGAGGTCCGACCTCAACACCCTCGACAAGGCCCCCCGCGTCCGCGCCGACGCGAAGGCCGTGCGGTGGATGAGCCGGACGAGCACCTTCACCGGCCGGCTCACCAAGCCCCAGCTGAACATCCACACCACCGGGGACGCGCTGATCCCGATGCAGTCCGAGAGCGCCTACCTCAGGGCCGCCACGGCCGCGGGCTCGACGCCCCTGCTGCGGCAGCGCTATGTCGACAACGCGGGCCACTGCACATTCAGCCCCGGCGAGCAGATCGCCGCGCTGCACACCCTGGAGGACCGGATCACCCACGGGCACTGGCGCGACAGCGATCCGGCGGCCCTCAACTCCCGTGCCTCGAAGGCTGATCCGTCGTCCGCGGCTCGCTATGTCCCGTACGTGCCCGCACGTTACCCCCGCCCCTACGACCGGTCCCGCCCCTACGACGAGCACCGGAAGCATCCCTGACCGGACGACGGGTCACGGCTCCGTCGTCTCGGATTCGAGGGAGGCCCGCGTCGCCGCGCCGTAGACCCCCGACTCGTCCTGGAAGACGAATCGGGTGACCTGGTAGGTGCGTACCGCGCTCTCGACCGTGTCGTCGAAGTCGCCGTCCGCGTCCCCGCTGTAGAGCCCGACCTGCTTCAGGCGGAGCTGGAGTTCGACGACCTCGGGGCCGTGGTCGCCGTAACGGAGCACCGGGGGCTGTCCGTTCGACGAGGTCGGTCCGGGGGCCGCCGTCACGGAGGCGGCGACGCTGGAAGGGGCGCCGACCGGAGTGGGCGTGCCCGACGTGCTCGCGCCGGCGTCGGCGGACGCGCTCGGCGAGGAGGTGGGCGGCGCGGACGAGGCCGAAGTCGCGGTAAGGGAAGGGGAGACAGCGGACGGGCCGCTCGACGACGGCTGTTCCTCGGGTACGCCCGCCCGCACACCGCCGGCCACCGACCCGTCGCGCGCGGGGCTGTCGTACGAGAAGAGTCCGCCGACGAATCCACCGGTGACCAGGACGGCGACAGCCGCACCGGCTCCGGCGACGATCACCGGCCGCCGACTGCGGCGGCCGGGTCCGGCGACGGCCGGGGACTCCACGGACTGCTCCGCGACGGGCGTCCGCACCGTCTCGTCCATGGCCGCCAAGTCCCCTGTGAGACTTGGTCGTTCGAGGTCGTCGGCGGGATCCACGGGCTCCTCGCCGACCGCCACGAACGGCCGGATACGCACGGGGTCGAAGTCCTCGGCGGCGGCCGCCTCGGCCGTACGGGACTCCAGGTGGGCCTCGGCGGCGCGGTGGGCGCAGGCGCAGGAGGGGGTGCCGTCCGCCGCCCGGGGCGCCCCGCACTCAGGGCAGACGAGGACTGGTGGTTCACTCACGCGCGTTCCCTCTCCGTACGATCTTCATATCGTAGACAGATATGCCGCGCGGAAATTCCACAACTCTTCTTGATCTGGAACCGGGTCGTCCACAGCACCGAGATTCAGCCATCAAGCGTGAAGGCGAGATGAACGAAGGCCGGAGCGAGCCCTCAACAGCCCATCAACAGAGGGCGACTTGACGGAAGATGGTCTTCCGAGACCGCGACAACATGGGGTAACCAGCGGTAACTTCTGTGCCACCCGCTCCACTCACCCGCGCCACTCCTCCAGGAGAAACTCCCCATGCGCAGACTCCTCGCCTGCCTGGCGGCGGCCACCGCCGTTCTCGGCGGGCTCACCGTGGCCGCCCCGGCCGCCTCGGCCGCCTCGGCCGCCGACTCGGGCAGCTTCAACGTCCTCACCTACAACGTGGCCGGCCTGCCCGAGGCCCTCTCCAGCGCGCCGACCCCGCGCGAGTCGAGCACCACGGCGATCGGCCAGCGGATCGCGCCCTACGACATCGTGCACGTGGAGGAGGACTTCAACTACCACGCCTACCTCTACGCGGGCGACACCAACCACGCCTACCGCACGCCCACCAGCGGCGGCGCCGGCATCGGCAGCGGCCTCAACACGCTCTCGAAGATCCCCTACGACGTGGACGACTTCGAGCGGGTGCGGTGGAACTCCTGCCAGTACGACTCGGGTGACTGCCTGACCCCGAAGGGGTTCACCTTCATGCGGGAGCGCCTCGCCGAGGGTGTCTACGTCGACTTCTACAACCTGCACACCAACGCGGGCACCAACGACGGCGACCTCACCTCGCGCGCGGACAACCTCAACCAGCTCACGGCGTTCATCAACAGCCACTCCAAGGGCAACGCGGTGGTCGTCATGGGCGACACCAACACGCGCTACACCCGCTCCGGCGACACCATCGGCGAGTTCGCCGCGGCCAACGGCCTCACCGACGCCTGGGTCCAGCTGATCCGCGGCGGCACCCCGCCCGCCAAGGGCACGGACGCCCTGGTCTGCGACCAGACGGGGACGACCGTCCCCAACACCTGCGAGGTCGTCGACAAGGTCCTCTACCGCGGCAGCAAGCTGGTCTCGCTGAACGCCACGTCGTACAACAACGAGCACGCCAAGTTCCTCACCAGTGACAACAAGATGCTCTCCGACCACGACCCGATCACGGTCGGCTTCACCTGGCAGCGCAACGCCGCCTACCAGTTCAGCGACCAGTACGGCGGCCCGCACGGCGACTACTTCAACGACATCGCCGGCGTCCCCGCGGGCACCAGTGCCACGGCCATCGGGCTGCGGGCCGGCACCCGGGTCGACCAGATGAGCGTCACCCTGGCGAACGGCACCACGCTGACCCACGGCGGGACCGGCGGCACCGCTTCCTCGCTCACCCTCGGCAGCAGTGAGTACGTCACCACCGCCCAGCTCTGCCAGGGCGCGAAGGACGGCAACACCCGGATCTTCTACGCCAAGTTCACGACCAACCTCGGCCGCACGCTCGCCGGCGGCTCGACCACCTCGGACTGTGTGACCCGCACGGCACCGAGCGGCTGGCAGATCGCCGGCTTCCACGGCCGCGCGGGCGACGAGGTCGACAAGATCGGTTTCATCTACACCCAGCGCTGACCCGCCCCCGTTCCGGGACGGCGCGCCTTCCCGCGCCGTCCCGGAACGCACAGGAACCACAAAAGTCCGGCCGGATGATTGACGCGACCATGGCCAGGCCCTAGCTTCTGATCGATTTACCGAACTCCGTTCGAAATATCGGTCATTGAGGTGCCCCCCACGCCACCTCCAGGTCCCCCGCACGCACCTTGGAGAGACACGATGAGCGCGAACCCCCACCTGTCCCGTCGCGGCCTCCTGGGCATGACCGCCGCCGTCCCGCTCGCCCTGACCCTCGGCACGGGCACCGCGCAGGCCGCCGACTCGGCGTACGCGATGGTCTACTTCACCGAGTCGACCAATCTCGGCGACGGCACCGACTACGGTCTGCACCTCGCCGTCAGCCCGGACGGGCTCAACTGGACACCCCTCAACCAGAACAACCCCCTGGTCACCCCGACCGCCGGCGCCCTCGGCCTGCGCGACCCGTTCCTGATGCGCAGGCAGGACGGCACGTTCGTGGTGCTCGCCACCGACCTCAAGGGCACCGACTGGAACTACAACAGCCAGTACATCCACGTCTGGGACTCCGCCGACCTGCGCACCTTCACCGGCTACCGGCGCCTGAAACTCCACGACATGACCACCCACAGCTGGGCGCCGGAGGCGTTCTGGGACGCGGGCCGGGGCCAGTACGCGGTCATCTACTCGTCGGTGAACTCCAGCGGCCACAACGTGATCATGGTGAACTACACCAGCGACTTCGTCACCGCGTCGGCCCCGCAGGTCTTCTTCGACCCCGGCTACGACGTCATCGACGGTGACATGGCCGTGGGCGTGAACGGCTACAACTACCTCTTCTACAAGAAGAACCAGACCCTGGTCTCCGCGCGCTCCACCTCCCTGAACCCGGGCAGCTTCACCGAGTACAGCGCGGGCGTGGCCCACGGCGGCACCGAGGCGCCGACGGTCGTCAAGTCACTGACCTCGAACACCTGGTGGCTCTGGGGCGACACGTACACACCCAACGGCGTCTTCTACGCATGGCAGTCGAGCAGCCCGGCCACCGGCTCCTGGACCGCCCTCGACCAGAAGGCCTACACCCAGCCGGTCAACTCCAAGCACTGCGGCATCGCGACGATCACCACGGCCGAGTACACCAACCTGCTCGCCAAGTGGGGCGTCCCGGCCTGGAACCGGCTCAAGTCCTACAACTTCCCGGCCCGTTACGTCCGCCACGCCGACTACGTGGGCCGGATCGACGAGTACCCGATCGAGCCGTACAAGGACTCCCTGTGGACCCTGGTCCCGGGGCTCGCCGACAGCTCCGGGGTCTCCTTCCGCTCGGTCAACTACCCCGACCGCTACTTGCGGCACTACAACTACGCCCTCCGGCTCGACGTCAACGACGGCACGTCGACGTTCGCCGGTGACGCCACCTTCTACCGCACGGCGGGCCTCGCGGACGCGAGCTGGACGTCCTTCCGGTCGTACAACAACCCGACCCGTTACATCCGTCACGCCGACTACGTCCTGCGCATCGACCCGATCTCCACCACGACCGACCAGCGGGACGCGACATTCCGAGTCGGTTACTGATTTCTCCGAAAAAGCCCCCCTGACGGTCCGTGTTGTATACGCTCCAGATCTTCTTCACGAGACCTTCACAGGGGGGCTTTTCCATGCGCAGAGGACACATAGCCGCCGTCGCGGCCGCGGGCGTGCTGACCGCGTTGAGCGCGGTCCCGGCTCACGCCACCGAGTACTCGTCGGCGCTCAAGATCAAGGCCATCCAGTACGACGCCCCCGGCCCTGACTCCAACAGTTGCACCTCCGGCAACACCGACGAGGAGTACCTGACGATCAAGAACTACTCGTCGACCGCAACCGTGAACCTCAAGGGCTACGTCGTGAAGGACGCGACCGGGAACAAGTTCACGTTCACGAGGAGCCACTCGCTCCAGCCCGGCGACTACGTGAAGCTGCGCGGCGGCCACGGGACCGACTCGGACGCGAAGAACGTCGTCTACCGCAACAACTGCAACTTCATGTGGAACAACCCCGGGGACACGATCTACCTCTACAAGCCCTCCGGCGCGCACGCGGACACCCACAAGTACACCAAGAGCGCCAACGACCCGGACGGCAACGGGTACATCACGTACCACGGCTGAGCAGGTCGCGTCCGCTCACGACGGCCAGTGCGGCGGTCAGCGCGACGAGGGCCGCCGCCTGGGTCAGGACACCCACCCGCAGCGTGCCGGGCAGGACGTCGAGCCACGGGTAGACCGCGGCGATCCGGACCGCCAGGAGGAGCAGCCCCAGCGCCGCCAGGGCCGCGGCCTCCCCCGCCGCGGGGCCGCGGCTCCCGCTCCGGGCTCGGTACAGCAGCCAGGCGAGGGCCGTCACGAGGTAGCAGGTGACGAGCGCCCAGGCGGTGTCGACCCCGTCGGGCAGGGCCACGACCGAGCCGCCCATCAGCACACAGCAGGCGGCGAAGACCAGGCCGGGCGCGCCCACGGGAAGGCGGGCCGGGGGCGCGTCACGGTGGTACGCGGCGCACCATGCCAGTGCCGAGGACCATGCCAGGACGGTGGCCGCGACGACATAGCCGGAGTCCGAGGGCGCGAAGTCGAGCACCCACAGATCGGCCAGGGGCCAGAGCGTGGGCAGCGCCGCGACGAGCGCGGAGACCTGGGCGAGCCGGCGGTGGTCGCGCAGCAGGGCGAAGTAGGCGACCGTCCACAGCAGGGGCAGGAACCACTGGGCGACCGCGCCGGCACCGGCCCACACACCGTGGCCGGTGAAGCCGTCCGTGAACAGCGCCCACTGGCTGCCGCCACGGGTGGACGCCCAGGTCAGCCCGAGCACCCGGTCGACCACGGCGGAGGCCGCCTGGAGCAGGACGGCGAAGAGCGCGAAGAGGCGGACGGCCGAGCCCAGCACGGCGTAGCGGCGGGGCGCGCTCCCGGCACCGAGCCTGCTGCGGACGGCCAGCGCGACGATGCTCGCCACCTCGCCGAGGGTGGGGCGGCTCTGGTCCTGGGTCTCCTGGTCGACGTCCCAGAGGTAGGTCTCGACGATCTCCTCCTCGCGCTCGCGCCGGTAGTAGGCGGGAAGCAGGCGCAGGACGGCGCGGTAGCGGGTCTCCAGCAGGGTCGTCATGCCAGACCTCCGGCGAGTCCGGGACCGGCGAGGGGCCCGTCGGTCGTTCCCGACGAGCGCCCCGGGGCCGGTCCCGGGCTGCGCCGTCCCTCGGCGATCCGCTTCTTCGCGGCGCTCGCCCCGGCGGCCAGCCGCTCCGCCTCCGCGGCCAGGGCCGCGGTGCCCTCGTCGGTGAGGCGGTAGTAGCGCCTGAGCCGGCCCTGCTGGACCTCCTCGCGGTCCAGCACGATGAGCCCGTCGGCGGTGAGCCGGTCCAGTACGCCGTAGAGGGTGCCGACGCGCATCTGAACGGCCCCCTCGGACAGTTCCTCGACCTCGCGCAGGATGCCGTAGCCGTGCCGCGGCTGGTCGGCGAGTGCGGTCAGTACGAAGAACGCCGCCTGTGTCATGTTCCTCGGTGCCATGAACACGAATATATCGGCTCCCGATATATTCAGCGAGCCGAATCGCGCGATCCGGTGGAACACGACGAACAGGGCCGGCCCCAATGCGGATGGTGGGCCGGCCCTGTTCGTGAGGTCATTCTGGCGTGCGGAGCGCGAACAGGGCACAGGTGAAAGGAGGTTGCTCTGTGTGGAACTTGTGCGCCCCGTGTGCGCTTGCGCTGTCCGGCTGCCGGACCCCGCCTGGCCCGGACAGGCCGTCGGCGACGATACTTGGCCGTGGCACGCACCACCCCCTCCCACAGATGGACCCATGTCAAGCACTCCCACGGCAGACTCCACAGCACCTTCCACCGTCTGGCTGGCCCGCGGCCGCCATCTCGGATCCGACGCGGCGGACGTCCTGCGCCGAAGTCTCGCGCGGCTCAAGGAGAGCGCGGTCATCGACGACTTCAACGAGCCGTCCGGGGCCGACGACGCCCCGGAGCGGATCTTCGAGGCCCGCTGGCGGGTCGGGGACGAGGTGACCGTCCGGGCCCGCCTCTCGCTGTCCGCCGTCTCCAGCGGCAGCCAGGAGTGGGTGCTGGCGGCGGAGGCGGAACAGCCCTGGGATCTGCGCTGGCCCTCCCCCGCGACCATGTTCTGGCCCGAGAGCGACGACGTGTTCTGGGACCGGGACGCGGCCACGGGCCTGCGCCTGCGCGACCTGAGCGTGCTGCCCGAGGAGGACAAGGAGGTACGGCGGGTGCTGCGGCAGGCGGTGCGCGGCAGTTGGGCCGTGCAGGTCGTCGTGCACGAGGCCATGACCCCCGGCCAGGGCGGCCGCCGGCCCCTGGCCGACATGCTGCCGCCCGGCCTGCGCCACCGGGTCGTGGAGCACCGGGCGCAGCCGCACCAGCTGCGGGTGCTGAACTGGGCCGTGAAGGAGTTCGGTGTGGAGGTGCCGCGCGGCGGTGCCGTGGTGCTGCCCGGGACGCCGGTGCCGCCCGGTTACGACGGCCAGGACTTCGCCGTACGCACCGTGTTCCTCGACGGCTCGGAGCCCACCGAACTGCTCGCGGCCGTGACGCGCTACGCCTCGATGCCGAAGCCGCTGCCCGAGGGTGGCGAGGCGGCCGTGACCGCGCTGCGGGAGCAGTGGCAGCTGCTGACCCTTCAGGAGGAACTCGAGCGCGAGCGCGCGCTGGTGGCGATGTACGCCGAGGCGCTGGAGGCCATGACCAAGTCCCGGGACCTGTACCGGGAGGCCGCCGAGCGCGCCAACGAGGCGCTGGCCATCTACCGCGAGAACGCACCGGCGGCACCCGAGACCCCGGCCGATCCGCAGGCCGGCTCGCCCTTGCAGCAGCTCTCGAAGACCTTCGAGCGCTGGAAGGGCACCCTGCGGCCGGCCGCGCGCGAGGAGGACCCGGACCAGCGGATCGGCTGAGGCTCGGGCACGGCGGGACAGCTGAGGCTCGGGCAGAGCCGCGTCGGCTCAGGCCAGGCTCGCACAGAGCCACGTCGGCGGATCAGCTGAAGAGCGGGAAGCGGTCCGCGTCGGCGCCGAGCGCGCGTCGGTCGGCGTCCGTGAGCGGTGCGCGTCCGGTGGCGGCACGGGCGTAGTGCTCGTCGCTCCAGTCGAGGGGCAGGGGCCGGCCGAGGAGTCCGTCGAGGGTGGCCCGGACCGCGGCCAGCCCTTCGGGCGCCGGACCTGGCGCGTCCGGCAGGCCGGTGACCAGGTCCAGATGGTGGATCGTGGCCTCGACGGCGAGGGTGGTCACCAGGTCGGCGGCGGTCAGGACATGCCCCTGCGTGGTGACCCGCAGTCCCGCCGGGGTGTCGGCGGCGGCCCGCACGGTGGCCGCGGCGGTCTCCAGGTACAGGTCGCGCAGCTGGCGGAAGTCGAGGAACATGCCGGCGCTCACCCGGCTCCAGCGCCGCCCGTTCGCCGCGCCGACGGGGTCCGGCGCCCAGTCCCGCCAGTAGGTCACGGCGTCCCGGTCGGGCGGCCCGGGCGCGGGTGTGTGCAGGGCGACCAGGGCGCGCTGGGCGTCCCCCATGCAGTGGAAGACCAGGTCCCGCACGGCCCAGCCGGTACAGCCGGTGGGCCGCCAGGACTCCTCGTCCCCCAGGGGCCCCACGACGGCCGCGAAGGCCCCGTAGGCGGCACGCAGTACGTCGGCGTTCATGCGGGTCAGCCTAGGCGGGCATGCCGCCCGGGAGGCGAGAGGTGTCAGAGGGCCGACTGTGGATACGCGGTGGGGACAGCACCTCCGCCTGTCCGGAAGGTCACCGTCATCATGAGCGGTCAGCACGACCCCGGCTCCACCTGCTCCGAGACGACACTCACGGTCAACGGCAAACCCCACACCCTCCTCGTCGACCACCGGCGCGTCCTGCTCGACGTGCTGCGCGAGGACCTGGAGCTGTGGGGTGCCGGGAAGGGCTGCGACCACGGCCAGTGCGGCGCCTGCACGGTCCTGGTGGACGGACGCCGCGTCAACAGCTGCCTGCTGCTCGCGGTGGCCCTGGACGGCAGCGAGGTCAGGACCGTCGAGGGCCTCGCCGGCGACGGCGAGAAACTGCACCCACTGCAACAGGCCTTCCTGGACCGCGACGCCTTCCAGTGCGGCTACTGCACACCCGGCCAGCTCTGCTCGGCGCTCGGCATGCTCGACGAGGCCGCCGCCGGTCATCCCTCGCGCGTCACGACCGATGCCCCCGCAGGCCGTCCCGTGCCGCTGGACCGCGACGAGATCCGCGAGCGGCTCAGCGGCAACCTGTGCCGCTGCGGCGCCTATCCACGCATCGTCGACGCGGTCGAGGACGTGATCCCGTGAAGACCTTCGACTACGTACGGGCCGCCTCCCCCGAGGAGGCGGCCGAGCTCTTCGCCGCCCGCCCGGGCGCCCACTACCTCGGCGGCGGCACCAATCTCGTCGACCTGATGAAACTCGGCGTCGAACAGCCCGACGCGCTGGTCGACGTCAGCCGCCTGCCCCTGGACGAGGTCGAGGAGCTGCCGGACGGTTCGCTGCGCGTCGGCGCCACGGTCCGCAACAGCGACCTGGCGGCCCATCCGACCGTGCGCGAGCGGTACCCGGTCCTCTCCCAGGCCCTGCTCGCGGGAGCCTCGGGGCAGTTGCGCAACGCGGCCACCACCGGCGGCAACCTGCTCCAGCGCACCCGCTGCCCCTACTTCCAGGACGTCTCCAAACCCTGCAACAAGCGTGCACCGGGCAGTGGTTGCGGGGCCCGGGAGGGCGTGCACCGGGACCACGCGGTGCTCGGGCACTCCCCGCACTGCATCGCCACCCACCCCTCCGACATGGCCGTCGCCCTCGCCGCGCTGGACGCGCGTGTCGAGCTGTACGGCACGGAGGGCGCCCGGAGCGTGCCCGTGGCCGACTTCGTCCGGCTGCCCGGGGCACATCCGGAGCGGGACACCGAGATCGCGCCGGGCGAGCTCGTCACCGGGGTACTGCTGCCCGCGGCCGGTGCCGGGCTGCCGTCCGCCTACCGCAAGGCCAGGGACCGGGCGTCGTACGCCTTCGCGCTCGCCTCGGTTGCCGTGGTGCTGCGCGTGACGGACGGGGTGGTCGACCACGCCGGGATCGCGTTCGGCGCGCTGGCGCACCGGCCGTGGCGAGCGCGGCGGGCCGAGCAGGCGCTGCTGGGCGCCGCGCCCACACAGGCCGCGTTCGAGCACGCGGTCGACCTGGAGCTCTCCGCCGCGGAGCCGCTGCGGGACAACGCCTACAAGGTGCCGCTTGCGCGTTCGCTCGCCGTGGACGTGCTGACCCGGCTCGCCCGGGCCGCCGGGGCCTGAGGAGGAGGACGCATGAACGCCACCGCGCCGAGCCCCGCTCCGGGGGTTCCTGTCGAGCGCCGCGAAAGCGGGGAGTCTGCCCTGGGCGCTTCGGTGGAGCGCCGCGAAGGCCGTCAGAAGGTCACCGGCACCGCCCGTTACGCCGCCGAGCAGCCCCGCCCCGGCCGGGCCCACGCGTGGCCCGTGCCCGCCTCGGTCGCCCGCGGCCGGGTCACCGGCATCGACACCGCGGCCGCGCTGGACCTGCCCGGGGTCATCGCCGTGCTCACCCACGAGAACGCGCCGCGGCTCTCCGAGCCGGACGATGCCATGCTCGCCGTCCTGCGCGACTCCCGTGTCCCGCACCGGGGTTGGTTCGTCGCCCTGGTGGTGGGCGAGACCCTGGAGGCCGCCCGCGCGGGTGCCGCCGCCGTCCGCGTCGACTACGCGGTGGAGGACCACGACGTCACCCTCACCCGCGACCATCAGGCAGCGTACGCCCCCGAGGAGGCGAACGGCGGATACCCCGGGACCCGTGAACACGGCGATCCCGAGGGCGCGTTCGCGTCCGCGGACGTCCGCGTCGACGTCGACTACCGGGTGCCGCCGCTGCACAACCACCCGATGGAACCGCACGCGACGACGGCCGAGTGGCAGCACGGCCGGCTCACGGTGCACACCTCCACCCAGGGCGCCACGACCGTACGCACCGTCCTCGCCGGCCTGTTCGGCATCCCGGAGGATCACGTCACCGTCCACGCGGAGCATGTGGGCGGCGGGTTCGGGTCCAAGGGCACGCCGCGTCCGGACGTGGTGCTCGCCGCCATGGCGGCCCGGCACACCGGCAGGCCGGTCACCCTGGCGCTCCCCCGCCGCTTCCTGCCCGCCGTCGTCGGACACCGCGCCCCGACCCTGCACCGGCTGCGGCTCGGCGCCCGCCCCGACGGACGGCTCGTCTCCCTGATCCACGAGGTCACCACCCACACCTCGCGCGTCAAGGAGTTCGTGGAGCAGGCCGCCGTACCGACCCGCGTGATGTACGCCGCCCCCGACTCCCGTACGGCACACCGGGTGGCACCCCTCGACCTGCCCACGCCCTCCTGGATGCGGGCCCCCGGCGAGGCGCCCGGCATGTACGCCCTGGAGTCGGCCATGGACGAGCTGGCCGGCGAACTCGGCATGGACCCGGTGGACCTGGGCGGGGCCGGAGGGGCCCCGCGCCCGGCCGCGGGAGCCGAGGGCCCCCTGCTGGTGGGGTCGGGGGTGGCCGCCGCCACGTATCCCGTGCTGGTCCATCCGTCCACGGCGGCAGTGCGGGCGCTGCCCGACGGGACCTTCCAGGTGGGGATCAACGCCGCCGACATCGGCACGGGCGCCCGTACCGTACTCGCGCAGATCGCCGCGGACAGGCTCGCTGTGCCCGTGGACCGGGTGCGCATCGAGGTGGGCAGCACGGATCTGCCCGCCGCGCCGCTGGCCGGGGGCTCCTCGGGCACGGCGTCCTGGGGCTGGGCGGTGCACGAGGCGTGCGCCCGGCTCGCGGAGCGCCTGGCCGGGGGACTTGTGCCCGCGGAGGGCATGGAGGTCCGTGCCGACACCGCAGGCCGGGCCGACGCCGACAGCCCCTACGCCCGGCATGCCTTCGGCGCGCACTTCGCGGAGGTCGCCGTGGACACCGTCACGGGTGAGACCCGGGTCCGCCGGTTGCTGGGGGTGTACGCCGCGGGACGCATCCTCAACTCCCGTACCGCGCGCTCCCAGTTCGTCGGCGGGATGACCATGGGGCTCGGGATGGCACTCACCGAGGGCAGCACGATGGACGCCGCGTTCGGCGACTTCACCGAGTCGGACCTGGCCTCGTACCACGTGCCCGCCCACGCCGACGTGCCCGACATCGAGGCGCACTGGATCGACGAGGACGATCCCCACCTCAACCCCATGGGCAGCAAGGGCATCGGCGAGATCGGCATCGTGGGGACGGCGGCCGCGATCGGCAACGCCGTCTTCCACGCCACCGGCACCCGCGTGCGCGAACTGCCCCTCACACCGGACCGCGTGCTCGGCGGCATCGGGAGAGGGGCAGTTCCCCGCGGTTTCTAGCGGCTTGCGGTTGTCGGCAGCCGGGATTTCCAGCGGCTTCCGGCGGTCGACAGCCGGGATTTCCAGCGGCTGACGGCGTTCGGCAGGCGCGGTTTCCAGCGGCTCGCGGCGTTCGGCAGGCGCGGTTTCCAGCGGCTCGCGGCGGCCGGTAACCGCGAGGGGGCTTCGGCTACGGCGTCAGTTGCGCGTCCGGCCGCTCCCGGGCCGGTCCCTCCACGAGCCGCCGGTCCGCCGGGACCCGCTCCGGCCGGGCCGGCACCGCCAGCTGCACCACGAGTGCGGTCAGCGCCGTCAGGGACGCGCACACCGCCGCCGTACCGGCGATCCACGCCGGGGCGAGCGGCAGCTCCAGGGCTTGGGACAACCCCGCCGAGCGGAAGCGGCCGTCGAGGAGCTGGCCCGCGGCCACTCCGGCCGGCAGGACCACCGCGAGGGCGAGGAGCGGCACGGCGGGCCGGATCGCCAGCAAGACCGCCAGGACGGCACAGAGCGCCGAGACGCCCAGGGCGAACCCGTACACCGGCAGCGACGCCCCGTCCCGGTGCGCCGGGAAGCAGAGCACGGCGCACACCAGCAGGGCCAGCGCGGCGAGGCGGCCGGGCCAGGCCGGAGTCCGCGCGGGCCGACGGGGTGTCGGGGGGTGCGGCGGCGGCGCCGGGAACACGCTCGCACCCGGCATCGCGTACTCCGGCGGCGACTCCGCCGCCAGGAGCGGTTTCGACGGCTCGTACGACGGCTGTGCGGGCCGCTCCTCGGCCAGTCTGCCGATCAGCTCGACGAGTTCCTCGACGGGCCGTCCGGTCGCGGCCGCCCGCACCGCCTCCTGACCGCAGTGGGGTTGCAGCTCGGAGCGGTTGAGCAGGGACACCAGGCGGGTCACCTCCGCCACGGGGCGGGACTCGGCGGCGGCGCGGATCGCCTCGTCGGCGCTGTCCGGGTCGCGGGGCGGCCGGGTGAGCAGGGAGACGAGCCGGGTGACGTCCTCCACGGACCGGTCCACACCGACGGCACGGAGGGCCGCGGCCGTGGCCTGGGCGTACTGGGGCGACTGTTCCAGCAGGGTGATGAGGTGGACGACGTCCTCCAGGGGACGGTCGGCCACGGCGGCACGCACCAGGTCGCCGACGGTGTCGCCGTACGACGGCTCGGTCGGTATGGCGGGGTCGTTCGGGCGGGGTGCTGACGGGCCGGTGGTCATGCTTCTGCTCCAGACACAGGGTGCGGTCGCTCCTATGCGCCCCCGTCGTACGACCGCGACATTGAGGTCTCCATTCGTAAGCGGGTCAACGACGGCGTGCCACTCGGATGCGCCACGGGTGTGAGTGCCGCCCTCGGCAGGCCTATTGCGGCCGGATGGGGGAATCCGTCGGACAGCGCTGCGTCGAGCGCCCCGAGGAGGAGGTCGGCCCGTGGATTCGACCACAGCACTGATCGTCGTCGTCGCGGTGCTCGCGGCGCTGGCGCTGGCGGTGGCCGTGGGACTGCTGGTACGGCTCGTCAGGACCCGGCGCGGGCTGCGCCGGGCGGGGCTGCCCACCGGGCCCCGCTGGGTGTTCTGGGGCGCGTTGCTCTACCTCGTGCTGCCCACCGATCTGGTGCCGGACCCGGTGTATCTCGACGACATCGGGGTCCTGCTGCTCGCGTTGCGCACGATGCGTGGTTCCGCCGCCGACCGGGCGGCACTGCAACTCGGTGAGGACGACCGGTCGGCCTCCCGCCGACCGTGATTACGCAGTGTAAGGAAACCAACCACCCGTTCGATTCGTATAAGTCTCTGGGAGCCGAAGGAAGTCGGTGACCCGACGGCGTCGTGGGGAGACGGCCGTCCGCTAGAAGCAGTACCGGCGAGGGAGAGACGATGCAACCGTTCGCGCTCAACTACGCACGCCCGGCAGCGGCGTTGGAGGCGACCACTCCGTACGTCTACGACTCCGGGCGGCAGTTGAACGTGCTCATGGACGGCCGGGTCGCGGCCCGCGACCACGCCCTGATGCGGGAACTGGGGACCACCACCTCCACGGCGGGCTCCAAGACTCACTTCGACGACTGAACACAGGTCGACACTGATGACCGTGTTGATTCTGACCTGCGAAGAGGATGTGACGGCCGACATGGTCGTGGTGCACCTCGACGCCACGGGGGTTCCGGTGGTCCGGCTCGATCCGGCCGATCTCACCGACGGGGTCGCGCTGTCCGGCGAGTACGTGCACGGCCGCTTCCGCGGCCATCTGTCGGCCGGCGGGCGCCTGGTGGGCATCTCCGGGCTGCGTTCGATCTGGGTCCGCCGCCCGGGCATCCCGGCGGCCCGGGCCGCCGTCCCCTCGGAGTGGCTGACCGAGGAGTCCGGCCAGGCGCTGTACGGCATGCTGCGGGGCAGCGACGCCCGCTGGATGAACCATCCCGACGCGGCCCGCCGGGCCCGGCACAAGCCCTGGCAGCTACGGCTCGCGCAGCGCTGTTCGCTGCCCGTGCCGGCCACGATCGTGACAACGTTTCCGCAGGCCGCCCGCGAGTTCGCCGAGCGCTATCCGGATCTGGTGGTCAAGCCGGTCTCCGGCGCCCATCCGCAGGATCCGCCGCGGGCGGTGCCGACCAGCCGGGTCGCTCCGGACACCGACTTCGCGGCGGTCGCGTTCGGTCCGACGCTGCTCCAGCGGCGGGTGGCCAAGCGGGCCGACATCCGCCTGACCGTCGTGGGAGAGACGATGCTGGCCGCCCGGAAGGCCACCGGTCCGGACGACGAGGTGGACGTCCGGTTCGCCCGGTCGGCCTCCTCCTGGCAGCCGGTCGACGTGCCGCCCCGGGTGGCCACCGCGGTGGGCGAGTATCTCCGGGCCGCCGAACTGGCCTACGGCGCTTTCGACTTCGCCGAGGACGGGGACGGGACCTGGTGGTTCCTGGAGTGCAACCAGTCGGGGCAGTTCGGGTTCATCGAGGTGGAGACCGGTCAGCCCATCGCGCGCAGCATCGCCGCATGGCTGGCCCAGCCGGGACCGGAGAACCGCGCCTCCGCCGACGGGGCCGACCCGGTGGTGAACTGAGGCCGGTTCAGTAGGGCCGGGGGGCGGCGGGCGGAAGCGCGGGCACCCAGCCCTGGCCGGGCTGGGCGGGACGCTCGGGGGCGGGCGGGGACATCAGGGACTGGTACGGCCGCATGACGTACTCCAGTTCCCTGCGTACGCGCTCGGCCTCCCTGCGGGTCAGAGCGGGGACGTCGCCGCGTTCGGCGACGAGTCGGTCGTAGATGGGGGAATCCTGGAACACCCGTCAACGCGCCTTTCGTTCTCACGGCCCACGCGCGTGGGCACGGCTGCCGAGTCTAGGCGCCCCCACGCACCGACGTGCGAATTACGGTGTCGGCCTTGACGGTCCGGAGGCGCTCATGCGCCCGTGGTGGACCCCGGGCGGACGATCATCAGGACGGTCACGGTCGCCCACAGCAGGTTGAAGACACCGGTGAACATGGCGAGTTGAACGGTACCGCGGCGTTCGACGCTCCCCTGCCCGGTCAGTTCCTCGAGGAGTTCGCCCTGCCGGGGCAGCACGAAGGCGGCGAGGACGCCCGCGGCCGCCGCGGTCAGGGCCATCGACGCGGTCAGCCACGCGTCGCCGAGGACCCCCATCGCGGCCCCGGTGGCGACGCCCAGGACCGGGACGGCGATGCCGACAGCGGCGTAGGCGCGGCAGATGCGGTGCAGCAGACGGACCGTGCCGACCCCGCTGGCCTCCTCGTGGGCCCGGCGGACGGCGGGCGGGAACATGCTGGCCGCGACGGTCACCGGCCCGACGGCGACGATGGCGGCGAGGACGTGCAGGGCCAGCAGGAACTTGGTCATGGGGTGGGGTGTCCTTCTCCGGTGCGGTCGGCGGTGCCCGATCACCCTAGGAACCCGCGGGACGATCACACAGCGGCAGAAACGACAGCTTCCAACTGGTTTCCGCCAACCCCACCGACCGGATGTCCCCACGGTTGTCCCAGGTGTGCGGCCCTGGCGGGAATCCGCCTACTGTGGCGGGCATGCATTCCGTGGCGATCCTGGCTCTCGACGACGTGGTGCCCTTCGACATGGCGGCGCCCATGCAGGTGTTCGACTGGACGCACCTGCCCGACGGCCGCCCCGGTTACCGCGTCCGCCTGTGCGCAGAATCACCCGAAGTACGCGCGGACGGCGGCTTCTCCCTGCGCGTCGGACACGGACTCGACGCCCTCGTCGAGGCCGACACGGTCGTCGTGCCGGGCCGCTCCCCCGCGGCCGGACCGCCGTCCCCGCGCGTCCTGGCCGCTCTGCGGGACGCGGCGGCGGCCGGGACCCGGATCGCGTCCGTGTGCGCGGGCGCGTTCGTGCTGGCCGAGGCGGGCCTGCTGGACGGGCTGCGGGCCACCACCCACTGGGTGGCCGCGGACGAGCTCGCGCGGCGTTTCCCCGCCGTCGAGGTCCAGCCCGACGTGCTGTACGTGGACAACGGTCAGATCCTGACCTCGGCCGGCGCGGCCGCCGCCCTCGACATGTGTCTGCACATGATCCGCCGGGATTTGGGCTCGGCCGTCGCCGCGCACGCCGCCCGGATGTCGGTCATGCCGCTGGAGCGGGAGGGCGGACAGGCCCAGTTCATCGTGTACGACCATCCGCCGGTGCCGCGGGGTTCGACGCTGGAGCCGGTGCTGGAGTGGGTCGAGGACAACCTGGCCCACGAGATCACCCTCGGGGCGATGGCGGCGCGGTCGGGGATGAGCGAGCGCACCTTCAGCCGCCGGTTCCGTGAGCAGACGGGCAGTACGCCCTTGCAGTGGCTGCTGCGGGCCCGGGTGCGGCGCGCCCAGTACCTGCTGGAGAACACCGCGCACCCGGTCGAACGGATCGCGCGGCAGGCGGGGTTCGGCTCCCCGACAGCGTTCCGGGAGCGGTTCCGCCGGGTGGTCGGCACCACTCCGCAGTCCTACCGCGCGGCCTTCCATGCGAAGGACGCGGTCCCGGCGGCGGCACGGATCTGACCGCCCGCCGGGTCCGGCGTCATGGGCCAGCGCTCCCGGTCTGCGCGCTGCACTCCCGGGCTGGGCCCTGTGTTCGGTTCCCGGGCGCGGAGGCCCGGGTCCCTCAGACGGCCAGCGGCAGGCCGCTCTCCCCTTCGGGGTCCGTACGTCCCACGGTCGGCAGCAGGGCGTCCGCCCTGGCCACCGCCTCGGCGACGTCGGTGGTGCCCATCATCACGCACAGTGAATAGCTGACGTCGGCCAGCTCACGGGCCGTCGCCGGCCTCTCCCACTCCGCCTGCGCGATCCTCAGCGACGCGTAGCGGGTCAGCAGCGTTCTGACGGCCTTCGGGTCCGGCACGAGCACGAAGTGCCCCTCTCTCGATTTTTCGCTGCGTATGCCCGGTCTGGCCCGGACCAATCCCATCCGCCGCCGTCCGGCACGCAATTGGCGCAATACCGTGCGACCGCACCCGCTTCCCCGAGGGGTCGCAAACCGTTGGACAAGGGGCATCCCTCGCACCACGAACGGTATACGCCCATGAACCGCTCCGCAGGACTCCTCAGTGCCCTCTACCTCGCCACGACCACGGGCCTCGTCTGGACGGCGGCGCTGACGCTGCGCGACGGCCCGGTGTGGGCCGCGTGCCTGTTCGCGGCGGCGAGCCTGGTGCCGGTGATCGCCGTCGTGCGGGAGTGCGTCGTCTGCGACCAGCGGCAGGCTCTGGCCGAGATGCGAAGGAGCGCGGCCGCTCCCGGTGGCCCCGGCGCAGAGGCCGCAGACGCGATCGTCCGCGCCGAGCTGGGGGGCGCGTGCTGCGAGCGCTGGTGGACGAGCTGCGGTACTGACCACGACTCGACGTGCCCGCGCCGGGTGCCCCGGAGCAGCGCGGCGTGACATCCAGCGGCCGGCCGGCGGTTCGGACGAGCTCTCTGGCGTGCAGCGAGGTGTAGGCGCCGCCGCTCCTACTCGTCCAGAGCGCGGGCGAGTTCCGAGGTGGCGTGGGCGATCTCGGTGTCGTCGTCGGCCATCAGACTCTTGAGGGCGCCGCTCTTGGCCCGGACGGCCTGGCGGGCCTGCCGCTCCCAGACCACCGGGTTCTCACGGTGGTTGAGCAGCTTGGGGTAAACGGCCGCGGTGCTCTCCCACTGACGGGCCCCGGCGATGCTCCTGAGCAGCTGGATGATCTCGGCCCGGCAGGTCACCTGGGGCAGTTGGGCGAGCTCCCAGAGGAAGGGGACGGTGGCGGCGGTGGCCTGCTCGACGACGAAGCCGTACTGGCAGATGCGCCGGCGCAGATCGACGAGGGCGGCGCCGGCGGTCTCGGGATCGCCCCAGGCGACGCTGTTGAGGAGGAGCGGGATCGCCGCCGCGTTGCCGGTGGAGTCCTGGATCTCGCCCCAGGGGACCCGGCTCAGTGCCGTGAGGGGCGTGGTGCGCGCCACCCCGGCGGTGGGAGCGGGGCTGCTGGTGCGCTCGTGGCTCGGCTGGTCCGGAGCGGTGCGCATGGCGTGAGACCTTTCCGCGGCTGTCATGTCAGGGAGGAGGGGCGGTCGACAGCTTGGCCCAGACGGTCTTGCCGGCCGGGGGCCGCGAGGTCCAGCCCCACTCCTCCGCCAGGGCGTCGACGATGTACAGTCCCCGGCCGTGCTCCCGCAGGGCGCGGTCGTCGGTCGGCGTGTACGCGGGTGGTTCGTCCCCGGGGTCGGAGACGGTGACCAGCAGATGGCCGGGGCCCAGGGACAACCCCAGCCACACCTCGGCCGAACCGTCCACCGCGGGCCGGAGCACCGCGTGGGCCACGGCGTTGGCGGCGAGTTCGGTGATCACGAGGGTGGCGTCGTCGCTGCGGTGGCCCATCGACCAGCCGCCGAGAGTCTCGCGGGTGAACGCACGGGCCCGGGCGAACCCGTCCCCGCTGCACGCCACGAGCAACGCGGCGGAGACCAGGGGTCCGGCCGAGGGCGGGCGCCGGGCGCCGAGCGGATCCGGGCGTCGCAGGGACACACCGGCCGTGCCCGCATCACCCGCCCCCGGCACAGCCTCGCCCGGCGGCCGGAGTACATCTTTCGCAGGTGATGACACGGCATCTCCCTGATGCGACGTCAAGACGGGGCGCAACCGCAGGGGGTGACGCTGGAGCTATTATCCACGCTGAAGGCGCCCGCGTGCAATTGCACGAGAAATTGCGCGAAGGACGGGTGGGGCCACGGAGGTTGTGGATGTGCGCCCCCTCCCGGCCGGGCGGCCGGGCGACATGGCTCGGCGCCGAACGTGAACAGCAAGGAGACAGCAGTGCCACGAGTGCAGAACGGAGTGCGGGCGAGCTCGCTCGACGCCCGCTGGGTCAAGAGCCGTCACAGCAACGCCGAGGGCAACTGCGTCGAAGTGGCCTCACTGGTCGACGGTGGTGTCGCGGTGCGCAACTCCCGCTACCCCGACGGTCCCGCGCTGGTCTACACACCGGCCGAGGTCGCGGCGTTCGTCGCCGGCGCGAAGGACGGTGAGTTCGACCACCTGCTCTGAGGCGCGGGAGGGGCGTGCGAGAGGCATGGGGACACCGGTCTCAACTCCCGTACGCCGACCGGCTTCTACGGAATGATGCGGTACGGCCACGCTGCGTGCGATAGTGTGAGTCGTCTCTGTGCCGGTTTACTGGGAGTCAGGATGTCTGCCGCGTCCCACCGCATCTCCCGCCTGGAACCGTACCTGGACCGGTCCGAACCGGCTCCCACGCTGCTGAAGATGCTGGTCGGCGTCCAGTTGGCGGGTTTCCGGGAGGATGCCGGGCTTGCCCAGGACCAGGCGGCGCGAGCCCTCGGGTTCAGCCCCGCCAAGCTGTCCCGCATCGAGTCGGGCAAGGGCCGCAGGCCCCCGTCGGAGAGCGACGTCCGCGCCCTCCTGGAGCTGTACGGCACCGAGGACTACGAGTCCTCGGTGCTCCTCAAGCTGCTCCAGCGCGCCGGTGAGCCCGGCTGGTGGCAGCGCTACGACAAGCGGCTGATGCCGGAGTGGTTCGACCGGCTGGTGGGCCTCCAGGAGGCGGCCGCGGCCATTCGTACCTTCGAGATCCAGTACGTCCCCGGACTGCTCCAGACCCCTGACTACACCCGGGCGGTGGTGGAGCGCGGGCTGCCGACCGCACCCGCGAGCGAGGTGAACCGGCGCGTGGAACTGCGCACCCGGCGTGCCGAGTTGCTGCTGCGCCAGGACGCACCTCAGCTGTGGGCGGTCATCGACGAGTCCGTGCTGCTGCGGGTGCTGGGCAGCCGGGAGGTCATGCGGAACCAGCTCGCGCACCTCGTCGCGATGGCCCAGCGTCCCAACGTGACCTTGCAGATCATCCCGTTGGACGTGACCAACGCCTCCGCCCCGGCCATCCCGATCACCTATCTGCGTTTCGGCGGTCTCGATCTGCCGGACGTCGTCTATCTGGAGCACATCAAGAGCGCCAACTTCCTGGAGGACCGGGACGAGACGGAGGAGTACCGCCTCGCCCTGGACCGGCTGGCGGACGACGCGCTCGAACCCCGGGACTCGCTGGAGCGGTTGCGCGAGACGATGAACAGCCGTTACGGCGGCTGACGGCTCGAGGTCAGTGGTCGCGCCCGAACAGGGCGGTCCAGAGGAAGGGTTCACCGAAGCGGGGCGACTCGGGCGGTTCGTCATGCATGCGCCGCAGTTCGATCTCCGTGAGATCGCGGAAGATGCGGCGCAGGGAGTCCGCGCTGTAGGCGAGGCCGCCGTCGAGCCGGCCCTGCCGGTACAACTCCTCGTCGGACAGCTCCGATCCCATGGCGCCGTCGGCGAAACAGACGAGGCCGAAGCGACCGCCGGGTGCGAGGTGCCGCTCCAGCAGGGCTAGGTAGCTGACGCGTCGGTGCGGTGGCAGGTGGTGGAAGCAGCCGGAGTCGTAGATCAGGTCGTATTCGGCGCGGAGTTCGGTGCCCGCCAGGCGGAAGGCGTCGCCGCACAGGAAGCGGACCTCGCCGGGCACCTGGCGGGCGCGCTCGCGGGCCCAGTCGATCGCCGCGGGTGAGAGGTCCACGGCATCGACCTCGAAGCCGAGCGAGGCGAGATACACCGCGTTGCGACCGGGACCGCATCCCAGGTCGAGGGCACGGCCGGGGGTGACGAGACCGCGCTCGACGGACGACACCAGGTTCTCGTCTGGTGCGTCCGCGAAGAACGGCACCGGCCGGGAGCGGTCGGCGTAGAAGCCGTCCCACCAGGAACCGGCGTCCGCCGTCCAGCGGTCGGCCTGGGGAGGGAAGAGGGCGTCGAGGAGTTGGAGGACGTCCTCGGTGGTGCGGATGGTGCGGTCCATGTCCGTGGCGTCCCTTCCCGGACTTGCTTGGTGCGTGATCCAGGGCTGAACCACCGCACTCAGCGCGCTGTCGCCGACACACATGTGCCCCTGGCGCCGGGCCTTCGCGGGCGGGCCAAGGGCATCGGTGTGCGGTCAGACCAGGCGGCCGACTCCGCCGAACTCGATCCACTCGTGGGTGAGCTGGCGGGGGGCCACCTCGGAGTCGGGGCGCCAGGTGGAGACCTCCACGAGGCCCGGCTCCAGGATCTCCAGGCCCTCGAACCACTCGGCGACGTCCTTCGGCTCCCGCACCCGGCCCCAGTGCCCCTGGGTCGCCTTGTCCATGAAGTCCGTGACGAAGGCCCGCACTTCGGCGTCCTCGCTGACCAGCTGGCACATCACCATGAAGCTGCCCGGCGCGAGCCGCTCGCGCACCCGGCGGGCCAGGGCGGCCGGGCCGTCGGTGTCGCTGTCGGGGATGCAGTGCATGACCGAGTTGAACAGCACGGCCACCGGCTGCGAGAAGTCGATCAGCCTCTTGGTGTCCTCGTGGTCGAAGATCGCCTCGGTCTCCCGCATGTCCGCGTGGATGACCGCGGTCCGCTCGTCCTGCTCCAGCAGGGCCCGGCCGTGCACCAGGACCATCGGGTCGTTGTCGACGTAGACGACGTGCGAGTCGGGGTCGATGCGCTGGGCGACCTGGTGGACGTTGTCCTGCGTGGGCAGGCCGGATCCGTGATCGAGGAACTGGCGGATGCCGTGCTCCGCGGCGAGGGTCTTCACCACTCGCTGGAGGAACCGCCGGTTGTTCACGGCCAGCCTGCGGGTGCTGGGGACGACCTTGTCGAGTTCCTCGCAGGCGGCGCGGTCGGCCGCGTAGTTGTCCTTGCCGCCCAGATAGTGGTCGTACATGCGCGCGGCCGTGGGCACGGATGCGTCGATCGAGGTGGACAGCTTCTTACCGGTGCTCATCTTTCCCCCAGCTATTGCCGCCAACTGGCCTGGCAGGGCAGGGAGTCCATCCTAGAGACACCACGATCGCCGGTGCCAGTCCGCACACGGTCAAAAGCCACCGACCAGCGACGTGGCGGACCTGTGGGACGGCACCGGCGAGAGCACGTGGGGATGTCAGGCGGCGTCCAGCTCGGCGAGTTCGTCCGCGCCGAGCACCAGGTCGGTGGCGGCGAGGGAGTCGCGGATGGTCTCCGGGCGGCTCGAGCCCGGGATCGGCACGACGACCGGGGACTTGGCGAGCATCCAGGCCAGGCAGACGCGCTGCGGACTCACCCCGTACTTCTCGGCGATCCGCGCGAACGGGGCGTGCGCCGAGCCCAGTTCGCCCGCGCGCGAGATACCGCCGAGCGGGCTCCAGGGCAGGAAGGCGATGTCGAGCTCGTCGCACAGGCTCAGCTCGGGCTCGCTGGAGCGGAAGGCCGGGGAGAACTGGTTCTGCACGGAGACCAGTCGGCCGCCGAGGACCTCGTTGGCCAGCCGGATCTGTTCCGGGTTCGCGTTGGAGATGCCCGCCATGAGGATCTTGCCCTCGTCGAGGAGGTCGCGCACGGCGCCGACGGACTCCTCGTAGGGGACGCGGGGGTCGGGGCGGTGGAACTGGTACAGCCCGATCGCCTCGACACCCAGCCTGGTCAGGGACGCCTCGCAGGCCTCCTTGAGGTGCCGGGGGCTGCCGTCGAGGGTCCAGCTGCCGTCACCGGGGCGCAGGTGGCCGCCCTTGGTGGCGACGAGGACGTCACCGCCCCGCTCGTGGGAGGCGAGCGCCTTGGCGATCAGGGTCTCGTTGTGGCCGACCTCGTCGGCGTCGCGGTGGTAGGCGTCGGCGGTGTCGATGAGGGTCACGCCCGCGTCGAGCGCGGCGTGCACGGTGGCGATGGAGCGTTCCTCGTCCGGCCGCCCCTCGATGGACATGGGCATTGCGCCCAGGCCGATCGAGCTGACGTCGACATCACCGATGCGGCGGGTGTGCATGGCTTTTGACCTCTTTCGGCTGTCCAGCGGAACCGAGCTCGCTCCGGCGGGCGGACGAGCTCCTTCCAGAGTGGCCGCCTTCCGACTCGAGGGTCCAATAGAAGAATGAGAACGGATTCAGCGACCGGAGAACTGAATGGCGGCGCTTGCGCGGCGGCCACCCGTTTGTGACACGCTCACCTCGACCGCCCGGTGACAGCGTGGCCGGTCGTGGTGGGAATCGGCTGTGGTGAGAGAGGCGGCGGCATGCGTATCGGACTGCTCGGAACCGGTCCCTGGGCCCGGATGGCCCATGCCCCCGCGCTCAGTGCGCACCCGGACCTGGACTTCGCCGGGGTGTGGGGCCGCCGTCCGGACGCCGCCAAGGAGGTGGCCGACGAGCACGGCACACGCGTGTACGACGACGTCGACGCGCTCCTGGCCGACGTGGACGCGGTCGCCGTAGCCCTGCCGCCGGCCGTGCAGGCCGGTCTCGCGGCGCGGGCCGCGCGGGCGGGGCGTCATCTGCTGCTGAACAAGCCGCTCGCCACGACGGTCGAGCAGGGGCGGGCGGTGGTCGAGGCCGTCCGGGAGACCGGGGTCGCCTCGGTGGTGTTCTTCACCTCGCGCTTCCTGACCGAGACCGAGGCGTGGATCGCCGAACAGGCTTCGGTGGACGGCTGGTTCACGGGTCGGGCCGAGTGGCTCGGGTCGGTGTTCACCGGCGAGAGCCCGTTCTCGGACTCGCCGTGGCGACAGGCCAAGGGTGCCCTGTGGGACGTGGGCCCGCACGCCCTCTCGGTGCTGCTGCCGATCCTGGGCGAGGTCCGCGAGGTGGCCGCGGCCGCGCACGGCCCCGGGGACACGGTCCACGTGGTGCTGCGGCACGCCTCCGGCGCGTCGAGCACCCTGACCCTGAGCCTCACGGCTCCGCCCGCGGCGGCGGGAGCGGGCGTGGAGCTGCGGGGCGCGGGCGGAGTGGCCCGGCTCCCGGAGTCGTCCGAGGGCGCCGTACCGGCCCTCGTCCGGGCCACCGACGCCCTCCTCGCCGCCACCCGCACCGGCCGGCCCCACCCGTGCGACGCCGCCTTCGCCCTGCGCGTCACGGAGATCCTGACGGAGGCGGAGGCATTGCTGGAGCGGTAGCGGCAGGACGGAGCCCTGGCGCCCATGGACGGGTACGTTGCCCGGGCGCCCACGTACGGGTACGTCGGCGCCTGGTCACGATCCGTCGTGCGGTGTCGCGAACGGCTCGTCGTTCCACCGGAACCATGCCCGCTCCCCCTCGATGTGCAGCAGGAACTCGGGGACCGGACCGTGCGGGGCGATCAGGGAGACGCGTCTCGCTATCCGGTCGTAGGTCTCCTCCCACTCCTCCCGCCGCTCTTCGTCGTCGAGGTCCATCAGGGCGAGTTCGCGGGCGAACAGCTCGCGTACGGAGTCGAACCCCGGGCCGGCGGTGAAACGGCCCGAGAGCCAGGGGAAGTCGACGTCGTCGATCAGGATCTCCCCGACCTCGCCCCCGGCGCCGTCCTCTCCGCTGCGCACCCGCCAGACCTCGCCGTCGAATCCCATGCCCGCCGCCTCGCTGCACCGACGATCACCGCTGCGGCCAGCATCGCATCGGGCACTGACACCGGCCCGGGGACAGGGAGGCTCAGGTGAAGATCAATCCGCTTTCCCGGGAACGAAGTTCAACCGTTCCCGCACCACCGGATAACCCGCCTTGGTGAAGTTGGCGGCCATCGGGAAGTTGCCCTGGTCCGTCGCGGCGGAGACGAAGTCCGCGCCCCGCTCGGCCAGGTAGTGGGTGCACTCGGCGAGGAGGTCGTAGGCGTAGCCGTGACCCCGGTGCTCCGGGACGACCCCGATGAAGCCGACGCAGGGTCCCGAGGGGTTGTGGGCCGGGATGTGGATGCCGGCCGTGTCGCCCTCGGGGGTGTACGCGATCTGCCACCACTCCCGGGGCGAGGGGCACCAGTGGAAGAAGTCGAGTTCCTCCTGGGCGGCCCGGTCGAGTCCGCCCTCCTCGATGGCCTTGAGGGCGTGCGCGTCGAGGGTGGCGGAGTGGATGCGGCGCAGGAGGTCGAAGAAGACGGCGTCGTCCGGTTCGGGGCGGAACTCGAGGCGTCCGGGGCGCTCGGGCAGCCCGCACTCCGGTGTCCAGCGGTACAGGAAGCGCTCGACCATCAGCTCCTGCCCGGCCTTCCGCGCGGCGCTGAAGCAGGTCTCGGCGGCCGCCCGCTGCGTCGGGTGCTCGCGCCAGCCCGCGGGCAGGTTCATCTCCAGCTCGACCTGCCAGGGTGCGGAGCGCAGGAGTTCGGCGCCGGCCTCCTCCTCCCCTTCGGCCACGTCGAACCAGTTGATGTTGAGGGGCGCGGTGGCGTCGGGGCCGCCCCACCAGGCACCGCGCGCCACGACCCGGCCGTCGCGCAGGGCCACGCGCTTCCAGTCGGGCCGGTGGCGGGTGAGCCGGTGGGACTCGCGGGCGCCGAGCGGGTCGGGCAGGGCGTCGAACAGGTGGGCGTCGCGCTCGTCGAGCGCGCGGATGACCAGATCGGTCATGTGTGGGTTCCTCCGGGATGCGTACTGCGTGGGCGCTCCCGGTCAGACGAGGCACGCCGGGACGACGGAGAGGGAGCGCTGGACGGTCGTGACCTGCATGGCACTCGCCTCCTTCCGCTGGTCTCGTGGCGTGGCGGCTCACGCTACGGGATACGCGGAGCGGCGTCCACCGGCTTTCGCGTTCAACTGCGTTGCCGGTAAGGCGACTTAACCGGTCATTGCGCTGGCTGACACAGTGCGGTGGATCGCCGCCGCTTGCCGTGAGTCTGAGAGAGCGTTTGCGTGGTCGTGGGGACGCCGCCGTGGAGGTGTCTGAGCAGAGGGGAGCGCTTGGAGCCGCTGCTTCCTCCTTCCTCAGCACGAACGGCACTTTCGGGACCGAGGCCGCGAACCGCTGCCGGGCCAGGCCGGGCCGGGAGGTGCTGCGCGGGACCTTCTACGTGCTGCACACGAACCTTCAGTGGGAGTACAGCCCAGGAAGGGGGCTTGAGCCCGGGCATACTGCTAGGTGCGACCGGGCGTGCCGGACCTAGCCTTCCGCGGAATCAGTCAAAGCTTTGTGCAACGGCAGCGCACTCATGCGCCAGCGGCGATGGCACGCTGCAACAGAGTCCCCGGTAATTCGACAGCCCCACGGTATGCCTGATCACTCAGGCGTTCGCTGTCTCTCATCAGCCAGCCCAAGCGGCGAGGCTCGACATATGCGCGAGAGGCGAGAGCCGCAGCGGCTTACCTCACTCAATTCCCGTAGGCATCCATGGACGCTGCGCATGAAGCTTCAGCGTTGACGACCGATGGGCTTGACTCGGCCTCCCGCTACGCGACCCAATGGAGCCTGATACATGGCCAACGAACTAGGGGGGCGGCCATGGCAGAGCTGACCAATTCGCGTCGCACGATTCTTAAAGCGACACACACCCCGATCCTGCTGGCCGATCCGGAACGTGAAGTTCTGCGCGGGCCGATGAAGCGTTCGCTGGTGTTGCACATGGCCCAGGACCGGGCCGTTGACGGCGCACTCGACCGGTTGGCAGTGCACTCTCCGCACGCGGATGCAATACGGCAAATCGTGGAATCGGCGGGTGGTGATCCCGGGGCCGAGCTGGCCGCAGTCGCCACAGTACCCGCCGGTGTGCTTCTCGATATCGCGGAGGAAATCGGCGCCGACAGGGCCCAGGTATCGGCATTCCGGGCATCCCTCGCCGTGGAGCCGATCGGCTATCTCCATTTGGAGAAGCTGGCGTTCACACCAGTTGGCGTGGAGCGCGGCGAGCTGGTCTACTCCGTGCCGCTGGCCCCCGCCGAGCAAGTGAACATCACTTTCCGTGAGTGGTCGAACACGAGCCAGGAGTTCGAGCGTCTGGAGACCGACACGCTCGACGAGTTCAGCGAAGAAGGCGTCTCGGAGAAGAGCGAACTCCAGCAATCGACGGAAAACCAATACCAGCACACGACCGAGTTGAGCGCGAGCGTCAATATCTCGGGCACGTATGGTGGTGTTTCGTTCGCGGCCGCCGGGTCGGCCAGCGCCACTGATTCGGCCAGCCGCTCGGAGGAGTTCACCCGCTCCCAGTCCAGGACCGTCACGAAGAAGGCGTCTCGCAGGGCCGTTCAGGAACACAAGCTCAGCTTCCGGGTGGCCTCGGCGTCCGGCACGGAGAACGAGAGCGTCAAGCGGTTCAAGAATCCCCACCGCGACAAGCCGATGCGAATCGACTACTACCGCATGATGCGCAAATGGTCCGTGGACCTGCTCCGCTACGGCATCAGACTCACGTACGACCTGGTCATTCCCGAGCCTGGATCGGAACTCTTGGATCGCATCATCGAGATCAGGTCCATTGAGGCGGCGCTGAGGGCGGGCTTCGGTGCTGACGACGGACCGGAGTGGGCCCGCTTTCCCCTGAAACCGGATGAACTCACCCGGGCCGATTACCCGGACAAGGCCGCTTCGTACGGTGCGGTGGTCGAGTCACCCCCAACGGAGACCAAATCGGTCAACGCCGCAGACTCCAGGACGTTCAGCTCCTTCGACGAGAGCCAGCGCGGCGGCGCGTACGCGGTCGTTCTGGACGTAGACACGCTGTACACGGTCACCGGAGTCATGGCGACATCGAAGGGGTTCGAATGGCCGAAATATCTGTCTGATTTCGAACGTGACAAGACAGTCGTCGACAACGGCTATGCCGAGCCTTTCACCCTGGGCCGGTCAGGATCAGTCGCAGTGCCGTACTCGGTGCGCTACGCGGCCAGCTACTCGGTCACCGTCACCTTGACGCTCACGCTCAAGGACGAGGCCTTCCGCGCCTGGCAGAACAAGGCGTGGTCGACGATCAGGGACGCCGCCGAGCGTCGCTACTACGAACAGCGCACCGCTCTGCAGCAGCGCCTTGCCGAGCTGACCGAGCAACTGGCGGCAAACGACACCCTCACGCTCCGGCGCATGGAGCGCGAGGAGATGATGAAGCACGTCCTGCGCTGGCTCGTCGGCCCGCCCTTCAGCACCTACGCGGACACTGAGGACTACTACTCCGGCACCGGTGCCGTGACGGATGACGCGACCTGGCGCGACGGTCTAGCCCGAGGAGCGACGATCCGGTTCCTGCAAGAGGCCGTCGAGTGGGAGAACCTGCTCTACATCGTCTATCCGTACTTCTGGTCGAACCTCAAGGGCGCGAATTTCCGTAAGTTCCTCGACCACCCTGACCCCCTGCACCGTGCATTCCTGCGCTCCGGCGCGGCACGCGTCGTAATGACGATCCGCCCAGGCTTCGTGGAATCCTTCCTCGCCTTCGTGGCCGGCACTCCGGTGCCGCCCGCGCCGTACGTGGCCATCGCCCAGGAGCTGGAGGCGTTTGCGAACACCAACTACCCCGGGATCCAGCCGGCCAACGCCGTCGAGGACACGCGCCCCCTATTGCTGCCGAAGCAGAAGGCTGCCTGGGCCGACATTCAGCTCCTCACCCTGCTCTTAGGCGATTACGAAAAGCAGAACGGCAGTTATCCCACCACCAGCGATGGTCTCCAGGCCATGGCCGCCGTGGCGAAGGCGCGGAATGTCACGCTGCCCCTGAAGGACCCGTGGGGGACGCCGTACGAGTACGTCAGTCCGGGGGTGCACGGCGACTACGACCTGTCCTCGCTCGGCGCCAACCGCAAACCGGGCGGCGAGGGGGCGGACAGTGATCTCACCAGCTGGGCGGAGGGCGCGTTGATCGGGCAGTGGTACGAGTACACGCCCACCAGCGCCATCGACATCACGATCGATGCACCCCCGGGACCGTGAGATGAACACCAAGGGACACCGTGGTGTCGGTGAGCAGGGCGCGCTCCCACTCCTCGAACGGACCTTCAAGGACTGGGCCGACGGGGAGGCGCAGGGCCTGGAAGCGGTGCTTCTCGGCAACTGGCTGACTGACCTCTCCCAGGTCATCGACCCCGTCGCGTACGCGGCTCTGGCTTCCAAAGCCCAGTCCTTGGTCGAGGACTTCATCCGGCTGATCACCGCGACGACCCTGTACCGATCAGGGACGAATTGGTACCGGACTTGGACCGGCGACCGAGAGGACCGCCTGGTCCGGGCAGTACGCGAGAAGGTCTACGGCGCCCTCGGCGTGCTCCTCGGCGCCGACCCAGCCACTCGGTCGGTGCTCCGAGACGTCTCCACCGACGCCGTGTTCGTGAAGGGCTATCTTTCCTTCGGTGTGGCAGAGAGGGAGAGCGAGCCGGACCGGTTCTCCGTCGAACAGTACGAAGCGATCTTCAAGGCCGTCTTCCGTCAGTACTTCCCTCACGAGCACTGCGACCGCCCACGCGTCCCCATGTCCCCTGACACGTACGAGACCTCACTGGACCGAGGCCCCCGCGCGGGGCAGCAGCGGTACCGCACTCCGGACCTCTACCGCTATCTGCGTGACGACATCGAAGTCCTCGCAGCCGGTTTCGCCGAGCTCGAGACCGACTGGGCGCGGCCTGTGGGCCGCGGCGAGCTCGCAGTGGACGGCTCGGACCCGGCTTTCGCTGTCGGACTGGCCCGCATGGGCTATCTCTTGCACGCGGTCGAGGACTTCTACGCGCACTCCAACTTCGTCGAACTGCACGCCCTGGCGAGCGGAGCGAAGTATCTGCCTAAGCAGTTCGAGACTCGTGACGCCGGGATCTTCGCGCGACGGCTGAAGCGGTGGGTTCCAGGGGCGCGGGACGGCGCCGCCCTGCCGACCGAGGACTTCGTGGTCACCGGCTATTTCGACACCCAGGACACCGTGGTCTCCCTCCTCCACGTTTTTGAGGAAGTCCTCGGCATCGGCTGGAAGGACCCGCGGCGCCAAGTCGGGGATTTCTTCCGGACCGTAGAGTCCACGGATCTCAGCCGGGTGGAGCAGGAGTACTACGATTGGCTGCAGTCGGTACTCGAGATCTTCCGTGATCCCGTGCAGGCGGCGGAGAACGAGGACAACCGTGTCGTCGAGGTGCTGAAGGACAAGTTCGGGGACAACCTCGAAACGCTCGCCAAGCCTGCCATGCGTCAGTCCGTACTCGCCGAGACGCTGGCGAGAACGACCTACTTGAAATTGCTCCCGGCGGAAGTCCTGTCGCGGCTGTCACGGTTTGTCCTCGCTGTGTCGAAGACGATCGCCGTGGGAAAGCTCGCGATGTCCGTGTACGAGGCTATCGACACCGTCGCCAAGTTGCTCGCGAATCCGATCGGCGTCCTCATCGACGCGGCGAAGGACGCGGGTCTGGGGTTCGCCCAGGAATCCGCCCTGTATCTGGCGAAGGACCTGTTCCTGTACGAGCGGCTGTTGCAGGGCTCGGACCATCGGGTCGGCTCGCACTCGCTTCTTGCCAAGGACACCGGGTCCGAGTGGCTCTACGGCTATCAGCGGGCCTGCGCGACAGCGGCCCATTACATCATCGTCGACACCATGCTGCGCCGTCTCCGCCCGGCCCCACCGCTCGACGACCAGTACGTGGACTGGTTGGCGCTCCTAGAAACGCTGATGTGCAACCCACTGGTACGGAGCACGGGACGGACCGAGTTCGCGACTGCGGACGCGGTCGAGCTGAACGTGTGGCCGCCGTCTCAAGTGGTCCCAGCCATGAGGGACTTGGCCGCCAGGCGAGGCGTCCAGGAGGTCGACGGGGTGCCCGGCTGGATGCGGGTGGCGGCCTCGACGTTCACCGTGGCCGATTTGACGCCGGAGCAGGCCGGGCGGTTGGCCCGCGCGGCGGTTCGCAAGCCGGCTGGCGTGACCTCGAGTAAGGGCATGATCAGCCTGATCGTGCCCGATCAATCGGTCAGCGTCGACTCACGGCCGAGTCGCTCGGCTCCCACTGCCGGCGAGTGGCCAGAGGCCGTCTTCGACAGGGAGCGGTCCTACGCGGGCAAGGGCTGGGAAGTGGTCCGGGGCTACACATCCGCCTCGCAAGACCAGAGCGTTGCGCCGAAGACTTTCGTCGATGTGGCATTCATGGACGAGTCCCGGACACGGCAGCAGATTCTGCGTGGACATGACCTGCGCCGGCGCCTGGAACAGGCGTACCACGTGCTGGTGATACCGCCGTTCAAACCGTGACACAGGGCTGGGGCTGAGCAACCGTCCGACGGTACAAGCCGACTTGCCCGGGGAGAACCATGCTGTGATCGTATGGCGTGATTCCGCCCTTGTAATCGGCCTGTCCGGCAGCGGTGAGTCCAGGCTGGCGCGAAGCTGAAGTTCAGGGTCGTCAGGGACGGCAACGGCAACCCGGCCCTCCAGTACTCGGCGGGCTGGGTGACTTCGGACCCCAACTACCCGGTGCTGCACGACTGCGCCGAGTTCACGTGGCCGACAGGCGGGTCATCGCGGCGGGCCACGGCCTGGACGCCGGCCTGTTCCCCGCGGACCACTTCGCGCCCTCCATCGACGAGGTCTGGAGCACGTACACCGGCAGGGACCTGAAGGTCACGACGGACGCGGGTACCTTCACCGGCCGGGTGCGCGGCGAACGGTTCGTGTTCAGCGGGCCCGCGCAGGTCTCCTTCGCCCGCCCCTCGACCCGGGACGTACTGTTCTGCGACGCCGCGCTCGCCGCCCCCAACGACGGCACCACGGGGCCGGTCGCCGCCGTGCTCGGCGCCGGGTTCAACCGGTCGACGCCGGTGAGCGCCGCCGCCCAGCCCACCACCGACCCCGCGTCCTGCTACCGGACCGCGCGCACCAACCACTACGCCAGGGCCATGCACGCGGCCACCCAGGACGGCAAGGCGTACGGCTTCGCCTTCGACGACGTGGCCGACTTCGCCTCCTGCGTCCAGGACACCGCACCGACCGGGATACGGCTGACACTGACGCCCTTCCAGGGGTCCGCGAAGCCGGTTCGGGGTGCGGCGCCCGGCGTGGCGTAGCAGCGTAGAGGTGTGAGCGGAGTGCGCGGCCGGTCGGCACACCGCGACCGGGACGACGGGCGGACCTGGCTGCGCGGCGGCGCGCCGCCGCCCCGCTGGGTGCGGGTGCTGCCCGCCGCCCTGCTGGCCGGGGTGTGCGTGTCGACCCTCGTGAGCCCGGATCCCCTGGACATCGGGTTCCTGCTCGGTGCCATCCCGCCGCTGGCCGTGCTGTCGTACGGCCCGGCGGCGACCGCGGTGCTCGGCGTGCTGGTCCTGGCCGTGCTGAACATCCCGGCGTTCCGGCTGAACGATCCGGGTGCCGAGGACGCCCTGACCGTGGGCTTCGTCGCCGCTCTGAGCGTGGTCGTGTCCTACGTCCGCAGTAGGCGTGACGCGCAGCTGGTGACCGAGCGCGCGGTCGCCGAGGCCGCCCAGCGGGCCGTCGTGCCGCCGTTGCCGGAGCGGGTGGGCGGCGTGCGGTGCGCGGGACTGTACGTGGCCGCGCAGCAGGGGACGCTGGTGGGCGGCGACTTCTTCGACGTCCGGGAGGGTCCCTGCGGGGTGCGTGCGGTCATGGGTGACGTGCAGGGACACGGGCTGTCGGCCGTCGCGACCGTCGCCTCCCTGCTGGGGGCCTTCCGGGAGGCGGTCCTCGACCGGCCGGATCCCGAGTCCGTGGCGGCGCGGCTGGACCGCAGGCTGACGGTGGACTCCGCGGCCGTACGGCACTCGGAGCTGTTCGCGACGGCGGTGGTGCTGGAGTTCGGCGGTGGCGCGAGGGCGGTACGGATCGTGGCGTGCGGGCAGCCCGGCCCTGTGCTGCTGCGGGACGGGCGGGCCGTGGAACTGGACGCCCCGGTGGGGACCCCGCTCGGTCTCGGCCTGTCCGACGGGGCGCCGGCCGGGCTCACGGTCCCGCTGAAGCCGGGGGACCGCCTCTTCCTGGCCTCGGACGGCGTCTGGGAGGCGCGGGACTCCGCCGGGGCCTTCTATCCGTTGCTCGACCGGCTGGTCGAGCTCTCGGCCGACGGCCCGGACGGCCCGGTGCCGCTGCCGGTGCTCGCCGAGCGGGTGTGGACCGACCTCGTGCGCTACGCCCCGGAGCTCGACGACGACGTCACGATGCTCGTTCTCGCGCCCGGCCCTGCCGATCCCCGCTGACTGCCCCGTCCGTCTCGTGCTCCCCCTCGGCGTCGATGTGCGGGAGGATCCGGTCCAGCCACCGGGGTGTCCACCAGGCGTGCCGGCCCAGCAGGGTCATGACGGCCGGGACCATGAGCAGCCGTACGACGGTCGCGTCGATCAGCACGCTCACGGCGAGGCCCAGTCCGAGCATCTTGACCACGATGTTGTCGCTCACGATGAACGCGGCGAAGACGCTCACCATGATCAGCGCGGCGCAGGTGATGACCCGCGCGGTGATCTCCAGGGCGTGGGCGACGGAGGCCTTGGCGTCACCGGTGCGCAGCCAGGCCTCGTGGACGCGGGAGAGCAGGAAGATCTCGTAGTCCATGCTCAGTCCGAAGATGATCGCGAACATCATCATCGGCACATAGCTCTCGATGGGCACCTTCCCGGAGACCCCGAGCGCGGGACCGCCCCAGCCCCACTGGAAGACGGCGACGACGACGCCGTAGGAGGCGGCGATCGACAGGACGTTGAGGACGGCCGCCTTCACGGCGACGAGCAGCCCGCGGAACACCGCGAGGATGACGAGGAAGGCGAGGGCGACGACCACGCCGATGATCAGCGGCAGGCGGCCGGCGACGATGTCCCGGAAGTCGACCTGTGCGGCCGTGGTGCCGGTGACATAGCCCTTGGCGTCGGTGCCGGAGACCGCGGCGGGCAGGGTGGTGTCGACCAGGCGGTTGGTGAGGTCGGTGGTGGTGGCGCTCTGCGGGGACTCCTTGGAGTACACGGTGGCGAGCAGGACGTCCCCGTCCTGGGTGGGGTTCAGCTGGGTGACCGTGGCGGCGCCGGGCACGGCGTTCAGGGTCTTCTGCGCCTGCGTGGACAGGTTCGAGCGCTGTGAGGACGGTACGGAGGTCTGGTCGATCACCACGGTGAGCGGGCCGTTGGAGCCCGGTCCGAAGGCGTCGGTCATCAGGTCGTAGGCGCGACGGTCGGTGAAGGAGGTCGGGTCGGCGCCGTCGCCGATGTGGCCCAGCTGGATGGAGAACAAAGGGATGGCGAGGATCGCGACGGTCGTCACGCCCGCGGCCAGGTACTGCCACGGCCGCCGCTCGACCCGCTGGGCGTAGCGGTGCCACGTTCCGTGCGGTGTCTCGCCCTCGGGGGCGTCCGTCTCGGCGACCGGGCGGCGCACGTGGTAGCGGTCGATGCGGGTGCCGATCAGCCCCAGCAGGGCCGGGACCAGGGTCAGGGCTCCCAGGACCGCGGAGACGACGGTCACCGCCGCGGCCACGCCGAGCTTCCCGATGAATCCCACCCCGGACGCGGACAGCCCGGCCAGGGCGATGATCACCGTGCAGCCGGACACGAGGACGGCCCGTCCGCTGGTGGCGGTGGCCCGGCCCGCCGCGTGCACCGGATCCTTGCCGTCCATGAGGCTCTGCCGGTGGCGGGTGATCTGGAAGAGCGCGTAGTCGATGCCGACGCCCAGGCCGATCATCGTGGCCAGGGTGGGCGAGACGGTCGCGAAGGTGAACGCCGCCGCGAGCAGGCCTAGGCAGGCGAGTCCGCCGATCACGCTGATCAAGGCGGTCACCAGGGGGATGCCGGCGGCGATCACGCTGCCGAAGCCGATGAGCAGGACGACGATGGCCACGGCGAACCCGATCAGCTCGCTGATCTTGTCGTTGGCGGCGGGCCGGGCGAGCTCCCCGAGCGGCCCGCCGTACTCGACGTCGGCCCCGGCCGACCGCAGGGGTTGTACGGCACTGTCCACGCCGTGCAGGTAGCCGTCGCCCAGGGTCGAGGGCTGGACGTCGAAGCGGACGGTGATGTAACCCGTCTTCCCGTCCGAGGAGACCGGTCCGACCTTGGAGGCCGGCACGGAGAGCGGGTTCTGAGCCGACAGGACGTGCGGCAGCTTCTGGAGGTCGCCGACGGTCGTGGACATCTGCGAGCCGAGCGAGGTGAGCGCCTTGTCACCGTCGTGCAGGACGATCTGGCTGCTGTAGCCGCCGGCCACCGGGTCGTGCTTCTTCAGGACGTCGAGGCCCTCCTGCGACTGGACGCCGGGCAGGGAGAAGTTGTCGGAGTAGTCCCCGCCGAAGGAACGGTTCAGGGCCTGGAGGGCGACCAGGGCCACCAGCCAGGCCACCACGACGATCACGAAGTGCCGGGCGCACCACTCCCCGAGTCTGCGCAGCACGCCCTTCGGTGCCTGGGCCTGCTTCTCCGTGCTCGTCCGGCTGGTGGTGGACATGGCGTCGTCTTCCCTGCCGTCCCCGAGTGCTCAGTACCCCCATTACACGCCTGTCGTATCACCGGGGCATCCCGAAGGCGCGTCGCCCCGGCGGCTCCGGATGCAGGGTCGGCCCGGGCGTTGAATGGTGATATCGGACCCGTTGACCTCACCGGGGCCGCACCGCTTTCCGGATCCGAGGAGCCGAGATCATGCCGACGTCACAGCCCGACGCGTCCGGGTCCTTCGAGGACCGCGCCACTCCGGACGCCCTGCTCCACGCCCGTACCGGCACCGAGGTGTCGCCGGAGGACCTCGTCCTGGCCTCGGGCAAGGACATCACCCCGCACAACCTGGAATGGGCCCGGCGCAAGCTGGCGGCGGAGGGCCCGGCGGCGCTGGACAAGCTGCTGCCGTAGCGGTGGCCGTCGGACCTGGCTGTCGTGCGGCAGCCGGGTCCGGGCGTCGCCGTACAGCCACGACTCGCCTTCCAGGCACAGCACTTGGACCCGCCGGACGGGGATGCCGGCCGAACCCGCCGCCGTTCCAGGGCCGGTTGGTCGCTCGCTCTTTCGGAAGGGGCCCTACGGCTGCCAGACTTGCGAGGGTGCCCGACTTCGACATGCTCGTCATCGGATCCGGTCCGGGTGGCCAGAAGGCCGCCATCGCCGCGGCCAAGCTGGGCCGCCGGGTCGCCGTCGTCGACCGCCCCGACATGGTCGGCGGGGTCTCCATCCACACCGGCACCATCCCCTCCAAGACACTGCGCGAGGCGGTGCTGTACCTGACCGGTCTCACCCAGCGCGACCTGTACGGACAGAGCTACCGGCTGAAGGAGGACATCACCGTCGCCGACCTGACCGCGCGCACCCAGCACGTGGTCGGCCGCGAGGTCGACGTGATCCGCAGTCAGCTCTCCCGCAACCACGTCTCCCTCTACGGCGGCACCGGTCGCTTCGTCGACGCCCACACCGTCGCCCTGCGCGAGGTCACCGGCCAGGAACGGCTGCTCAGCGCCGAGCACATCGTGATCGCCACCGGCACCCGGCCCGCCCGGCCCGACAGCGTCGAGTTCGACGGCCGGACCATCATGGACTCGGACAACGTGCTGAACCTGGAACGGGTTCCGCGGTCCATGGTCATCGTGGGGGCCGGTGTCATCGGCATGGAGTACGCGTCGATGTTCGCCGCGCTCGGCAGCAAGATCACGGTGGTCGAGAAGCGCGCCGGAATGCTCGACATGTGCGACGTCGAGGTGATCGAGTCGCTCAAGTACCACCTGCGGGACCTCGCGGTGACGTTCCGCTTCGGCGAGACCGTGGCCGCGGTCGAACGCCATCCCCGCGGCACGCTGACCGTGCTGGAGAGCGGCAAGAAGATCCCGGCCGACGCGGTGATGTACTCGGCCGGCCGGCAGGGGCTCACCGACGGCCTCGACCTCGGCAAGGCGGGCCTGTCGGCGGACCCCCGCGGGCGGATCGCCGTGGACGAGCACTACCGCACCGAGGTGCCGCACATCTACGCCGTCGGCGACGTGATCGGCTTCCCGGCGCTGGCGGCCACCTCGATGGAGCAGGGGCGCGCCGCGGCCTACCACGCCTGCGGCGAGCCGGTCGGGCAGATGCACAACCTCCAGCCGATCGGCATCTACACCATCCCGGAGATCAGCTTCGTGGGCCGGACGGAGGATCAGCTCACCGAGGACCGGGTGCCGTTCGAGGTCGGCATCTCCCGGTACCGGGAACTGGCCCGCGGGCAGATCGTCGGCGACTCGCACGGCATGCTGAAGCTGCTGGTCTCCGCCGAGGACCGCTCCCTGCTCGGCGTGCACTGCTTCGGCTCCGGCGCCACCGAACTGATCCACATCGGCCAGACCGTGATGGGCTGCGGCGGCACCGTCGACTACCTGGTCGACGCGGTGTTCAACTACCCGACGCTCGCCGAGTCGTACAAGGTCGCCGCCCTGGACGCCACGAACAAGCTCCGCCAGATCGACCGGATCGGGGACTGAAGCTCCTCCGGGCCGTGCCTCAGGAGCTCCTCGGGCCCGCCTCAGGGGCTCCTCCGGGGCCTGCCTCAGGGCGACTCGGGGTCCTCGATCACGTGCATGGCGGCCTCCTCGGCACCGGCCGCGCCCGCGTCGATGCCCACGTCGGTGGCGACCTCCTCCTTGACGGTGTCGGAGTGGGCGCCCTCGTCGGGGGCCACGAGGCGCCCGGCGCGCTCGGTGCCGGCCTCGGGATCGACCGGCTCGCCCTCGCCGCCGGGGAGGTCGCCCACGCCGTCGCCGACGGGTTCACCGGCCTCGGGGACCTCCTGGGCGAGGCGCTGGTCGAGGGTCTCGCCGTCGTGCTGCTCGGCCGCGGTGGTGCCGTACCGGGTCACACCGAGGGGCTTCTCCGGCGGCGAGTAGCCCTCGTCGAGGGTGTCGTCGTAGGTCCGTTCGTCCAGGGCGTCCTGGAGGTCGAGCGGGGCCGCGTCCTCCTGCTCCTCGTTGGTGCCGGTGGGCTGGTAGACGTCGTCGGCCATCGGGTCGCCGGACATGGATGTCTCCTTCGCACATGGGTTGATCCACGGTCCTGATCCGCGTTTCCCCGAACGCGCCGTCCAACCTCAAAAGGTGCGCGGAGCACGGCTTTCACCGTTTCGGAAGGTTACCCCCCAGTTAATCTTGAAGGGTCAAGGAATAGGGCTATCATCACACGCACACACGGAGTGACCGTCGGCCCACACAGCGATCGGGCGGTCCCCGTATTCTCGCGATTCCTCTCGACACCTCCCCTGGCCGAGGCCATCCCTCTCCAGCCCCGGGGCGGAGCCACCCCCCACTCTTCTGCGCCGTACGGTCCCCCCGCGGCCGTACGGCGTGCCCTACCGAAAGCAGCGCAACCATGAGCATCAACAGGGGCAGAGGGCTACAGGCCAACGCCCTCGGGACGTTCGACACCGTGGTGATGGCCGTCGCGGGCAGCGCGCCGGCCTACTCGATCGCGGCGACCACCGCGGTCCTGGTCGGCGCGGTGGGTCTGGCCAGTCCGGCGGCTCTGCTGTACTGCGCGATACCCATGCTGGGCATCGCCCTCGCCTTCAGCTACCTCAGCCGCATCGACGTGAACGCGGGCGCCAGTTACTCCTGGGTGGGCCGTACGCTCCATCCCTTTCTGGGTTTCGTCAGCGGCTGGGCGCTGGTGATCTCGGCGACCATCTTCATGGTGGCGGGTTCGCTGCCCGCCGGTTCGATGACGCTGTCCCTCTTCGACCAGGACCTCGCGGACAACACCGCGCTGTCGACCGTCGTGGGCGCGGCCTGGTTCGTGCTGATGCTGCTGGTCGTGCTCGGCGGCGCCCGGCTCACCGTGCGCGCCCAGCTCATCATGTCCGGCGTCGAACTGGCGATCCTCGCGCTGTTCGCGGTCCTCGCCCTCTTCCACACGGGCGGCGCACGCGCCTTCGAGTGGTCCTGGCTGGGCTTCGGCCACTTCGACGGCATGCAGGGCTTCGCCTCGGGCGCGCTGATCGCCGCGTTCTACTACTGGGGCTGGGACGTCACCAGCAACCTCAGCGAGGAGACCCGCAACAGCCGCCGTACGACGGGCCTCGCGGGCCTCATCGGCGTCGGCATCGTCTTCCTCCTGTTCGAGGTGTTCACCATCGCGGTGAACGTCGTCCTCACCTCGAGGCAGATCGACGACAACGACGCCAACGTCCTTGCCGTGCTGGGCGAGGAGGTCCTGCCGGGCTGGGGCGGCAAGCTGCTGATCGTCGCCGTGATGCTGTCGACCATCGCCACCCTGGAGACCACGCTCATCCAGGTCACGCGCTCGCTGTTCGCGATGGGCCGGGACCGCACGATGCCGTCCGCGCTGGGCCGGGTGCACCGCCGCTGGAACACCCCGTGGGTGGCGATCGTGGTGGTCGGCGCCGTGGCGCTGGCGATGTTCGTCGCCTCCAACGCCCTGGGCTCGGTGGGCGACATCCTCTCCGACGCGATCTCCGCGATCGGCCTCCAGATCGCCGTCTACTACGGCCTCACGGGCCTCGCCGTGGTCGTCGCGTACCGCAAGATGCTGCTGAAGTCCCCGACCGACTTCCTGCTCGGCGGGCTGTGGCCGCTGCTGGGCGCGCTGTTCATGTTCTGGATCTTCGTCGAGTCGCTGGGGGACCTGAGCACGGCCGCGATCTCGATCGGGGTGGGCGGGCTGGCCGTGGGGCTGGTCCCGATGCTCTGGTACTGGAAGAAGGGCAGCGACTACTACCGGCCGGCGCGGCTCGACGCGAGCCGTACGATCGCGACGGACTGGGTTCCCGACGGCGGGACGGCCGGGCCCTCGCTGGTCCACGAGGGTCTCCCGACCGACTTCTGAGGGGTTGTGCGATGGCGAGAGACCGTTTCACCCCCGAGTTCGACCCCGACTGCGGGGACGTCCCCCTCACCACCGCCCGCCAGGACATCGTCATCGGCCGCTGGCAGGGACTGCGGGAACTGCTGCGCGCGACCGGCCCCGACTGGCTCGCGCGGGGGCACCGGGTCCGCACGCTCGCGCAGGCCTGCGCGGGGAGTTCGACGGTGGAGTCATGGCTGGCGGCCGAGCCGCACAACGGCGACGCGCTGGTGCTGCGGGCGGCCACCGAGACGGCCCGGGCGTTCAACCTGGCCATCGCGGCGGGGCGGGGGGTGCCGATCGACCGGCGCCGGATCGACGCGGCGGTGATGGCCTGTCTCCAGGCGTCCGAGGCCTTCGTGGACGACCCGACGCCGTGGATCTCGCTGATCTCGGTGGCCCGGCTGTACCCGGCCGGGGTACGGCGGCAGGAACTGGGGCGCTGGTGGGACGAGTTGCACGCCCGCGACTCGTACAGCGTGGAGGGACACCTCCAGGTGCTGCACTACTACTCGTCGCGCTGGCACGGCTCGAACGGCCTGATGTACGACTTCGCCCGCGACGCGGCCGGGGTGGCGCCGCCGGGTTCCGCACTGCCGGTGCTGGTGCAGTACGCGCGGGTCGAGGAGTACCGGGCGGCGGTGGACGCGGCCGACGGGGACCGCAAGGCGTCCGTGGGGCTCGGGCAGCACTGGAAGCACGACGGGGCGGTGAGTGACGTACGGCGGACCTGGCAGCGTTGGATCGTGGGCCGCAGTGACCACACCGTGCACCCGGGCGAGCTCCGCGACCTCAACTACCTGGCGCACGCCGCCTGTCTGGCGGGCGTCGCAGAGGTGGCCGTCCCCCTGCTGCGCATGCTGGACCGCCGCGGCACCCGCACCCCGTGGTCGTACACCGGGGAGGCGGAACAGCAGTTCATCAAGTGGCGCAAGGAGTTCAGGGTGCGCGCCTGAGCAGCGGGGCCGGCGCGGCCCCCAAGGCCGGTCATTCGGCGGGCTGTTCGGCGAGCGCCACCGTCCACTTCTCCTCGATCCGGCCGACCTTCCACACCACCAGGGCGACGATCCACGTGACGAAGAACAGGCCGACGATGACGAAGCCGAGGAGGTTGAGGTCGAGCCCTGCGATCCAGGTCCAGAAGGGGCCCTGGAGGTTCAGCTTGTCGGCGAGCAGGCCCAGGAGTTCGACCGTGCCGATGAGGAGGGCGACGGCGACCGACAGACCGGTGACGGTCAGGTTGTAGTAGACCTTGCGGACCGGCTTCGAGAAGGCCCAGCCGTAGGCGAAGTTCATGAAGGAGCCGTCGATGGTGTCCAGGAGGGACATGCCGGCGGCGAACAGGACCGGCAGGGTGAGGATCGCGTACCAGGGCAGCCCCGAGGCGGCGCCCGACCCGGCCAGGACCAGCAGGGCGATCTCCGTCGCCGTGTCGAAGCCCAGGCCGAACAGCAGGCCCAGCGGGTACATCTGCCACGGCCTGGTGATCGACCGCATGACCCGGCCCAGGAGGCGGTTCATGAAGCCGCGGCTGTTCAGCTGCTCCTCCAGGGCCGCCTCGTCGTAGCGGCCCGAGCGCATCCGCCGGAACACCTTCCAGATGCCCACGAGGACGACCAGGTTGACCGCCGCGATGAGGTAGAGGAACGCGCCCGAGACGGTCGTACCGATCAGACCGGTCACGTCGTGGAGGCGGGAGCCGCCGTCGCGCACCGGTCCGGCGAGGGCCTTCACGCCGAGCGAGAGCAGCAGGGCCAGGACGAAGACCACGCTGGAGTGGCCGAGCGAGAACCAGAACCCGACCGAGAGGGGCCGTTGCCCCTCCCCCATCAGCTTGCGGGTGGTGTTGTCGATCGCCGCGATGTGGTCGGCGTCGAAGGCGTGCCGCATCCCCAGGGTGTAGGCGGTCACGCCGATGCCGACGCCGAAGGACTTCTCGCCGACGCTGTAGTGGTGCGGGGCGACGATCGTCACCAGCGTGACCCAGCCGATGACGTGCAGGGCCACCACGACCGCGGCCATGCCGCCCGCCCTGACCCACTCCTGCCGCGTCATGGAGTGACGGACGCGGTGCCATACCGAGCCCCTCGCGGGGGCGGTGGCGGGGAGGAGGGACGGAGCGGAGTCAGGGGCGGCCGTCATCGGGCGGAGCATCCTTTGCGAGGAGGTACGGCCGCGTTCAGCAGCCTTGTGCCATCCTCCAGTACCTGCAAGTCATGTGCAGTAAAGCCCGTGGCAGGTCTTTGTCACGACTGGGGAAAGTGCCCGGTCAGGGCGTCGCGTTCGGCCCGTCCGGCCTGGCCCGCCGCTGCTCGACCATCTCCCGGCTGAGTGCCGCGGTCTCCGACTCGGACAGTCGCTCGAAGCCGTCCTCGGTGATGACGGAGAGGATGGGGAAGATCTGCCGGTTGATGTCCGGGCCGCCGGTCGCGGAGTCGTCGTCGGCCGCGTCGTAGAGCGCCTGGAGCGCGGTGAGCGCGGCCTCGCGGCGGTCGAGTCCCTTGCGGAACAGCTTCTTGAGCGCGCCTCTGGCGTACGGCGAGCCGGAGCCCTCGGCGTGGAAGCCGGCCTTCTCGTAGAGCCCGCCGGCGATGTCGAAGCTGAAGATGCGGCCCCGTTCGCCCGCGGTTCGGGCCGGGTCGTAGCCGACGAGGAGGGGGACGACGGCGAGGCCCTGCATGGCCTGGCCAAGGTTCTGCCGGATCATGCCGGACAGGCGGCGCGCCTTGCCGTCGAGGGTCATGCCGACGCCCTCGATCTTCTCGAAGTGGGCGAGTTCGACCTGGTAGAGCTTGACCATGTCGAGGGCGAGTCCGACGGTGCCGGCGAAGGCGACCGCCGTGTAATCGTCGGCCGGGTGCACCTTCTCCAGGTCGCGCTGGGCGATGAGGTTGCCCATGGTGGCTCTGCGGTCGCCGGCGATGAGGACGCCGTCGCGGAAGGAGAGGGCGAGCACGGTGGTGCCGTGCGGCACCTGGTCCGGGGCCGCCCGCACATCGTCGGGCAGAACATTACGGGTGCTCAGCAGTTCGGGTCGGTGGGCTGCGAGGAACTCGGTGAAGGACGAGGACCCCGGGGTGAAGAACTCCTCCCCCAGACGCCCACCGTGCTCGTTCCCCGTCATGGCACTCCCCTCGCCCTCGGCCGACATCCGGAGTCCTACCAGGAGCACGGCGCCCGGAAACGCCGCCCCGGGTTCACAGCGCCTTGCGGCGTACGAGCAGAGCGAGCACCACCAGGCCGGGCGGCAGGGGCAGCCACACCGTCAGCAGCCGGTAGCCGAGCACCGCGGAGGCGGCCGCCACACCCGGCGCTCCGCCCGCGGTGAGGGCGAGGGCGAGCGCCGCGTCGAAGGAGCCGAGACCGCCGGGGGTGGGCAGCAGGGCGGCCGCGCTGCTTGCGGTGAGGTAGAGCAGCGCCACCAGCGGCGGGGCCAGCGGCAGCGCGACGGCGCGCGTGACGGCGATCAGCACGACCGCGTGCAGGACGGCGAAGCCCAGCGAGCCGCCCCACAGGGCGAGCGCGCGGCAGGGCCGTGCGTGGACCGCCCTGATGTCGGCCAGGACGAGCGCCAGGGCCGCCCGGCACTGCGGCCAGAGCACGGCCATGAGGAGTCCGGCGAGAACGGCGACGGCGCCGGCCGCGAAGAGCCACCCGGCGTGCGGACGCGGCAGCCCGAGGACACCGGGAGAAGCCGTCGCGAGTACGGCGATGAGGGCGGCCCGGGTGAGCCCGCCCGCCGTGGCCTTCACCGCGAGCGCGGTCGCCGAGCGTCCGGCGGACATCCCGCACCGCATGAGGAAGCGCAGATTGACCGCGCCGCTGCCGAGTCCGGCGGGCACCAGCTGGCCCACGGCGTCGGCGGCGAACTGCGCGGCCACCAGGCGCCTGGCCGGCAACGGCCGTAGCACCGCGCCCTGTTGGGCCAGTGCCGAGCACATCCAGGTCACCGCTGCGGCCGCGGCGGCGACGAGCAGCCAGGCCGGGTCGGCCAGGGCGAGCCGCAGCGCACCGGTCTCCAGCACGGACCAGTGGCTGCGGGCCAGGTACCCGGTGGCCGTCAGCACGGCGAGCGTGAGGGCGAGGTGCCCGTACACGCGTCCGCGGCCGGGGGCGGTGACCTGGTCGGCCGTCATGTCGGGCCGCGTTCGCCCTGGCTCGGCGCGATGTGGAGGTCCATCCCGGCGGCGGGCCGGGTGGGCCAGTCGCGGGCGTAGGCGGGCGGCTCGGCACCGTGCTCGGTGAGCACGGCGACGGGCATACGGCGGGACGCGCCGAGGATCTTGGACTCGGTGCTGTTGGTGTTGGGGCCGAAGGCCGCGGCCGAGTGGCACCCCGCGTAGTAGGCGACGGGGACCGACAGATAGCCGGTGAGCACACAGGGCGGCCGCACTCCCAGGCGGTGCAGCTCGCTCGCGGTGTCCGCCCAGTCCTGGTGGGAGTCGGTGGTGCGTTTCACGGTGCGCTCCAGCACGACGTACTGCACCGCCAGATGGCCCGTGATCCCGATGGCGAGGAGCGTCGCCGCGACCGGGCGCCACCGGCCCGCCGGGGTGGTCGCGAGGTGGAACAGCGCGTCGGCGACCGGAAGGGCCATCAGGAGGTAGGCGGGCAGCAGGAACCGGGGGGCCGCGTAGCCGATCAGGAAGAGGTAGGGCACGGCGGCCGTCGTGGCACAGGCCAGCGGGACGAGGGTGCGCGCCGTGCGCCCGGCCCGGACCGCGACTACCAGGCCGACTGCGGCCAGCAGCGGCAGAACGGCCCACCACGTCATGACGGCCGGGTTCGGCAGCGGGCCGGTGCACGGGCGGCACAGGGCCCGGCCGCCGAGGCTGCGCAGCTGGTCGACGACGGCGAACTGCGGGCCGAGGCCGCCCTGGATGCGGGAGCCCTCGTGCAGCCGCTCGGCCAGACCGCCGTAGCTGGTGTACGCCTCGACCACCCACTGCACACCGCCCAGGACCAGCCCGGCCACGAGCGCGACGGCGGGACGCGGGCGCCGGGTGACGGCGGCGGCGACGAACAGCGGAAGGGTGGCCCATACGGCGTCGGTGGGCCGCATCCACGCCATGAGCGCGGCACCGGCCACCACTCCCCACAGCGCCCTCGGGTTCTCTCGGGCTCGCAGGAAGCAGCCCACCGTGCCCAGCGCCCCGACGGCGACCCAGTAGTTGGGCATGGCCTGCGGGCCGTAGAACACGGTGATCCACAGAGAGGCGAACAGGGCGCCGCCGACGGCCAGGACGCGGTCCGGGAAGAGGCCGCGCCAGGTGCGCAGGGCCAGGTAGAGGGCGAGGCCGGAAAGGAGGGCGAGGTAGACGCGCAGGAGTTCGGTCGAGGTCGACCAGCTCGCGATCGGGGCCACCAGGAGCGAGACGCCGCGGGCGCGCGGGGCGCTGAAGTAGGCGGCCGGGGCCTGGGTTCCGACCTGGCTGACGTACACGGTCTCGTCCCAGCCGAGGCCCATCCCGGGACGGACGAGGAGGAGTTGGGCCAGGGTGAAGGCGGCGGCCACCGCCGCGATCAGCCAGTGGCCGCGGTCCCGGAAGGACGTGCCGGGGGGATCCGACTCGGTACGTCGCCGCGCACCGTCGAGCAGGGCGCTGTCGCCGTGGGCCATCGTCCTCGTCCACCCCTCACCCCGTCTGCCGCGGGGACTGGTCCATTACACAAAGGCAGGGACAAAGTAACCCGCGGCAGAGGGGGGTGCAGGGTGGAGTTCGGCCAAGCGGCGACTGGCCGGATCGCCGTCCTGGCTCAGCGCGCGTGCGGGGCGCGGTGCGGGGGCTGGTCCGGGGCCGGGCGGTCGCGCGGCGCGGGAATGGAGCGGACGACGGGGCCGTCGCCGTTCAGGGTCAGCGGGGTGCCGTGGTGGCTGATCGTCAGCGGGGCGCCCGAGACCAGGGTGTACGTCGCCTTGTCCGGGCCGATCTCCACCCGCAGACAGCGGTCCAGGAGCCGGAGGTTGAAGGCGAGCCGGCTGAACCGCTCGGGCAGGCGGGGTGCGAACCGGAGCGAGACGCCGTCGCGGCGCAGTCCGCCGAACCCGGCGACGAGGGCCGTCCAGGTGCCGGCGAGGGAGGCGATGTGGAGTCCGTCGCGGGTGTTGTTCTCCAGGTCCGCGAGGTCCATCAGGGCCGCTTCCGCCGTGTAGGCGTAGGCCAGGGACAGATGTCCGGCGCGGGCGGCGACGACCGCCTGGACGCAGGCCGACAGGGAGGAGTCGCGGACGGTCAGCGGCTCGTAGTAGGCGAAGTTGCGGGCGATCTGCTCCTCGTCGTGGAACTCCTCGAACCAGTTGCTGCACAGGTACATCGCCAGTACCAGGTCGGCCTGTTTGACCACCTGCTTGCGGTAGAGGTCGAAGTAGGGGAAGTGCAGCATCAGCGGGTACTGGTCGGCGCTCGTGCCGGCGAAGTCCCAGGGCTGGTGACGGGTGAAGCCGGCGTGCTGTTCGTGCACGCCGAGTTCGTCGTTGTAGGGGATGTGCACGGCCTCGGCGGCATCGCGCCAGGCGGCACTCTCCTCGTCGTCGACGCCGAGTTCGGCGGATCGTCGGGGATGGCGGGCGCAGACCTCGGCGGCCGCCAGGAGGTTCGCGCGGGCCATCAGGTTGGTGTACGTGTTGTCGTCGGCGACGGCGCTGTACTCGTCGGGCCCGGTGACGCCGTCGATGTGGAAGACGCCCCGGTGGTCGTGGTGGCCGAGCGAGCGCCACAACCGGGCGGTCTCCACGAGGAGTTCGACTCCGGTGTCGCGTTCGAAGTCCAGGTCGCCGGTGGCCTCGATGTAGCGCACCACGGCGTCCGCGACGGCAGCGTTGACGTGGAAGGCGGCGGTGCCGGCGGGCCAGTACGCCGATCCCTCCGAGCCGTCGATGGTCCGCCAGGGGAACGCGGCGCCGCGCAGGCCGAGTTGGACGGCACGTTCGCGCGCGGCGGGCAGGGTGTGCTGCCGCCAGCGCAGGGCCTCGGCGACGGCTCGGGGCTCGGTGTAGGTGAGCAGGGGCAGGACGAAGGTCTCGGTGTCCCAGAAGGCGTGGCCGTCGTAACCGGAGCCGGTCAACCCCTTGGCGGGGATGGCCCGTTGCTCGGCGCGGGCGCCTGCCTGGAGGACGTGGAAGAGGGCGAAGCGGACCGCCTGCTGGATCTCCTCGTCGCCGTCGACCTCGACGTCGGCGCGGCCCCAGAAGTCGTCGAGGTAGCCGCGCTGTTCGTCCAGGAGACCGTCCCATCCGCTGTGGGCGGCGGCCGCGAGGGCCGCGTCCACCTGGTCGCTCATCGCGGGCCGGGAGCGGACACCGGACCAGCCGTGGGCGACCAGCTTCTCCACCCGCAGCCGCTGTCCCGGCTCCAGCACGGAGGTGACGGTCAGTCGGGCGAGGTCCACCATCTCCTCGCTGCTGGTGGTGGTGCGCCCGGGCCCGTCGATCACGTGGTCGGCGGCCACGGCGACCCTCAGTCCGCTCTGCCGGGTGCGGTGCACGAGGCGCAGCCGGGTGCCGTCGGCGAAGCCCTCCTCGTGTTCGAGGGGCGACTTGAGGGCCTTGGCGGCGCGCGGGTCGCCGTTCGGCGCGGGCAGGCTCTCGTTGGTGACCAGCTCGGACTGGATCACCACACGGGTGCGGCTGTCGACGGGCTCCACCTCGTAGGCCACGGCGGCGATCGCCCGCTGGGTGAGGGAGACGAGCCGGGTGGAGCGCACCCTGATCCGTGAGCCGGCCGGCGAGATCCACTCACAGGTCCGCTCCAGGACGCCCCGGCGCAGGTCGAGGTTGCGTTCGTGGGAGACGAGACGGCCGTAGCGCAGGTCGAAGGGCTCGTCGTCGACGAGGAGCCGCAGGATCTTGCCGTTGGTGACGTCGATGACGGTCTGGCCGGACTCCGGATAGCCGTATCCGGCCTCGGCGTACGGCAGCGGGTGCAGTTCGTGGACGCCGTTGAGGTAGGAGCCGGGCAGGCCGTGCGGTTCGCCCTCGTCGAGGTTGCCGCGCCAGCCGACATGGCCGTTGGACAGGGCGAACACGGACTCGCTCTGGGCCAGGACGTCGAGGTTGAGGGAGGTCTCGCGGACCGCCCAGGGCTCGACGGTGTAGGAACGGTGGGTGATCACGCGTGTCCTCCCAGTTCGGCGAGACCCTTCACGACGATGTCGGCGCCGTGCTCGTAGAGGGCGTCGGTCTGTCCGACCCGGTCGAGGCCGACGACGTATCCGAAGCCGCCCGCGCGGCCCGCGTCCATTCCGGCGAGGGCGTCCTCGAAGACGGCGGAGCGCGGTGCGTCCAGGCCCAGGTCCTCGGCGGCGGCCAGGAAGGTGTCCGGGCGCGGCTTGCCGGGCAGCTTGCGCTCCTTGGCGACGACGCCGTCGACGCGTACGTCGAAGAGGTCCTCGGCGTCGATCGCGCGCAGCACGTCACGGCAGTTGGCGCTGGAGGAGACGATCGCGGTACGCAGACCCCGGGCGCGGGCCTCACGGATGTAGGCCAGGGTGTCGTCGTAGGCCTCGACGCCGTCTGTGCGGATCTTCTCCAGCACGAGGGCGTTCTTGCGGTTGCCGAGACCGTTGACCGTCTCGGCGCCCGGCGGGTCGTCCGCGCTCCCCTCGGGCAGGTCGATGCCGCGGGAGGCGAGGAAGGCGCGGACGCCGTCGGCTCGTGGCAGGCCGTCGACGTACTGGTCGTAGTCGTGGTCGTCGAAGGGCCGGAAGTCCTCGCCCTCGCGTTCGCGCAGGAACGCGTCGAACATCTCCTTCCAGGCTGCCGCGTGCACGACGGCCGTCTTCGTGACGACCCCGTCGAGGTCGAAGAGGCAGGCCTTGATGTCTTCCGGGAGACCGAGATCCGTCATACAGGGACGGTTCCCGGACTTTCGCTTCGTCAACAGGTGGATTCAGTCATGGGGGAACGAGTGGTGCTCGTGCGCCACCAGCCAACGGCCGCGTTCCTTGCGCAGCCCGAGGGTGAGCCGGAGGCGGACGTCCGGGTGCGCGGCGAGCTCCTCCGGGGTGGCGCAGCGCAGCAGGGCGTGGGCGTAGGCGACGTCGGTGCCGGCGGTGACGTCGAGGGTCTCGATGTCGAAGCAGGCGCCCTGGGCCTGCCAGGCGAAGAAGGGCGGCCAGTGCGCGCGGTAGGCGGCCAGCCCCCGGATGCCGTGGTGGGGCGGCGGCACGTCGTACAGCACGATGTCCTGCGCGTGGTCGGCCACCACACCCGCGAGGTCGCCGCGGTGCACGGCGGCGGCCCACGCCGTGACGAGGGCGCGGATCTGCGCCTCGTCGTCCCCGGCGTCCGGGGCGTCGGTCCGGTAGGAGTACTGGGGCACGGCTGGGGCTCCTTTCTCCCCCTTCCGCACTCCAGGGTGCCTGGTCGGCCTGTGGTCCTCGAATGAAAGACTCGGCGTGTGCCGCTGACCTTCGACGACCTTGTGATCCGAGCGCGTTCACTCGCCCGGGACGACGGGCGGGCGGTCCTCGGGATCGCCGGCTCCCCCGGCTCGGGCAAGACGACCCTCGCCGAACGGCTGGTGCGGGCGCTGAACGGCTCGGGCGAGCCCTGGGTGGCGCACGTTCCCATGGACGGCTTCCACCTCGCCGACGTGGAGCTGGACCGGCTCGGTCTGCGCGACCGCAAGGGGGCGCCCGAGACCTTCGACGCGGCCGGGTACGCGGCGCTGCTGAAGCGGCTGCGCGAGGAGCCGGACGACTCCGTGGTGTACGCGCCGGGCTTCGAGCGGGTCCTGGAGCAGCCGATCGCCGGAGCGGTCCCGGTGCTGCCGAGCGCCCGTCTGATCGTCAGCGAGGGCAACTACCTGCTGCTGTGGCCCCGGGTCCGGTCACAGCTGGACGAGGTGTGGTTCTGCGAGCCGGACGAGGAGGAACGGCTGCGCCGGCTGATCGCCCGGCACGAGGAGTTCGGCAAGACCCACGCGGAGGCGGTGGCGTGGGTGCTGCGTTCGGACCAGCCCAACGCGGAGCTGGTCGCGGCGACCCGGGACCGGGCGGATCTCGTGGTGCCGGCGACGGTCCTTGCGTGAGGCACGCCGTCACCGTGACGCCGCCGGCCGAGGCGCGCTGCCTGCGTGGCACTGACCGCTGAGCCACTCTGCCGACGTGACACCGACGGCTGAGCCAATCTGCCGGCGTGACACCGACGGCTGAGCCACTCTGTCACCGTCACGGTGACTGCTGAGTCACTTGGTGGTGGACGTGGCCGCCAGGGCCCGTAGCGCCGCGACCGGCTTGCGCAGTCCGTAGGCGACCGCCGTCGACGTGCCGTCGGCATGGTTCCAGGTCAGCAGGGCGCGTCCGTCGGCCACGCTGCCCTGCACCGCGGTCGGTTCGCCGAGCAGCGGCAGACGCCCGACGATCTTGACGGAGAGGCCGGTGACCTCGGTCCAGAAGTAGTCGTCGTGCGCCGCCGCCGGCAGCGGCAGGCCGAGTACCGAAGCGGCGGCGGCCCTGCCCTGGGCGACGGCGTTGGACCAGAAGGGCGCACGCCGGTCGGGCTGCGCCCCCTGGGCGCGGAGGTGGGTGACGTCACCGGCGGCGAACACGCCGGGCACGGCGGTGGCACAGGCATGGTCGACGCCGACGCCGAGGCGGCCGGCGAGGCCCGTCCCTGCCAGCCAGCCGACGCACGGTACTTCTCCGGCACAGGTGACCACGAGGTCCGCGGTGAGTTCGGTGCCGTCCGGGAGTGCCACGCCGCCCACGGGGTCGCCGGTCAGGGTGGCGAAGCCGGAGGCCTGGACGAAGCGGATGCCGTGGGCCGCGGCACGTGCGGTGATCTCGGTGGACAGGTAGTCGCCGAGGACGCGTTCCAGCGGCCGGTCGGTGTCCACGACGGTCACCGGGATACCCCGGGCGGCGCAGGCACTGGCCACCTCCATGCCGAGGAAACCGGCGCCGACGACGATCGCCGACCCGGCGTCCGCCAGGCGGGCGCGGAGCCGGCGGGCGTCCTCCAGCGTGCGCAGGACGAGTTCGCCCCGCTGTCCGGGGGCGGCGAGCCGGCGGGCGTCCGCGCCGGTGGCGACGATCAGCGCGTCGTAGCCGATCCGACGGCCGTCGGCAGTGGTGACGGTGCGCCGGTCGGTGTCGGCGGCGACGGCGGGCGAACGGATGAGGTCGGCGTCGAGGCCGTCGAGGGCCAGACCCAGGGTCCGGTCGGCGGCGGGGTCCTTCAGGACCACCTTGGACAGGGGCGGGCGGGAGTACGCGCCCTCTTCCTCGGCGCCGACGAGGGTGAGCGGCCCGGCGTGGCCGAGGGCACGCAGGTGGCGGGCGGCGGTGGTGCCGGCGAGTGACTCGCCGACGACGAGCACCGAGCGCGGTGCGGTCACGACAGGACCCGCAGGGCGGCGACCGGGCAGGCGTTGACGGCCGCGCGGGCGGCGGGCCGGCTCTCGTCGGGGACGTCGGTGCCCTCGAAGCGGTACGTGAGTTCGGCGTCGTCGTCCAGGCTGAAGACGTCGGGGGCCTGGTCGGCGCACAGACCGTGGCCTTCGCAGCGCGGATAGTCGACGGAGATCTTCATGGTGCTGTCCGTTCAGGCGGGGATGAGTTCGAGCGGCAGGCGTTCGAGGCGGTGGATGACGTTGTTCAGGGCCCACTCGGGTGGACCGGTCACCTCGATGCGGTCGACGCGTTCGACCAGGGCGCGCAGGATCGCGGAGGTCTCCATGCGGGCCAGGCCCTGTCCGGCGCAGCCGTGGGTGCCCTGCCCGAAGCCGAGCTGGCGGGCGGCGTCACGGCGGATGTCGAAGGTGTCCGGGTCGTCCCACTCGAGCGGGTCGCGGTTGGCGGAGCCGTACAGGACCAGCAGCCGGGAGCCCTTGGGGATGGCGGTGCCGGCGAGTTCCGTGTCGCGGGTGGCGGTCCGGGAGAAGCCCCGGATCGGGGATTCGTAGCGGACGACCTCGTTGACCGCCTTCGGGACGAGGTCCGGGTCGGCCTTCAGAAGGCGCCACTGTTCGGGGTGAACGCCGAACAGGTACAGGGCACTTGAGATGGCACTGATGGTGGTGTCCAGGGAGGGCGCCAGGTAGTCGATCATCATGGTGGCGCACTCGGCGGGCATGATCCGGCCCTCGTCGGCGGCGAGCAGCAGGTCGTGGCCCATGCTGCCGTCCCGTACGGACCGGTCGCGCACGACACCGCGCGCGTAGCGCATCATGCCGAGGGACGCGGGGAGGGTGCGGGCCGCCTGGCAGTTGAGGGGTCCCAGGGCGTCGAAGGTGGCGCCGGCCCAGCGCAGCAGGTGCTCACGGCCCTGTTGGGGCCAGCCGACCAGGTCGGGGACGACGGACATCGGCAGCGCCGTGGCGACCTCGACGGCGTCGACCGTCCGGCGGGCCACGGCGTCCTCGACCACGGCGGCGGCCTGCTGGTCGACGGTGTCCTTCATCGTGCGCAGCGCCCGCGGGGTGAGGCGGTGTGCGAGGAGGGAGCGGCGGCGGGCGTGGTCCTCGCCGTCGCTGAACAGCGTGGTCCCCTGGCCCACACGGTTGGCGACGGGGTTGAGGGCGACGCCGCCCGAGGAGGCGAAGGTGTCGTCGTCCAGCAGCACTTGCCTGCACTCGGCGTAGCGCGGCAGGGCGTAGACCCTGTGCTTGCTCAGCCGGACCACGGGGCCGAGTTCACGCAGTGCGGCGTAGTGGGGATACGTGTCGCGGATGGCCGAGGCCGAGTACAGATCGGGCCGGTAGACGGGGATATCGGTACGCAGGGGCACGGGGGAGCCCTCCTGGAGGAAGCCGTGAGAGAGCGACAACGCCGCAGTGATGAAATCATCAGCCTTGATGGAATGAGCGTCAAGAGTTACGCCACAGTCAAACCGATGAAATCATCAGAACTGCTGATGCCCAAGAAGGGCTCGCTCCGTCAGCGCTCCGTCAGCACTCCGTCAGCGCTCCGTCAGCGCTCCGTCAGTCGGCCGAGAGCGTCAGTTCCGGCTCCCCGTGGGCGTCGCCCGCCACGTCCCCGAGCCTCGCCGTGAACGCCTCCGTGCGGATCGTGAGCCCGGCGCCGTCCCGGGTGAAGGTCGCTGTGAGCGGCTCGCCGGGGCCGTACCGGACGGCGAAGGCGTGCAGGTCGTCCGGGGCGTCCTGCACGGGATCCGCCTCCAACGCCGTGGAACTGACCAGGTGCCGCCACCCCTCGTCGGGGTTTCCGTAACCGCGCGGGTCCTCGGCCAGCGCGAACGCGGCCAGTTCCTGGGTTGTCTCCGTGCGGGCGTCGAAGTGGTCGATGCCCTCGGCCGACGGGTGCGTCAGCCGCAGCGCGCCCGCGGAGGTCACCTCGCCCTCGGCCGTGCGGCGCACCCGGTCGCCGTCGTCCTCGGCGTAGGGCAGCCCGGCCAGCAGGTACGGCGTGCCGGGGAGGCGTTCCACGGTCACCGTGGTCCACAGGCTCGTGCCGTCGGTGACGTACAGGGACTGGACGTGCCGCAGGACATGGTCGCGGCCGACGACGGGCTTGGTGACGAGCTTGGCGGTGAGGCCGCCGGAGCGCACGTCGCGGACCCGGACCTCGCCCATGGGACGGCACAGCAGAAAGCCGTCGACGACCGGTCCGAAGCCGTGCTGGCGGTTGACGGCCGCCGGCAGGTAGTAGGTGCCCGCCGCCTCGACGACCGCGGGAGTCATCTTCGTGTCGAAGGCCACCGACACCGTGCCCGCGCGCAGTTGGTGGCGGGCAGTGGCGGAGGACGGCTCCCGGTGCCAGCGCGAGGTGTCCTGGCTCTGCCAGACCAGCATCCAGGCGAAGTGGCCGTCCACCCCGCCGTCCTCCTTGACGGCATGCCGGGCCCAGCGGCTGTCGGCGCGGTAGCGGCCGAGGTCGGCGCCGATCCGGGCGCCGAAGTAGCGCAGACCGAGGACCGACTCGAAGGCGGAGTGCTGCTCGCTGTAGCGCGGGCCGCCGTTGTCGAAGCCGCCGACCGTCAGCCGGGCGTCGATGTAACGGGCCAGCGTGTCGCCGTCCTCGGCGAAGATCTCCGCGCCGCTGACGCGGTGGGCCTGGGCCAGGAAGGACAGGGAGATCGGGCCGTAGTTGTTGTCGTAGGCGCCGCCGTGCTCGGGGGGCAGGGCCGCGCCGCGGTCGGTGACGCGGTGCGCGTGGATCTCGTCGGTGTACAGCCGCAGCGCCCGCGCACGGACCGACTCCCCTTCCGCGCCCGGGAGATGGGCGGCCAGCATCAGACCGCCGACCACGCAGCCGATGGCCTGGTTGCCGGCCTCCTGCGGGTTGAAGAAGGTCGCCTCGGTCAGCCAGCGCCAGTATCCGCGGGCCACGTCCAGGAGTTCGGCGCGCTGCGCGTCGTCGACCAGGCCGTCGGCGGCGTGGAGGATGTTCACGGCCTGGAGCAGAGCCCACACCGTGCTCGGCCAGTCCCCGATGGGGTGCGCGCCGGCCTCCAGGGTGTAACGGGCGTACGGCAGACCGGAGTTGCGCACCCTGAGGTTCGGATAGCCCGGGTTGTCGTCGGTGTAGACCCGCTCGCGCAGGTGGAAGGCGAGACTGCGGGCGACCGCCTCCGGCAGCCGCGGGTCCTTGCCGCGCTGCCAGGCATGGGCGAGCAGCGAGGTGATGCCGAGGGAGGTGTCGCCGATGTCGTCGTCGCAGTCGGGGTGTTCGAGGTTGCCCTCGGGGGTCAGCCGGGCGAGGGCCTGCTCGGTGACGTCGGCGAGGACGGCGTCGTAGGCCTCCGGGGTGTCCGGCAGGTCGTGCAGCGGCGCGAGCTGGCGTGGGAGGTGCAAGGAGATCAGCCCTTCAGGCCGGGGAGCCGGCACGCAGTGTGAGGGTCAGTGTCTGCGGTCCGTGCCCGCCGAGGTAGACGCGGTTCCCGGTCGTCGCGTCCGTGCCGCCGGCCACGGTGTAGTCCTGCCCGGGGTCGTAGCCCAGTACGTCGCTCCGGTCCGGTCCGACGAGCGGTTCGCCCGTCTCGACGGCGGCCTCGACCCGGATCTCGTCGTCGCCGACGCGGTAGGTCAGGGGCTCGGTCGTCATGCACCAGCGTCCGTCGCCGAGCGGTACGGCGCCCTGCGGCTCGCCGCCCGGCCGGAAGGTCAGTTCGAGGGACCACGGCACCGGCGGACCGCTGATGTCGATCCGCAGGTCGGCCCCGTCGTCCCGCAGGTCGGCCTCGATCCGGGTGGTGTGGGAGACCTCGTCCTGCGGGCGGTCGGGGAAGGACATCGCGGCGGAGAAGCGGCCCTCGTCCACCAGGCGGTAGGCGCCGTCGTCGCGTCTGCGGTCCTTCGGGAGCGGCTGGTAGTAGGCGCTGGTGAGGGTCTGGGTGAGCCGGTACCGGTGGTCGGCGAGCCGTTCCGTCTCGGCGGCGCGGAACGGGCCCAGGTCGAAGAAGCCGCGGGAGAGCCGGACCGCGTCGAGGACGGCGGCACCGGCGAACAGGCGCAGGAAGGTGGGGTTGCAGGCCAGGCCCGAGCGGATGCGCCGGTGCTCGGGCACGTCGGAGCCGCCGTACACCACGGTGTGCGCGGTGGCCGAGGTGTGGGCGGCGAGGCGTGCGGTGGAGAGGTACCGGTCGCGCGGGAGCTCCTCCGCGTCCGGGGCCGGCAGGGCGCGGGCCAGATCCGGGGTGAGGAGCGTCTGGGCGAGCAGGTCGGGGTCGTGGATGCCGTCCGCGGCCGCCAGACGGGCCGCACGGGCGAAGTCGCCCCGGCCGGTGCGGATCGCGAGCAGCCGGTAGTGCGGCAGGTAGGGCCACAGCGCGAACGACTGCCTCTGGTCCTGGCGGCGCGAGTGGACGGTCTCCACCGTGCCGTCCGGCCTGATCAGGTCCAGGGTCGCGGTGAGGTTGCGTTCGACGGCGTCCACCAGGTCGGGACGCCCGAGCACCTCGGCCAGCAGCAGCAGCGCCGGGTTGGTCACGATGGACGCGTAGACGGCGCTGCGTTCCGAGTACAGGCCCTCGGCGTCGATGTCGACGCCCTCGGCGAGCCACTCCTCGACGCGGGCGAGCAGCCGGTCGTCGGGGAACGACCGGTGCAGCCGGGCCAGCGCCGCGGACAGCTCCCAGCGGTGGTTGGGGGTGTGCACCCCACCGGTCAGGAGGCTTTCGGTGGCGGCGCCGGCGATCTCGGCGAGCGCCGCCGTGACGTCGGCCAGTCCGGGTCCCGCGCCCGCCGCGAGGACGTGCGCGTCGCACACGTCGTTGACGGTGAACGCGGAGTCCGGCGGCGACTGCACGTTGTCGCCGCCCGCGAAGAGGCCTGAGGCGGTCTGCACGGACCGCAGGGCACGCAGGTGGGTCAGCGCCGCGGCGACGGCCCGCTCGCTGCCGTGCAGGGCCGACTCCGGCGAGCGGTACGCCGCGACCAGGGTCTTCACCCGCCGGGCCAGGGCGCGGTGCGGCTCGATGAACGCCGCCGACGGGTCGGACGACCCGTCGGCGGCGAGCGCTGCCGCGCGGACGAACTCGTGGTCGAGCGGGAAGGGCAAGGTCAGTCCTTCAGTCCGGCGTTGATGTCGGCACCCATGACGTACTTCTGGAAGACCAGGAAGATCGCGATCAGCGGGATCATCGAGATCACCGACGCGCCCAGCAGGACCGACCAGTTGATGTTCTGCGCGCCGACGATGCTCTGGATACCGATCTGCACGGTGAACTTGTTGGGGTCGTTCAGCATCAGCAGCGGCCAGATGTAGTCGTTCCAGCGCCACTGGAAGGACAGGATGGCGAGGGTCAGCATGATGGGCCGGGACAGCGGCACCATGATCCGCGCGAAGATGGCCAGTTCGCGGGCGCCGTCGATGCGCGCGGCCTCCACGAGTTCGTCGGGGACCGTCAGGAAGAACTGGCGGAACATGAAGCATCCGGTCGCGGTGAGCACGGCCGGGAGGATGATGCCGGCGAACGAGTTGTAGAGGCCGAGGTTGCGGACGACCAGGAACTCCGGAGCGAGCATGACCTCGCCCGGCAGCATGGTGGTGGCCAGGATGCAGATGAAGAAGGCCTTGAGCCACTTGTTGTCGTACTTCGCCAGCGCGTAGCCGGTGCAGCAGCTGACGCCCACCGTGAGGATCGTCGTGATCACGCAGACGAGGGCCGTGTTGATGAAGTACTGGGAGAAGTTGGCGCTGTCCCACGCCGCCCTGAATCCCGACAGGGTGGGGTTGTGCGGGACCAGCGTCAGGGGATAGGAGAACAGGTCGCTGGACGGCTTGAAGGAGCTGAGGACGAACCACAGCACCGGGAAGCCGTACAGGCACGCCATGATCCACAGCAGTGTCGTCGCGGACACCGCCTGCCGGAGCCCACCGGTGGCCGTCTTGCGGGGCCGCTTCTTGGAGACGCTCCGCCGGGAGCCGACGTCGGCCGGGCGCGGGATGTCGGTGGTTGTCATCGGTTCTCCACCCGTCGGTTGACGATCAGCTGGATGATCGCGACGGCCATCAGGATGAGCATGAGCACGAACGACGCGGCGCTCGCGTAGCCGATCTGGCCCCGCTTGAAGCCGGTCTCGTAGATGTACTGGACGAGCAGGTTGTTCGAGGTGCCGGGTCCGCCGTTGTTGAGGGCGACGAACACCGGGTACTCCTTCATCGAGTTGATCGTGTTGAGCAGGATCACGATGAACGAGGTGGGCGCGATGCTCGGCAGGGTGATGCTGAAGAACTGGCGCCAGGGTCCGGCGCCGTCGAGCGAGGCCGCCTCGTAGTACGACACCGGCACGTTCTTGATCGCCGCGATGAACAGCAGCATCGTGAAGCCCGTCCAGGCCCAGGCCGCCGCCATCACGACGACGAGCAGCGAGAGGTCCGCGTTCGACTGCCACGGCACGGCGTCCCCGCCGAACTTCTCGATGACGTAGTTGACCAGGCCGAAGTTCTCACCGAACATCCACCGCCACAGGACACCCACGACGATGGGCGACAGCAGCCACGGGATGAAGAAGATGACACGGGCGACCGATCCGCCCTTGGCGTGCTTGCTCACCACCAGGTTGGCGGCGAGCAGCGAGACCACGAAGTTCAGCGGGACGAAGAGGACCGTGTAGAGCAGCGTCCGGGTCAGCGCGTCGTAGAACGTGGAGTCCCCGAACAGGTTCTGGTAGTTGTCCAGGCCGACCCACTGGAACACCCCCACGCCCGTGTAGTTCGTGAAGGAGTAGATGAGCCCGATCACCGCGGGCCAGACGAAGAACAGCGCGAAGAGCACGACGTTGGCCGCGATGAGGACGAGCGGCGCAAGAGTGTACTTACTGCGTCTGCTGGGACGACTCGGCGGGCTCACCGACACGTCCGAGGCGCGTTTTGTCATCTTCCTGTCTCCGTGCTGGTGGAAGGGATTGCGGTGGGCTCAGGCCCTGAGCCCGGCGGCCTGGGGCGGCCGGGGCCGGGCGGCGGGGTGGGGACGCCGCCGCCCGGGCGCCGGTGGCCGGTGATCAGCCGCCGACCTGCTGGTTGTAGCCGGCCACGATGTTCTCCAGGGCCTTGTCGGCCGACTGCTGGCCGTTGATGGCCTTGCCGAGCTCCGTCTTGGTCGGGTCCTCGGTCAGGCTCTTGCCCTTCAGCACCCATTCCGTCTGGGCGTTGTTGAAGTAGCCGGAGATCGGGGCGTAGAGCGGGATCTCCTGGTTGTAGAGCTTGAACGCCGCCTGCGCCGCATCGGACTTGAAGGGGTACGCCGGGTTCAGGCCGCTCTCGACCGGCAGGAAGCCGGACGTCTCGCACAGCACCTTGTAGTGGGCCGGCTCGTACAGCCAGGACAGGAACTTCGTCGCGGCCTTGGACGCGTCGCCGTTGTTGTTGAAGCCGACGACCATGCCGCCGCTGTTGACGTCACTGGCCTGCACCGGCTGGGCCGGGGTCGGGACGCTCGCCCACTCGAACTTCTTGATGCTGTCCGCGAAGGCGGCGACCTGCCACACGCCGGACCAGTAGGCGACGACGTCACCGCTCTGGAACATGGCGGACGGGTCGGCGCCGGAGGTCCACACCGACTTCGGCATGGTCTTGTCGTCGTTCCAGCCGACGAAGGTGTTCACGGCCTTCTTGGTCGCCGCGTCCACCGAGAACTTGCCGGAGTCGTCGGCGTGGACGTACTTGCCGCCCATCTCGTACACCATGGCGCGCAGGCGCGACGGCGACTGGTCGAAGGTGAGCGAGTACTTGACGCCGGTCTTCTCGCGGACCTTGTTGGCCGCGGCGATGAAGTCGGTCCAGGTCCAGGTCTTCGCCGGGTCGGTCGGGAAGGAGACCCCGGCCTTCTCGAAGAGCGACTTGTTGATGAACAGGCCGGACGCGGTGACGTCGGAGGGGATCGAGAGCACCTTGCCGGAGGAGTCCTTGGCAAGGAAGTTCTGGTTGATGTTGTTGCTCTTCTTGTCCGCGATGGACTTGAGGTCGATCAGCTTGCTCGACCAGATCGGGTCCAGCGCCGGGACGGCCGCCACATCGGGCAGGGAGTTCGCCTGCGCGGCGTTGTGCAGCTTCGTGGTGTAGCCGTCGTAGGGGATGTTGACGAGCTTGATGCTGACGCCGGCTTCCTTCTTGTAGTCGGCGACCACCTTCTTCCAGCCCGCGTCCTGGCCCGGAACGGTGGAGATCCAGAAGGTCAGCGACTTGGAGGTACCGCCGGAGCCGCCGTCCCCGCCACAGGCGGTGAGCGTCAGAGCACCTGCCGAGACAGCGGCAGCGAGGGAAACCAGGCGGCGCGTGCCGCCGCGGCCGAGACGGCGAGAGCGCCGCACACCCACAGTGGTCATCTTCGATCCCTTTTTTTCGTCGTAGGGGACGGAGCACGGCGCCGATCTTGGCGGCACTGGTGCAGTTTGCAGGAGGTTCGCTTTCCGAGGGCGCGGCCTCGCCCGGCCGCGTCATCCTGAAGGGGGAGGGTCCCCGGTCCCTTGGACCGTCACCGCACGGGCACGCCCTCGTGCGGTTGCCGTACATCGAGTACGGGCGGGACGCTCGCCCCAAGCCGGCGTCCCGGCCGACTTAGAAAGCGCTTGTCCGGACATTGGCAGACCGAGTCCGAAACCGTCAATCCTTCGTTCGCACAGGCTGGGTCACGGTTTGGACTCCTCTGGCGACCGCGAGGCGGGAGGCGCCCACCACGGTGCCGAGATCACCGACCTGGCTGCTGACCACCTCGGTGGGCCAGCTCAGCCGTTCGAGCTCGGCCCGCACACCGGGCAGGAGCTGCGGGAACGCCCCGGTGCTGCCGCCCAGGACAAGCAGCCCGGGGTCCAGTACGGCGGTCACCGCGGCGGCCAGCCGGCCCACGTCCACGGCGTGCCGGTCGACAATCGCACGGGCTGTGTCAACCCCCTCTCCGGCCAGCGCGAAGAGCTGTTCGGCGGTGCGCGGGCAGGGGCCGTCGGAATCCGGCCAGGCCGCCGCGGCGCGGCGCAGGAGGGAGTGGGCCCCGATGTACTCCTCCAGGGCCTCGTGGCGGGGCTCCAGGTCGTCGTCCCAGGGGTAGGGCAGCCGGGCGAGCTCACCGGCGGCCCCGTTGGCGCCAGCCAGCACCTGTCCCCCGACGACGATGCCGAGACCGATACCGACGCCGATCCGCAGATAGCCGAAGGTGTGCCGGCCGCGGGCCGCGCCCTCGTGCAGTTCGGCGAGGGCGGCGCAGTTGACGTTGTTCTCCAGGTGCACGGGGACTCCGGGCGGCAGCGCCACGGTCACCGCGTCGAAGACGGGACCGGCCTTGGCGGTGGCCGGGCGCAGCCGCTGCGGGGCGGTGACGTCGCCGACGGCCACCACGATGGTGCGCAGCGGCGCGTCCGGGGGCAGCGCGGACAGCGCCTCCCGCACCACGTCGGCGGCGTCCTCCCGGGGCCCGGTGGCCTCGGCGAGCAGCGTGCCGTCCAGGGCGCAGCCACGGACCCGGGTGAGGGCGGGGCCGAGGTCGACGGCGAGCACGGCGCCCGCGGCCGGACCGAGACGGTAGACGGCGGCACTGCGGCCCGTGGCCCCGGACGAGGTGCCGGAGTGGGCGGCGAGGTGAACGCCCTCCAGTTCGGCCACGGCGGAGGAGACCGTCGGCTTGGACAGGCGCGCGAGACTCGCCAGCTGCGGCCGGGTCGCGGCCCCCGCCTGGGCCAGCACGGCGAACACAGCGTTCGCGCTCTCGGTCAGACGGGGGGCTCTTGCCACGTCGTGTTCCACAGTTCCCCCAGGTCACAGGCCCCCTCCCGGCCCGAGCGGCTCGGCGGGAGGCGGCGATGGGTTGCTCGGGCGCCGCGCGTTCCCGGCCCGGGGAGGCTGCCCGGGAAGCCGGGTGCGCAACGCCTATTGACAGGCACTGTACTTCGTTAGTTAACTTCCTAACGAACGTCACGGTACTCGCCTGCCGTGGTCCGTCAGAAGCCTGTCCCGGGGCTTCCCGAGTTCATCAACTGCCTTGCCTCCAGGCACGGTTCGCCCACCGTCGCAGCACCCAGCGCACCGACGAAAGAGGATCCGTGCAGGACACCGCACCCCTGGTGGTCGGCATCGACGTGGGCGGCACCAAGACCCAGCTGCGCGCGTACGCGGGCGACACCCTCGTGGCCGATCATGTCCGTTCCAGCAGCGGCTGGCGGCCGCACGACCCCGTGGCCGCGGCCGGCTGGCTGGCCGCACTGGCCGCCGAGGCACTGCCCGCGGGCGTTCGCCCGTCGGCGCTCGCCGTCGGCGGCCATGCCTGTGAGACCCCGCGACAGTGCGCGCAGATCCGCACCGCTCTCCAGCTGCACTTCGACGCGCCCGCGCTGGTCGTGGGCGACGCCGAACTGCTGGTTCCGGCCGCGGGACTGGAGAAGGGCGTCGGCCTGGTCGCCGGCACCGGCTCGGTCGCCGTGGGCCGTTTCGCCGACGGCACCCCGGTGCAGGTCGGTGGCTGGGGTGCGCTCCTGGGCGACGAGGGCGGCGCCGCCGGTCTGGTCCGCGAGGCCGTCCGCGCCGTATGGGCGGCGCACGACCGCGGCGAGGAACCCGACGCGCTGGCGCACGGTCTGCTCGCCGGGTTCGACGTCCCCGAGGTGCCCGCGCTCGGCGCCGCGCTGGAACACGTCACCGCCGCCTCCGCCGAGTGGGGCCGGCATGCCCCGGCCGTCTTCGCGGCCGCCGAGGCAGGATCCTCTCTCGCCCGCTCCGTGATCTCGGAAGCGGGCCACGCCCTGGCCGCACTCGTCGGACGCCTCGCCGCGCGCGGGGTCGTGGTCGACGACGTCGTGGTCGCGGGCAGCACCGTCCTCGCCCAGCCCCCGCTGTACGACGCGTTCACGTCGGCGCTCGCCGAGAGCGTGCCCACGGCCCGGCCCCGTCCGCTGCGGGAACCGCCGGTCGAGGGAGCCGTGGCGATGGCCCGTTCACTTGTGTGACATGCCCTCGTCGCCGAGTCTCCTCCGCTCCGACATGACTCGCCCGTAGATCTTCGCTCGTACGACTTCGGAAAGCGCATTCGACGCTCAGTCCTCAGGCGCATCATGAGTCGCATCCGCACCACTGTCATGTGCACCACCGCCCCGGCCGTAGGGCCGCAGAACTGAACAGAGAGGCTCATCCATGCCGTCATCCGCCGGGCAGGAGTCCCCCGCGCGCGCCACCGGACGCGCCGTGAACCGCAGGGGCTTCCTGAAGACCTCCCTGGGCGCCACCGCAGGTGTCGTGGCCGCGCCCACTCTGGTCGGCTGGCTGGCCGCCGCCGACGCGAAGGCCGCCACCGCGCCCCTCGCGTTCGTCGACGACTACAAGACCAACCAGTCCGCGAACCGCACGCCCGAGACCAACGCGGTCGTGCGGGCTCTCGGCGGCTTCGCGCAGATATGGAAGACCGGCGACGCCTGGAACACCGGCACGCCGCTGCGGAACGACATCCTGCGTGCCAACGTGCGGTACAGCATCGACGTCACGACCCGGCGCACCCCGGCCGAGGCGAAGCTCGCGTTCCTCTACGACCGCATGCACCAGAGCTACTCCACGATCGACGGCCTCGGCCCGCTCGCCCCGCTCTACAAGGCCGGCGCCAAGGCGGTCACGTCGATCACCAGCGCGCCCGACGGCACTCCCCCGACCACCATCGACGACACCCTGCCGGCCGACGCCCCGGCGGGCTCGGCGCTCGGTGCCGGCTCGCACGACTCGGACCTCGGCAAGGTGGCCACGCTGGTGGACACCGTGCGCGGCAACTGGGCGTCGGGCAACCCGTCCAAGTACGCCTACCTGTACCCACGCCCGTGGCGCATGAACGAGGACAGCCAGGTCGTCGACACCGGCCGGAAGGACGCGCTCGGCTACCCGGTGTACGAGTCGAAGGTGGTCGTGGCCCCGCAGCTGCTGCGTCAGCGCAGCACCTCCCCGGCGGACGACGGCGGCTTCCCCAGCGGGCACACCAACGCCTACCACCTGGCCTCACTGGCCTACGCGTACGCCGTGCCCGAGCGGTTCCAGGAGCTGGTCACCCGCGCCATGGAGCTGAGCCACACCCGGATCGTGGCGGGCATGCACTCCACGGTCGACGTCATGGGCGGCCGGATCATGGCCACCGCCCTGGCCGCCGCCACCCTGGCCGACCCGGCGAACGCGCAGCTCAAGGCGGACGCCCGGGCCCAGGCGCTGGCCTACTTCACGAAGCGGACCGGCACCACGGCCGACACCCTGTTCGCCTACGCCCACTCGGACCCCGCCGACCCGTACGCCGACCGGGACGCCAACGAGCGTGCCGTGACGCCCCGGCTGACCTACGTGCTCAAGCGGGAGGGCCGCAGCAACGCGTTCACCGTGCCCAAGGGCGCCGAGGTGCTGCTGGAGACCCGGCAGCCGTACCTGGACGCCGCCCAGCGCCGCGAGGTCCTGCGGACCACGGCGCTGCCCTCCGGGTACGTCCTGCTGGACGGCTGGGAGCAGTGGGGCCGGCTCAACCTGTTCGCCGCCGCGGACGGTTACGGCTCCTTCGACTCCGACGTCACCGTCACCCTCGACGCGGCCGGGGGCGGCTTCCACACGGCCGACAGCTGGCGCAACGACATCGACGGATGCGGCGGCCTGACCAAGAAGGGCAGCGGCACGCTCACCCTGACCGGCCACAACAGCTACACCGGCGGGACCGTCGTCCAGGAGGGCACCCTGGTCGCCGCCTCCGCCCACGCCCTCGGCCACGGCGACGTCCGCGTACGGGGCGGCAGGCTGACGCTCGCCGGCAGGTCGCTCCAGGTCCACGGGACCTACACCCAGGACTCCGCCGCGCTGGAGCTCACCCTGCGCTCCGGCCAGGAGCCGGTCCTGGAGGTGACCCGGCGCGCGGTGCTCGGCAAGGGCAGCGTGCTGAGGCTGACGCTGGACGCGAAGAAGCCCCCGAAGGCCGGTCAGCGGGTGCGGGTGCTCTCCGCATCGGCGCTGCGCGGCCAGTTCGACCGCGTCGAGCTGAACTCCGGCACGCTGCGGGCCGTACCCGTCTACACGGCGGAAGGTCTGTCGGTACGACTCCTGAAGCGATGACGCCCGCGGGGCGGGAGCCGGTGCGAGAGTGGCCCTCATGAGGTCCCTCCGGATCGCTCCCGCCACCGCCCGCCCGGCGTCACCGCGGGGCGGATGATGACGAGCGAGCAACAGGCGGTCCTGGAGCCGGTCCGCGGGTCCGGGTCACGCGACGACGAGCAGCGGCGGCCGCGAGCCGCTCGGCGGTGGCTGGTGCCGCTCCTCGTCGTCGTGCTGCTGGCGCAGATGGCGGCCGTCATGGTGACCACCGCCGTCCAGCAGACCCCCACGATCGACGAACCCGTCTACGTAGCCACGGCCGCCGAGTACCTGCACGGTCAGGGCATCCGCTACAACCCCGAGCACCCGCCGCTCGGCAAGCTCGTGATCGCCGCCGGGGTGGCGATCGCCGACCCGCACGTGGACACGGGCTTCCACGGCCCCCAGATCGACCTCGGCCCCCATCTGCTCTACGAGTCGGGCAACGATCCCTGGACGCTGATGTTCTGGGGCCGCCTCCCGGTGATCGTGCTGACCCTGCTGTTCGGGCTGGTGGTGTTCGCCTTCGCCCGCGAACTCGCCGGACGGGCCGCGGGTCTCACGGCCCTGGCCCTGTACGCCTTCTCCCCCGACGTCGTCGCCCACGGTTCGCTGGCCACCCTCGACGTCCCGACGGCCGGCTTCCTGCTCACCTCGGTGTGGCTGCTGTGGCGGGCCCGACTGCGGCCTCGGCTCTACGTACCGCTCGCCGGTCTCGCGCTCGGGGCGGCGCTCGCCACCAAGATGAGCGCGCTGCCCGCGGTGCCGGTGTTCATGGGCCTGGCCGCCCTGTCGGTGTGGCACGCGCACCCGGACACCGAGCGGCGCGGCAAGCTGCTCCGGGTCCTCGCGGGGGCGGCCGCCACGGCGGTGGCCGCGATCGCCGTCGTATGGGCGTCGTACCTGGTCGTCGACCCGCGGCTGCGCTGGCCGTCCCAGGACCCGGTGCCGGTGGTGCACGGGCTGCGGGGGACGCTGGCCCATCTGCTGCCGCTTCCCAAGGCGTACACGGACGGGATGCTCCTTCAGTTGCGGTTCGAGAACCACCCGTGGGAGGGCTTCCTGTTCGGGCGGGTCTACACCGGGCACCTCTGGTACTACCTGCCGGCGGCACTGCTGGTGAAGACCCCGATGGGTCTGCTCGCGCTGTGGGCCGCCGGGGCCGTGGCGCTGGTGGCGGTACGGCGGTTGCGGCCCGCGGCCCCGTATCTGCTGGTCCCCGCAGGGGTGTTGCTGGCATCGGCGATGACGGGGGTGCGGGACTTCGGCACCCGGTACACGCTCTTCCTGCCCATGTTCCTGACGGTGGCGGCCGGTTGTGTCCTCGCGGTGCGCCGGCGGTGGGCGACCGGAGCGACCGCGGCGCTGGTGCTGTTCGTGGCCGTCAGTTCGCTGCGGACGTTTCCCTACTATCTGCCGTACTCCAACGAGGCGTTCGGCGGACCGTCCGCCACGCATCTGCGGCTGCACGACTCCAACGTCGACTGGGGACAGGATCTCGGCCGGCTCGCCGACCGGCTGCGGAAGCGCTATCCGCACGAGCGGATCTGGCTCGTGTACAAGGGCAGCGGGGTGCCCTCCGCGTACGGCATCGAGGCGTCCGACCCGCGCGAGGTGCCGGCCGGTGAGGTCCGCGGACTGCTCGTCGTCTCGGACTCCTCGGTTGCCAAGGCGAAGGGCCGGCTGGCCGAGTTGATCGACAGCAGCCGGCCCGTCGACGAGGTCGGCCACTCGATCACGATCTACCGCCGATGATCATCCGGTCGGCTGCGGGGCCTCGCCGCTCAGCGGGCCGCGAGCTGGAAGCCCTCGGCGCTCACGTGCGGCATCGCCCGGCTCACCACCCGGTAGCGGCCGTTGGGCACCTGGCCGGACCTGGTGATGTGCACGGTGAGCGGTCCCGCCCATTCGTAACCCTGGCGCTCGCCGTGCCGGGCGAGGCTGTCGGTGAGCTCCTGGCCCACGTCGCTGCCCCGGCGTTCGAGTTCGTCGTAGGCGAAGTCCGCAAGTTCGACGTCGTACGCGTTCGGGACCACCACCCGGCTCTCGCTGCACACGACCACGTTGCTGTCGCACTCGTTGCGCAGCGCCTCCAGGAGTTCGACGGGCTCGCGACCGACGATCCGCGCCCACAGCGTCTCCCAGCCGTGCTCCATTGCCTGTTCCAGCGCGCTCAGCGCACCCATTCCCACTCACCTGCCTGGTTCGCGTACGGCGTCATTGCTGGGCGAAGTCGTCGGGTTCCACCCGCGCTTCCTCGAACGCCTCGCGCAGGGTCCGTCCGCTGCCGCCGGGGACGGGCGGCTCGCCCTCCTGGTGCCGGGAGTTCAGGAGTTCGTCGGTGGTGTCGGTCTTGTGCCGGTTCTCCTCGGGGACCGTCATACGGGGCCGCTCCTAGGTGTCGTCGAAACGTGTGGTCGAAGTCCTTGCCCAGCGGCGGGTTCCCGATAGGCGCCGGCGTATCCGTCCCGATCGGCGCCGGCGCACCCGTCCCGATCGGCGCCGGCCCGACGCTGTCGCACCGACGCTGGTCACCAGGGCGTGTGAGCTATGTTGACTCCCCGTGGGAGACAAAGGAGGCGCCCCGGTGCCATCGCCGCAGCAGGCACGTGCACAGGCATCCGCGATCACCTCGGGCAAAAGCGCACCGGAAGCGGAGGCCGCCCCGGCTTCCCAGCTCCGGACGCTCTTCGACAGGCCCCGGCTCTCGCCCGGGCAGCGGCGCATCGCGCAGTACCTGATCGAGCACATCACCGAAGCGGCGTTCCTCTCCATCACCGACCTCGCCGAGCGGGTGGGCGTGAGCCAGCCCTCGGTGACCCGGTTCGCGGCCGCAGTGGGATTCAGCGGCTACCCCGCGCTGCGGGAGAAGCTCCAGGCCATCGCGCTCGGCACGCTCGCCGGGGGCCCGGTGGCCGACGAGGAGTCCCGCGGCAACGAACTCCAGGCCGCCGTCGACGCGGAGATCGAGAACCTGGAGAACCTGCGCCGCGACTTCGCCGACCCCGACCGGATGATCGACCTCGGCCGCAAGCTGTCCGAGTCGACCCCGCTGACCATCCTGGGCCTGCGGATCTCGGCCTCGCTGGCGGAGTACTTCGCGTATGCGGCCCGCCGTATCCATCCCGACGTACGGCTGGTCACCCGCGGCGGCAGCGTCGCCTACGACGCCCTCCTCCAGTCACGTGAGGCGGGCGGGACCTGGGTGCTCGCGTTCTCGATGCCCCGGCACGCCCAGGAGACGCTGACCGCGCTGCGGGTCGCCCGCAGCGCCGGGCTGAAGGTCGCGCTCGTCACCGACCTGGCGCTGGGGCACGTGGCCGACGAGGCGGACGTCCTGTTCACCACCGGCACCGGCTCCCGCCTGGTCTTCGACTCCTACGCGGCACCCGGGGTCATCGCCGCCGCACTGCTCCAGGCCATGACCGACGCGGATCCGGAACGGACCCAGGCGCGGCTGGAGGAGTACGAGCAGATCTCCGACCAGCACCAGTTCTTCCTCAGGGACTGAGCACCCCTCCCCGGTCATACCGCTTCACAACGGGACCTTTCGTAATAAATCAAGCATGAATGTTTTCATACTCCTTGCAAAGCGAACGGCATATATAAATACTGCTCACGGATCACCCCGGGACCGCTCCGGGGACTCGTCCGCACCCCTGTCCCCGTCCCACCCCAACCGCCCGAAAGGGCTCCCCTCACGGACATCCCGAGCCGTCGTCCACCTACCCGCGTCGGCGCCCGGGGTGTTCGGTTGGGCCCGCCTGCACGCGGGCCCGTGGCGGCCCCGGTCATCCCCTAGGCCGGGGCCGCCCAACCCGTCGGACCAGCCGCACGACGCCGCACACCGGAAGCGATGATCATGACCCTGACGACCACGCGGACCTACATCCGGACCGGTCCGGACTGGCCCTGCCAGGTCAAGACCCCCGGCAGCTACGACTGGGAGCGTTCCGCCGCCAAGTGGCTGCGCGACCTGGTGCCGGCGCGGTACGCGAGCTATCCGGCCCTGATGCGGCACACCGTCCTGCTGGCCCGGCACGCCCAGATCCAAGTGCAGCACGAGATCCGGGTGGCGCGCACGGCGCTCCAGACCGCCCGCGCCGACCTGCCGGCGCTCGGACTGCCGGAGTCGGTCATCGAGCACACGATCAAGCTGTACGCGGCTGAGGTCCTCCAGCTCCAGCACATCGCCCGCAGCGTCCGCGAGGTCACCCAGGCGCTGGTCGAACACCACCAGGGCCGCTGACGCTCCCGCGGGGCATCGAGGGCCACCCGGGCGCTGCTCCTCCCGCGGGGCATGATCCACGCCGTTCGTGGAACCGGGGTGAGCATGAGCACCACCTCCGAAGTGCGGCGCGGCGACCCGGTCACCACGGTCCTGACGTGGGAGGTGCGCCCCGGCCACGAGCGGGAGTTCGAGCGCTGGACCCAGGGCATCACCCGCTGCGCCCGACGGTTCCCCGGCAACGAGGGCGTGTCCTGGCTGCGGCCCGAGGACGGACACCGCTACCACGCGGTGCTGCGCTGGTCGGACGCGCACCGGCTGACCGCGTGGCTGGAGTCCGACGAGCGGGCCGACTGGCACGCGCGCATCGACGGCGTCGCCACGGAGCTCGGCGGTGAACGGCAGTCGACCACCGGTCTGGAGACCTGGTTCAGCCTGCCCGGCACCACGGTGCGGCCCCCGGTCCGCTGGAAGATGGTGCTCACCACGTTCCTCGGCGCCTTCCCCTGCACCCTGCTGGTCCAGTGGCTGCTGACACCCCGGACCGCCGCGTGGCCGCTGCCGCTTCGGGCCGCCGTCTTCCCCGTGGTTCTGCTGCCGGTGCTGACGTACCTGATCATGCCCGTACTGAGCCGGCTGCTGCGCCGGTGGCTGTATCCGGCACCAGGCAACTGAGCCCGTCCGGGAGGGAGACGTGACCGTGGCGTCCATTCCTGCCCCCAGCGGAACGGGGGGCACGGCCGGTTTCGTCAACCGGCGGGGTCACCGGTGTGTGCGACGTGTGCGGACACAGGCGGGATCGACCCCGGCCACCTGTGCGATGCTCGACCCGTGACGAGCGAGCCTGCCGGCCCTTCGCACGCCGGGACCGTCCCCGACATGGCCGCGATGGCCAAGGTCGTGGCCAGACAGCGTGCGGAGATGGACCGGTTGCGGGATCAGGCCGCCACCGCGGCGGTGCTGGAGCGGGCCAAGGGTGTCCTCATGGCCCAGACCGGCTGCACCCCCGAAGCGGCAGGAGAGGAACTGCTGCGGCGCGCCAAGGCCGGCGACCGCACCCTCCTGGAGGAGTGCTGGATCACCTTCGGCGCTCTGGTGCCCCCACTGCCCGGGACCGCCCCTGAGTCCGGCAGCGTCGAGGTCCCCACCGGCACCGACCAGTCCGCAGGCCCCGGCACCGACCCGTCCGCGGCCCCCGCCGGCACCCTCTCCGCTGTTCCGGGCCCCGCCGGTCCGCAGTGGGCGTGGACCGGCACCGGGCCGGCCGACGAGCGGGACAGCACCGGCGCCTCCGACGGGCGGGGCAGCGCCGGTCCGGACGACGGATTCACCGCGCTCGGTCGTCTCGGCAAGGCCCTCGTCCATGCCGCCACGCCCCACGACCTGGCCCGGTGCCTGCTGGAGGAGCTCACGGCGGACGTCGACGCCGACGCGCTCATGCTCTTCAGGACCCTGCCCACCGGAGGTCTGGAACTGATCGGGCACGCCGGGATCGACGACACGCTGGCCGGCCAGTGGGCGATGGTGCCGCCGCTGGACGGCGTCGCCGCGCTCGAGGCGCTCCGCGCGCGCGAGCCGCGCTGGCTGGAGGACTTCGCGCGGGATCAGGAGCGGCATCTGCTCATCGGGGATCCCCCGGAACGCTGGCTGTCCCGCGCCTGGCTGCCGGTGCCGGCGGAGGGCGCGGCCGAGGTCTGCATCGGGATCCTGCGGGCGCGCGGCGGCGCCTTCTCCCTCGCGGATCGGCACCTGCTGCGGGCCGTCGCCCGGCTGTGCGCGGGCTGGCTCCGTTCCTTCGGCGCCCGGCGGACGCCCACCCCCGGGGCCACGGTGGCCGCCGCACAGCCGGTGTTCGACTCGCTGCCGGGCTCGGCGATGCTGCTCACACCGCTGCGCGGAACCGACGGCGTGGTCGGCGACTACCGGATCGACGCCGCCACCGAGGACGCGGTCGACGTCCTGGGCCGCACCGGTCGCCAGTTGGTCGGCCGACGGGTCCTGGAGTGTCTGCCGAGCATGGCGGACGAGGCGGTGTGGCACGGCTGTCTGCGCACCCTGACCACGGGTGAGCCGTTCGAGGGCGAGCCGTTCGCCCACCAGTCGGTGGTGGACGGCAGCGCCGAGCTGTCCACGTACGCCGTGCACGCGGCCCGGCTGGGCGACGCCTTGGTCCTCACCTGGGTCCGGCACGACTCCTCCGACCGGCAGGAGCAGCGCCTGGCGGACGTGCAGCGGCTGGGGCAGCTGGGCTGGGCGAACTGGAACCTCGTCACCGACGAGGGCAGTTGGTCCTCCCAGACCTTCCTCGTCATGGGCCGGGACCCTGCGCTCGGACCGGTCCGCCTGGCCGACCTCCCGGGGCTCGCCGTACCCGAGGACGCGCCGGTGCTCACCCGGGCCGTCGAGCAACTCCTGCGCACAGGGCGCCAGTTCGACCTCCCCTTCCGGATCAGGTCCGGGAGCGAGGTCCGCCATCTGCGGATGGTCGCCGAGGTGGTGAAGGACGGGGAGAACCAGCCCGTCGAGGTGCATGGCTTCGTGCAGGACCTCACCGCGCAGCGCAGCGCCGAACTGGCCCTCGTCGAGAGCGAGCGGGCGATCCTCACCCAGGACGGTGTGCTGCACGCCGAACGGGCCCTGGCCGCCCGGCTCCAGCACGCGTTGCTCCCGCTGCCCACCCGGCCGGTCGCCCTCGCCGGACTCCGGGTCGAAGTGGCCTACCTGCCCGCCCAGGCGGGGATCCACGTCGGCGGTGACTGGTTCAGCGCCATCGAACTGCCCGACGGAGAGGCCCTGTTCGTGGTCGGCGACGTCGCGGGCCACGGCATCGACGCGGTGGCCACCATGGCCCAACTGCGCTTCACCGCCAAGGGCATGGTCATCACCGGGTCGTCGCTGACCGGGGCGCTGGCCCGGCTCAACACCCTGCTCCTGCACTCCCGCGGCTCCCACGACGCGCACACCACCGCGACCATGGTCCTGGCCCGCTACGACCCGGACGAGCACTGCCTGGTGTGGGCCCAGGCCGGTCATCCACCGCCGTTGCTGGTGCGCGGCGGCGAGGTGCGCTATCTCGAGCGCCCGGTCGGCATGCTGCTCGGGGCCTGCGCCGCCCCGGACTTCGTGGAGGCGCGCTGTGTGCTGGAACCGGGCGACCGGGTCCTGCTCTACACGGACGGCCTGGTGGAGCGGCCGTCGGAGGGCCTCGACCACGGCCTGGACCGGCTCGCCGCGGCCGTCGCGGCCCATGACTCCCGGGAGCCGGGCTCGTTGCTCCCGCTGCTCATCGCGGTCCTGGAGGGCGAACGGCGCGACGACGTGTGCGTAGTGGACATCCGGGTGCCCGGCGCACCGCAGTGACCGGTCGGCCGCTTCGCGGTCCGGGTCAGTCCGCCGGGTGGCCGGGCGAGATGGAGACCGCGTCGGAGAGCCGTAGCAGAGGCGTCTCCGCGGTGTCCTCGCGGGCGCCCCACGTCTGCGGTTCAAGGAAGAATCCGACATGGTCGCCACCGTCGGTGCGCGAGACGACCGTGCCGACGAACCAGGCCGCCGCGTCCTCCAGCACGACGGCCCCGCCGGCCTCCCGCCGCGTGCGGACCTGGGCGAACTTGTCCGTGCGGTCCCCCGTCTGCCCGCCGAACAGCTCGGCGAGGTCCCGCTGTTCGCGGGTGAGCAGATGGACGGCGAGGCGGTCGGCGGTACGGGCGACGCGGTAGGTGCGGTTCGCCTTCGACAGCCACACCACGTACCGCACGGGCTCGATCGAGCACTGGCAGGCGAACCCGACCAGACAGCCGGCGCGGTCGCCGTCCACGGCGGCGGTCACCACGCACATGTCGGGGTCGAGCCGGTCGATGAAAGCGTCCATGCCCGCCATCCTCCGCGATCAGCCGCCGCCCGTACGGGACTCCAGGTCGTGCCGTGTGTCGTCGCCGTACACACCGTCCTCGTCGCCGCGGATGCCGTACCAGAGCTGGAAGCGGGCCACGGCAGCGGCCAGGGTCGCGTCGTAGGTGCCGTCGGTGGACCCGTTGTCGTAGACGTTCGGGATGTGCCGCAGACGTTCCTGGAGGTCGGTCACCTCGGGTCCCCTGTCCCCCTCGCGCAGGGTGCCGGCGCCGTCGGGGTCGCCGGCGCCCGAGGGGGTGGGGGTGGGTACCGGGGCCGCGGGGGCGGTCGCCGAGGGCCGGGGGGCGGCGACCGCGGTGCTCTCCGTGCGGTCGGTGAGCAGGAGGGCGCCGCCGAAGCCGATCACCGCGGCGGCGGTCACGGCCGCCGCGACCGCGGTGCGGCGCAGGCCGGGCACCCGGCCCCGCGGGATGTCCCGGACGCGAGGGTCGTCCCTGACCGGCGGCAGCTCCTCGGTGGCGTCCTCCGTCCCCGACGGGCGGCCGGGCAGCACGATCGGCTCGTAGCCGGCGGCCGGGCGCCCGGAACCGACGGACGGGCCCGGCGGCAGGTCTTTGAGCAGCTCCGCGAGCGCGTCGGTGCGGCGCGGACGCAGCACCCGGATGGGCTCGATGGCCCGGTCGTCCGGCGGCACCCCTCGGTCGGACGGTGTGGGCATCCTCTTCTCCTTCCGTCCCGTGCGCATAGGTGTTTCGCCGTCCCCCGGGGAGAGATACGGGGCCACGGGGCAGGGAGTTCAGCACGACGGCCAGGTCCTCCCTCACCGCCCCAGACAGCACTCAGTTCCCTCTTTTGACAGCACCGAGTGCCACAGCCGGGGTCGAGGTGCTACTTTCGCGACCATGAGCTCCACCAAGCCCCCCATGCGGGACGCGCTGGTCGCGGCCGCCTTCCGGCTGTTCCTGGAACGGGGTTACGAGCAGACCACCGTCGACGACATCGTCGCGCTCGCCGGAGTCGGGCGCCGGTCGTTCTTCCGGTACTTCCCGTCCAAGGAGGACGTGGTCTTCCCCGACCACGAGCGCTGCCTCGCCGACGTGACGGCCTTCCTCGACGCCAGCGACGCCGGGTGCGACCCGGTGGAGCGGGTCTGCGAGGCGGTGCGGCTGGTCCTGCGGATGTACACCGAGAACCCGACCTTCTCCGTGCAGCGCTACCGCCTCACCAAGCAGGTTCCGGGCCTGCGCGCCTACGAACTGTCCGTCGTGTGGCGCTACGAGCGGTCCTTCGCCGCGTATCTGCGCGGACGGCTGAAGGGGCTGCACGACGGGACGCTCCGGGCCGACGTGATCGCCGCCGCCGTGGCCGCGGCGCACAACAACGCCCTGCGCTCCTGGCTGCGTTCGGACGGACAGGACGACCCGGAGGAGGCCGTGGAGCACGCGCTCGGCTATGTGCGGAGCTCGTTCGGGGGACGCGGCGCGCCGGCCGCCGACCAGGAGTCCGAGGACGTGGTGGTGATCGTCTCCCGCCGCGGCGCCCCGTTGTGGCGGGTGGTCCAGGAGATCGAGTCCACGCTCGACGGGGGCTGAGAGGGGATGCCCCGGGGCCGAGGGGGCGAAAACCCGGGAAGCGATAGGGGTACCCAGTACCTTTACTCCTGGCACTGAGTGCCATACGCTGACGCCGTGCACGGTGGCACAGGGAGCCGCGCACAGGCGTGCCGGTGCTCCGCGCACGCGCGATTCCGGCCGAGCGCAGGGAGTTGACCAGCGTGTACCACCACTCAGGCAGCATGGCCCGTACGGCAGGCGGCTCCGCGACGAGCCTCCTCGACCCCGTCGCCCCGGCCACGGACGCGATCCTCTTCCAGCGCTGCACCTGGTGCGGTACGGCGATGTACCACCGGCTGCTGTGCCCGGTCTGCCAGGGCGGCGACCTGCGCACGGAGCGCAGCGAGGGCGTCGGGACGGTCCGCCACGCCACCGTGGTGCACCGCAACACCCCCGCCGCGCGCAATGTGTCACTGGTCGAGCTGGCCGAGGGCTTCGTCGTCCGGGGCCGGGTCATCGGCCCGCCCGCCGCGATCCACAGCGGCGACCGGGTCCGGATGTCGACGGCCAAGGACCCGGTCCGCGGCGAGCCGGTCTTCCAACTGGTCGACGAGCCCTACCGCGCCTGGAGCTGACGGCCCGCCGACGTGCGGCCGGGGCCGACCGTCCGCCGCTCCCCTGACCCCGTCGGCCTGATCACGTCGTTCTCCCGCGAAATCCGCCGACACACAGACAACCCACAGACGCCTCCGCCCCGTCCTAAGGGACGCGAGAGGCGCCCGGGACCGACGGGACGTCTGCGCACGGGGTTTTGAGGAGAGAACCATTGATCCGTGCCCGGCGAATATGCGTGACCGCCGTGGCGGTACTGGCGGCCCTGGCGGGCTCGCCCGGACTGGCGCAAGCCCAACAGCCGCCGTCGACAGGGCCGTTGAGCGCGCAAGACGGCAACGGACTTCCGCCCGGATGGCGGATCGACGGGAAGAGCGGAGCGCGTGAGCTGGTCTGGCGCGCCGGCAGGACCGTCCCCACGGGGGACGCGCGCGTCGAGTTCCGTACCGGGAACCGGCTGCTCGGAGTGCCGAAGCCCGCGAAGGACGGGCGCACCTTCCGGCTCCCGCTCGACGACATCGGATCCGCCGGACTGACGGATCTGCAAGTGACCGCCGCGGGACGGCGGTTGGACGCGGGCGCAGACGAGCCGCGCCGGTCCGGCGCAGGAGGGGTGCAACTCCCCCCGCAGGCCCCGGCGAACGGTGTCGACCCCGGGAAGTCCGGTCCGTACGGCACGGTCACCGGCCGGTACGACCTCGCCCCGGTCCGCCTGCCCGGGTACGCCACTCCCATCGAGATGCGCGCCGAGGTCGTGGCACCGAAGGGAGCCACCGGCAGCCGTCCGCTCGTCCTGTTCCTGCACGGCCGCCACTCCACCTGCTACAAGCCGGGCACCGAGAACGACAGCCAGGACTGGCCCTGCACGGACGGCTACAAGCCGATCCCCAGCGAGAAGGGCTACCTGCGCGACCAGCGGCTCCTGGCCTCCCAGGGCTATGTGACGGTGTCGATCGCGGCGAACGGCATCAACGCCCAGGACTGGCAGGCCGAGGACGCCGGCGCACAGGCCCGTTCCTCCCTGGTACGGCAGCACCTCGCGCGCTGGGCCGAGTGGAGCGCCCACCGTACGACCGCCCCGGCCGTGGTGCGCGCGGCGCCGAAGGCGGACCTGTCCAGGGTCCTGCTCGTCGGCCACTCGCGCGGCGGCGAGGGCGTCAACCGGGCTGCCATGGACAGCCTGTACCCGCCGCCCAGGGCCGAGGACGGCTACCGCGGCCCGGTGCGCTGGAAGGTGCGCGGGACCGTGCTGATCGGACCGACGATCTTCGGCCAGAATCCGGTCGCCGACGTGCCGTCCGTGACCCTGCTGCCGGGCTGCGACGGCGATGTCTCCGACCTCCAGGGCGAGGACTTCGTCGACGGCACCCGGGGCGTCAGCCGGGGCACCGCCCTGCACAGCGCGGTCTACATGGTCGGCGCCAACCACAACTTCTTCAACAGCGAGTGGACCCCGGGCGAGGCCGTCGCGCCGGCCGCGGACGACTTCGGGGACGACCCCGAGCACAGGGACCCGGTGTGCTCGCCGGGAGCGGCGACCCGGCTGACCGCCAAGCAGCAGCACAAGGCGGGCGCCACCTACATCGCGGCGGCGGCCCGGCTCTTCGTCGCCGGGGACGACCGGGTGCTTCCGCTGCTCGACGGTTCCGGCAGGCGGGCGCCCTCCGCCGACCCGGCCCGGGTGCTGGCCCACGCCGTCGGCGGCCGCCGCACCGGCGGCTTCCTGCCGGACGGCGGCGCCAAGGTGGCCGGTGCCCGGCTGTGCTCGGCGGTCGACCCGAACCCGGCCGTGGCCTGTCTGAACCCGGCGACCGCCGGCTCGTCGCCGCACTTCGCGTGGTGGGAGACGGAGAAGGAGACCGGCCGCAGCGCGGTGGCCCTGAAGTGGTCCGCACCCGGCACACCCGCCCGCGTCACCCCCGCCAGGCCGCTCTCCCTCCACGGGTCCCGGCAGCTGGCGCTGCGGGTCTTCGTACCGCCGAACACCACCGGCACGAAGTTCGACGTGTCCGTCACCGACTCCGCGGGGCGCCGGGCGACGCTGGGCCGGGCCCAGCTGGCGGGCCTGCCGGGCTCCGACCGGACCGCGTCCTACTGGGCGCAGGAGCTGCGCGTCCCGCTGACGGCGGCCACCCGGGCCGGGCTCGACCTCCGGCACGTCAAGTCCCTTGAGCTGACGCCCCGTTCGCGGTCCGGGCAGGCCTGGCTGATGGACGCCTGGGGCTGGGCGCCGGGCACCCCCGCCGTCAAGGCCGCCGCGCTGACCCGCGTCGACGTGGGCCGCACCCTCGTCAAGGAGGGCGACTCGGGCACCCGCACCTACCGGATCCCGGTGCGGATCTCCGGGCACGGCAGCGGTCAGGTCCGGGTGTACGTCATCGAGCCGGGCAGCGGGCGGGCCAAGAGCAGGCTGGTGACGGTACGGCCCGGCAGTCACGCGATCGACGTGCCGGTCAAGGTGAAGGGCGACACCGACTACGGCGACGACGTGGAGCACGACATCGCGGTCAAGGCCGTCCACAACTCCGTCGTGGGCAAGCACCGCGGCGGGCTCACCGTCGAGAACGACGACCCCGAGCCGGTGATCACCCTGTCGCCGGTCGTGGACCGGGTCACCGAGGGCGGGACGCTGTCCTGGAGGCTGTCCATCGACGCACCCGCCGCGGTGGACCTCTGGCAGCCGGTGCGGGTCCTCCCGGTCACCGAGGGCGCCGAACTGTCCACCAAGGACGTGGACCCGCAGTGGCTCAAGGACTGGTCGGGTGAGGAGCCCGACCCCGAGCGCCGGCTGTCCGACGCGAGCCTGTGGGCGTGGCTGACCATCCCCGCGGGCAGCACCGGCGTGGACTTCGTGACGCCGACCGTCCGCGACCAGGTGGCCGAGCCGACGGAGTCGATGCGCCTCGCGATGACCGACCGCAATGCCCGACCGCTGCCCGACCGGCCGGTGCTGACGGGTACGGTGCTCGACCAGCCGTAGGCGCGACGGCGAGGGTTCGTGACCGCCCTCTCGCGCGGGGCCCGGAGTGCCCGGGCCCCGCGCTTCGCGAGGTCGCACCGGCTTGAGCCGCTCACACTCGCTTCGCGAAGTCGTACCGGCTCCCCCCCCCGCCCCCACACACACCTCGCGAGGTCACACCGGCGTCCCCGGCTCACGCTCGCTCACGAGGTCACGCCGGCTTCCCGAGGTCCCATTCGCTTCACAGGGTCACGCGGATGCCGACCGTGCCCTCCCGTCCCCGTCGCAGTCTGCTGCCGAGGAGGGTGAGCCGGCCCAGGACGCCGTACTTCCGGGCCAGGAGCTGCCGGTAGCGTCCGGTGGTCGCCGCATCGACGATCTCCGCGGTGGCCGGGATCTGGTCACCGGTCGGGTTGCCGCGTACGTCGCAGGGGCCGACCAGGACATCCGCGCGGGCCCTGATCCGCTTCACCTTCCAGGCGTCGGCGGCCGACCACGCACCGAGCGTGTCCCCGTCCCTGACCACCCACACCGGGGTGGCGACCGGAGTGCCGTTCTTCCGAAAGCTGGTCAGCAGAAGGTACTTGCCCGCGCCGAGCCGCTCCAGCGGCGTGTCGTCCATGACGGAAGTCTAGGCGCGGTCCCCTCGGAAGGTCACTCGACCAGGAACCGGCCGAGCAGGTCGATGACCGGCTGCACCGGGACCGTTGGGTCGAAGGCCCGCTGGACACCGATGCCGATCCCCAGGGCGAGCAGGATCAGAGCGGCCGTGTCGGGGGCCATGCTCGGGGTCACGCCCAGTTCCCGCACCTGGGTGCGGATGAGGTCGGCGAGGGCCGCGGTGACCGCCTGCCGCCGCTGGGCGAGCTGTTCGCAGACCTGTGCGTCGCGGCGGTTGGCGGTGGCGAACTCCACCTCCAGCGCGGTCCACGAGCTGTCGCCGATGTGCTGCTCGGCCCAGCGCGCGAACCCGGCCAGCCGCTCCTCGATGCCGTCGGCACCTGCCATCTCCGCGGCGATCAGGGCCACTTGCCGCAGGGCGATGCGGTCCAGAACGGCCAGGCAGAGGTCGTTCTTCGTCGCGAAGTTGGAGTACACCGCGCCTTTCGAGTACCCGGCGGCCTCGGCGACCCGCTCGATGGAGGTGGCGGTGAAGCCGTCGCGCAGGAAGAGCTCGTGCGCGGTCTCTAGGACGTGTTCGCGGGTGCGGGCCTGGCTCTCGGCCCGGGTCAGTCTTGCCACGCACGCAGAATACCGCTAGCTTCCGGATTCCCTTGAGATCTGAATACCGGGAGAATCCATGGCTCCACGACGTGCTCTGGTGATCGGCTGCGGCGGCACCCTCGGTTTCGTCTGGACGGTCGCCGCGCTCGCCGCCGTAGAGGACGCGCTGGACTGGGACACCCGGACCGCCGAGGTGCTGGTGGGGACCTCCGCGGGGGCCGAGGTCGCGTCCGCTCTCGGGTGCGGACGATCCCCGGCCGACCTGCTCACGGCGATACGGGGAGAGCGCGGCGCGGATCCGGTGCTGCGCGCGCACGTCCGCACGCACCCGGGCCCGCTGCCGCCGGTGCCGCTGCCCGCGCTGCCGGGGGCGGGGCTGGTCGCGGCCGCGGTACGGGGAAGGGTGTCGCCGGGGTCGGGCCTGGTGGGGCTGCTGCCGCGCGGCCGGGGCGACGCGCACTGGCTGCGCCGCTTCGGTGCCGCACTGACGGACGGACGGCCATGGCCGGACGCCACGGACACCTGGCTCGTCGCGGCGGACACCCGCACGGGCCGCCGGATCCCGTTCGGCGCGCCGGGGTCACCAGGGACGGATCTCGGGACCGCGCTCGCCGCGTCCTGGGCGATCCCTGGCTGGTTCCCGCCGGTGCGGATCGGCGGACGGACCTATCTGGACGGCGGAGCGGTATCGCCCACGTCGGCGGACCTCCTCGCACCCCTCGGGCTGGACGAGGTGGTGATCGTGGCCCCCATGTCAACCTCGGGCGGCGCGCCCGCCACCGGCCTGAGCCGACTCGAACGGGTGCTGCGCCGGTGGATGACCCGCACCGTCGACCGGGAGGAACGCATCCTCCGTGCGGCGGGCTGTCGCGTCGTCCGGGTCGAGCCGGGCGCCGAGGAACTGGCGGTGATGGGCGCCAACTTCATGGACCCGCGGCCCCTCCCGGCCGTCCTCGACGCCGCCCTGCGCACCGCCCCCGACCGCGTCGAGCGGGCTCTCGAAAGGAGCGTGACGGCATGAGCAACCCTAAGGAGCGTGGCGGCATGAGCACCCATGTCGAGGTCCTCGTCGTGGGCGCCGGGATATCCGGGGTCGGCGCCGGGGCGAGGCTCCGCGCGGCCGGCATCCGGGACTTCCTGATCATCGAGGCGGCCGGCGACTTCGGCGGCACCTGGCGGGCCAACACCTACCCCGGCTGCCAGTGCGACGTCCCGTCCCGCCTCTACAGCTACTCCTTCGCCCCGAACCCCCGCTGGACACGGGTCTACGCGCACCAGCCGGAGATCCTCGCTTACGTGAAGCGGGTCGCCGACACGTACCGGCTGCGTGAGCACACCCGGTTCGGGGTGCGAGTCACCGAAGCGCGGTGGCAGCCCGGTCCGGCGCGGTGGCGGGTCCGCACCGACGCCGGGGAGTTCACCGCCCGGTTCCTGATCGCCGGTGCCGGTCCGTGGAACGAGCCCCTCGTCCCGGACGTGCCCGGTCTCGACGGGTTCCCGGGCGAGGTGTTCCACTCCGCGCGCTGGAACCACGCCTACGACCTTCGCGGCAAGCGGGTCGCGGTGCTCGGGACCGGTGCCTCCGCCGTGCAGTTCGTCCCGCGGATCGTCCCGGACGTGGCACGGCTCCATCTGTTCCAGCGCACCGCCCAGTGGGTGCTGCCCAAGCCGGACCACCGTCTGCCGAGGGCCGAACGGTGGGCGATGGGCCATGTGCCCGGAGCGCGGGCCGCGTTGGCCGGGCTGGAGTACCGGGTCATGGAGGCGCTGGGACACGGGTTCCGGCGGCCCGGCCTCATGCGGGGCGTCCAGGCCGTCGCCCGGGCCCATCTGCGCGCCACCGTGCGCGATCCCGCGCTGCGCAGCAAGCTGACCCCGGACTACACCATCGGCTGCAAGCGCATCCTGTTCTCCAACCACTACTACCCCGCGTTGACCAGGCCGCAGGTCGAGGTGCACGCGGCGGCCGTGCACGCTGTCGACGGCAGCACCGTGCGCGGCACGGACGGCAGCTCCGCCGAGGTGGACGCGATCATCCTCGGCACCGGCTTCCACATCCTCGACACCCCGCTCGCGGGCCTGGTCCGCGACGGCTCCGGCCGCACCCTCGCCGACCACTGGCAGGGCTCCCCCGAGGCATATCTCGGCACCGTCGTCGCCGGTTTCCCGAACGCCTTCCTGCTCCTCGGCCCCGGTCTGGGAACCGGGCACTCGTCGGCATTCGCCATCCTGGAGGCACAGCTCGACCTCGTCCTGGGCGCCATCACAGCCGCACGGCAGGAGAGTCGGGCGGCGATCGAGGTGCGCGAGGAGGTGCAGTCCGCGTACAACGCGCGGCTCCAGGCCGCCCTGGCCGGCACCGTCTACAACTCCGGCGGATGCCGCAGCTACTACCTCGACGCCAACGGCCGCAACAGCTTCAGCTGGCCCTGGTCGACCGGCCGGCTGCGCAGCGCGGTGGGCCGGTTCGACGCACGCGACTTCGTCCTCACCGACGACACCGCTGTGCGGGACGGGACGCGTCGAGGAAGTTCGCCGTCTTTGCCACAGGAACACCAACTGCCGTGAACGCGCCCGGCTCCGGCGCCGTATGCAAAGGAGGGCACTCAACGACCGGAGGGCCCCGCGGTGCTGACACCGCTTGTTCTGGTTTGGAGCCATGCATGAGGCACGCACGACGACGGGTCGTCCGGCGGGTGACACGGCTGGCGGCAGTCGGCGGACTCCTCCTGGGAGGCACGATGGTCACGCGGGCCGTCGCCAGCGAACCTCCCGCCACCGCGCCGCCGCGCACCTTCGCGCAGCAGGCCGGGGAGACGGGGACGGACATCGTGGCGCGGCTCGGTTCCGCCCGTACGGCGGGCACCTGGATCCGTGCCGACGGCAAGCCCGTCGTCGCGGTCACCGACGCGAAGGCGGCCGCCGAGGTGCGCGCGGCGGGGGCCGAGGCGAAGGTAGTCCGGCACAGCATGGACGAGCTCAAGTCGGCGGCGAAGACGCTGCGTTCGGCACCGCGGGTCGCGGGGACGGCGTGGTCCATGGACTACCGCACCAACCAGGTGGTGGTGCAGGGCGACAGCACCGTCTCGGCGTCCGACTGGGCCGGCATGAAGAAGGTCGCGGACGGCATCGGCGGCTTTGTGAAGACGGAGCGCACCGCGGGCACGTTCACGCCCCGCCTGAACGGGGCGCAGCCGATCCTGTCGACCGGCGGGCGCTGTTCGGCGGGCTTCAACGTGACCAACGGCCAGAGCGACTTCATCCTGACGGCCGGGCACTGCGGCCCCACCGGTTCGGTGTGGTTCGCGGACACCGGCGGCACCAACCAGCTGGGCAAGACGGTCACCCAGAACTTCCCGGGCAACGACTACTCGCTGGTGCAGTACGCCAACGGGAAGGCCGGCGACGGAGCCGGCGTCGTGTTCATCGGGAACGGCAAGGGTGTGCAGATCACCGGGTCGGGCGACCCGTCCATCGGGCAGCGGGTGTTCCGCAGCGGCAGCACCAGCGGGCTGCACGACGGGCAGGTGACCTCGGTCAACGCGACCGTGAACTATCCGGAGGGCACGGTCACCGGGCTGATCGAGACCAACGTGTGCGCGGAGCCCGGGGACAGCGGGGGGCCGATGTTCTCGGAGGGGATCGCGCTCGGCATCACCTCGGGCGGCAGCGGTGACTGCACGCAGGGCGGGACGACGTTCTTCGAGCCGGTGACCAAGGCGCTCAAGGATCTCGGCATGCAGCTGATCGTGTCGAACCCGGCCGCGGCCGGTGGGGCCTCCCCCGCGCCGTCGGCCACTTCGGCACAGGGCGCGATCGCACCCGGCGGCGCCTCACCCGGTTCCTCGGCCACGGTCGCGGGGGCCGAGGGCACCCCGTTCCTGAGCCGCCTCACCGACACCCGCAACGTCGGTCCGGGCCTGCTGGTCGTCGGAGGCAGCCTGATCGCCCTGGTGGCGGCCCGCTACATCCGCTCGGAACAGGACCGCAAGGCGTATCAGCGCTACTACTCGGCGACTTGGGGCTGAGCCACGGGTCGTCCCACGCTGCGCAGACCCGGTCCGTCCGAGAATCACGGGGAGGGCCGGGTAGCGCGGGCGAGCACGACTGCACCCGACGGCAATTGCCGTCGGGCGGCAAGCAGGAGCAGGCGGAAGCCGAGCGAGGCGGGCGGCAGGACCACTAGTACGGCGGCGGCCCGCCCCGACGCCCACGCCGACGCCGACGCCGACGCCGACGAGCAGCATCCCGTCGGGTCGGCGGTGGTAGGTGAAATCGACGATGCCTCAGCAGACCGCTGAGGTCAGTGCGAGGAGAGGGGCCGTCCCGTCAGGGGTGCCCGGGGGCGGGGCGGTGATGCCCCGAGGGGTTCTCGGGGCTAGGCCGCCGGGACCGGTTGGGGAGCGGCCGCGGCCCACTCCAGGACGAGGCGCTGGTATTCCTCACGCTGCTCGCCGCTCAGTGTCCCGCCCGCCCGGCGCCACAGGGCCCGGATCTCCTCGTTGACCTCGTCGGCCGATCGATCGGTAACGGGTTCAACGGTGGTGGACATGGTGTGAAGCATACGGCTCCGGAAGTGAAGGCGCCGTGAGTAATCACGCCAGAAAAGGACATAACGGACCGTGTTACTGATCACGTCCATCTGTCAACACGCGTTCCTGTCAAGGGTTGTGGCCTGCTTCACACGTCGGCCACACCCAGGACCAGCACCTGGATCGCCAGTACGGCGGCCCCCCGGGCCCAGTCGTGGAAGTCGGAGACCTTGGTCTCCAGGTCGACCGGGGCGGCCCGCGGATGGCGGTGGACGCGGACGGTGTCCTCGACGGTCTCGGCGGCCACGTCCATCAGTCCGACCCCCTCCCCGGCGAGCAGGATCTTCTGCGGCATGGCGAAGTTGGCGATCTGGGCGACCAGGACCCCGAGGGCGCGTCCGGCCTCGTCGACGACACGGGCGGGCATGGGCTCGCCGGCCGCCGCGAGGGCGAGGATCTCCTCGTAGCTGTGGTCACGGCCGGTGGCGGCCCGCACCTGGTAGCGGATGCTGGGGATGGTGAGCAGGGAGACGGCGCTGCCGCGGGCGCCCTCGGGGGTGAGCGGGCCGTTGGGGTCGATGATCCAGTGCCGTCCGAAGCCGCGGTCCTCCTCGGCATAGGGGACGCGTCGGCCACCGAGGACCAGGCCGTAGCCGATACCCGCGCCGATGGTCAGGACGACGAAGCGCTCGAGGCCGCGCCCGGCGCCGAACCAGGTCTCGGCCTCCACGAGGGCGGCCACGTCGTTCTCGACGACCACGGGCAACCCCGTGCGCTCCTCGACGAGTTCACCCAGCGGCACGTCCCGCCAGTGCAGGAACGGGGACTCGCCCACCACGGCACGCTGGTGGACCAGGCCGCCGACCCCGATGCCGATGCCCGCGGGACGCGGGTGCTCGCGAGCCAGCTCGTCCGCCATCTCCGCGAGCAGGTCGGCGACCTCGGCGGGGTCATGGCTGGTCAGGGGCCGGTCGTGGCGGGCCACGATGTCGCTCCTGAGGGTGGTGACGACGCCGTAGACCATGTCCTCGGTGATCTTGAAGCCGAGGAAGGAGCCGGACTCCGCGACCACGTCGAGGGGTTGGGAGGGGCGTCCCTGGCGCACCTCGGCCGGGGTGCCCGCCTCGGGGACCTCGATCAGCAGACCCGACTCGATGAGGGGCTTGGTGAGCCGGGTGAGGCTGCCGGCGGACAGGTCGAGGCGGCGGGCGAGTTCGGTGCGCGACAACGGGCCGTGGACGAGCACCTCGATGGCCACCGAGCGTTCGCCCGCGCTCAGGGGGAGCCAGCTGGCAGCTACTGCGGTCATGAAGGTCAGACTCCCACGGATTTCTTTTGCCATAAAACCAACATGGCCAAGATACGACCCTCACCTCGGCCCCAGAAAGAAGCTTCCCGACCCTTGACGCTTTGATTCTTCCGCGACAAAAGTAAGTGGCCGGGGACGAGCCCCCGCAGACGAGGGAGTCCCCCGATGACCATCGCCTCCGTCGCGTCCGCCCCTCGGCGGCGCCGAGGGGATGCGGACGAAGCAGAGGACGGAGCGGAACAAGGTGTTCGGCCTGTTCCTCGCCGGCCTGGTGGACAGACTGTTGGGCATCGCACCGTGTACGCGTCGATGCATCCGGAAATGCGGGACATCTACGGCAACGGCACCTCCCTGGACAGCCTCGAGCGGACCACCGACCAGATCAATCTGATTCCCGACCAGTGACTCGACCTTCGAAGGGCATGCCTTCCATGACGTTCTCTCTCGGCATCGTCGGCGCCGGCCAGTTCTCCGGCCAGTTCGCCACGCTGTTCCAGGCCCATCCCGGCGTCGGCGACGTGTACGTCACCGATCTGCTGCCCGAGCGGGCCGAGCAGCTCGCCGCCGCGCAGGGGCTCGCCGGCACCTTCCCGTCGTACGAGGCGATGCTGGAGTCGAAGGAGGTCGACGCGGTCGCGATCTTCACCCAGCGCTGGACGCACGGCCCCCTGGTGCTCCAGGGTCTGCACGCGGGCAAGCACGTGTACTCCGCGGTCCCGATGGCGATCACCACGGAGGAGATAGCGGCGATCATCGACGCGGTCCGGGCCACCGGTCTGACGTACATGATGGGTGAGACCAGCCAGTACAACCCCGCGACCGTGCACGCCCGCAACCAGATCGCCGAGGGCGCCTTCGGGCGGCTCTTCTACGCCGAGGGCGACTACGTCCACGACATGGACCTCGGGTTCTACGAGGCGTACCAGTACAGCGGCGGCGAGAAGTGGAAGGAGACCGCCAGCTATCCCCCGCTGCTCTACCCCACGCACTCGGTGGGCGGGGTGCTCGGCGCCTGGCAGACGCACGCGGTGAGCGTGTCGGCGATCGGCGTGGTCGACGAGCGCGGGGACGGGGTGTTCGACAAGGAGGTCAGCCGGTTCGGCAACGACTTCTCCAACGCGACCGCGCTGTTCGAGGTGGCGGGCGGCGGGTCGTTCCGTACGAACGAGTTCCGGCGGGTCGGCTACCCGTCCCACATCCGGGAGTCCCGTTTCCGGTTCTTCGGGACCGAGGCGAGCATGGAGCAGTTGGCCACGGTCGCGCTGTGGCAGGACAAGAAGGGGGTTAAGGACATCAGCGAACTCCTCGAGCCCAAGCCCACCATGTCCCCCGACGACCCGTCGCTCCAGCACATCGCGCCGGAACTGCGGGCGGCGTTCACCTCGGGGTCGGCGCCGGTGCACGACCGGGAGCGGCTGCCGAGGGCCTTCGACCAGCTGCACAACGGGCACGAGGGCAGCCACCACTTCCTGGTGGACGACTTCGTGACCGCCGTGAACACCCGCACGCTGCCCTCGGTCAACGCCTGGGTGGCGGCCCGCTACACCCTGCCGGGCATCATCGCGCACGACTCGGCGCGACAGGGTGGAGCGCGGCTGGAGATCCCGGACTTCGGAGACGCGCCTCAGTAGGGGCTGGGGGCCGGGTGCCCGCTCGCTCAGGTGCCCGGCTTGCGGCCGTACACGAAGACGTCGTCGCCCTTCTTCAGCAGCGACCAGTACTTCTTGGCGTCCTTCGGGGTCATGTTGGTGCAGCCGTGGGAGCCGGGCGGGTTCCACATGGAGAGGTTCACCGAGTGGAAGGCCTGGCCGCCGTCGAAGAACTGCGAGTAGGGCATCGGCACGTTGTAGATCGAGGAGACGTGATTCTTGTCACGCCAGTAGATCTTCTTCAGGCCGGTGCGGGTCTCGTAGCCGTCGCGGCCGGTGCGGACCGGGACGGGGCCGTACACCAGCCGGTCACCGTCCTGGATCCAGCTCAGCTGGAGGGTGAGGTTGACGCAGGCGATGCGGCCCTTGTTGGTCGGGCACTTGCCGTCCCGGTTGGGGTTGCTCCCGACGGCCTTCTGCTTCGTCATGAGGTCCATCACGCCCCAGGTGACGGATCCCGCGTAACCGATGTTCGGGCTGATGCCGTGCTTGGTCTGAAAGGCCTTGATGGCCTTGCAGTCGGCGGTGGACTGCTTGCCGTCGACCGGGCGGCCGAGGAACTTCTCCACCTGCTTCTGGTACGGGCCCGCCTGCGTGGTGCAGCTCGCCGCCTGCGCGGGCGCGGCGCCCAGCGCGATCGTCAGCGGCGCGACGAGCCCGGTGATCCCGAGCGCGACGGCACCTCGTCTGCGTATGTCCCCCATGGCCTTTCCCCTGTCCCCTCGAATACGTGTGTGCGATCTCTACCAGGTAGACGGCCCGGCGCACCAGTCCGTTGTACCGACGCCCGCCCTGCGACGGAACGGTGACAATGTCCGGACCCGGTCAGGCACCACGGCCGGGGTGGACCGCCGTGTGGAAGCCGGTGTTGACGGCGGTGAGGCCGCCGTCGACGACGAGGGTGGTCCCGGTGATCCAGGCCGCGTCGCGGGAGGCCAGGAAGGCTACGGCGGCGGCAACGTCCTCGGCTTCGCCGACCCGACCCAGCGGATACAGCCGTCGCAGCTCACTGAGCTCGTCCTCACGCCCGTCCCAGGCGGAAGTACGCACCGTACCCGGAGCGACCAGGTTGACGCGAACCCCGCGGGGGCCCGCGTGCCCGGCGAGCGTGCGGGTCAGGGAGGCGAGGCCGGCCTTCGCCGCGCTGTAGGCGTGGTTGCCGAAGTCCTGGAGGCCGTTGACGGAACCGATGGTGACGATGGCGCCGCGGCCGGAGGCGACGAGGTGCGGGAGCGCAGCGCGTGAGCAGCGATAGGGGCCGCCCAGGGTGATGTCCAGGTCCCGGCCCCACTCGTCGTCGGAGTCGTCCTCGAAGAGCGGGGTTTCGGGGGTGCAGCGGGCGGCGCAGTTGACGAGGACGTCGAGCGAGCCGAACACCTCGACGGCGTGGGCGACGACCGCCTCTACGGCCGCCCGGTCGGCGACGTCGCACGCCAGGGCGCGGGCGTCCAGTCCCTGTCCGCGCAGCCTCGCGGCCGTCCTCTCCACGACCGTCGCGTCGCGGTCGGTGAGCAGGACCCGCGCGCCCTCCTCGGCCAGCCGTCGGGCCGTCGCCGCGCCGATGCCGCGGGCCGCACCCGTGACGAGAACTCCGTGTCCCTCGAAGCGTTTGGTATGCGTCATGCGGCCGAAGGTAGTCCCCGGCTGATCAAGTCGGCCGATAGCGTGCGGTCATGTCGGCGTTCATACAGCAACTGCCCGCGCTCATCGGTGTGGTGGTCGGTGCTCTCGGTTCGTATCTGGCCGTTGTGCGCAGCGATCGGGCGCGGTTCCGGCGGGAGCAGGCGGCTCGGTGGGAGGAGCGGCGGCTGGGGGTGTACTCGGACTACGCGCGCACGCTGAAGAAGACGATCACGTTGGTGTGCCGGGTGGCGGCCCACCTCGGCAACGACCCGCACCCGCATCCGCTCTCCCCGGAGGAGGCCGCACCGCTGCTGGCGGAGTCGACGCTCGCCCGCGACCCGGACGGGGAGGCCCTGCTTCTGCTGGGGAGTCCCGAGGTGGTGGAGAAGGCGCGGGTCTGGGTCACGGTGGTGCTGGAGATGGAGCAGTTCCTGCGCGACAGGACCCGCGATCCCGAGGCGTGGCGGGTCCTGCTGGAGCGGCACCGCAACGGCCGGGACGGCTACTACGCGGCCGTACGCGACGATCTGGCGCTGCCACCAGGCCTTGCGGTCCGGTGGCAGGTGCCGCCCGTGCGGTCCTCCTGACCTCCCCGGCTCCGCTCCCGCCCCCGCCCCCGCCGATGCCACCGCACGTCTCGGCCCCCCCCGGCGTCAGCGGTAGCCGGCCACGTCCGCCGGCTTGCCCGCGTCCTGCACCTCGACCAGGTAGCGCCAGGCGTCCGGGCGGCTGCCGTCCAGGTCGGTGAAGCCGTAGGTCCGGGCGAGGGAGCCGGCGTCGAGGGACAGGCCGTTCCAGCGGGACACCTCCGGGTCGGCGGCCAGCTCGGCCACGGCACGGCCCGCATAGCGCGGGGTCTCCGAGATGGCGAAGTGGGGCACCTGGTCGAGGGCGTCACGCCAGTTCTCCTCCCGCACCCCGAACGTGTCGAGCATGATCTCCGAGCGCATCCAGCCGGGCGTGAGCGCGACGGCGGTGGCGCCGCGCGGGCCGAGTTCGTGGCCGAGGGCGAAGGCCATGCGCAGCACGGATGTCTTGGCCAGGTCGTAGAAGAAGGACACGCGGTAGTTCTCGCGGTTGTAGGCGTCGGTCCCGTCGGTCATCTCGACGACCAGGCCACCGGGCCGGCGCAGCAGCAGGGGCAGGGCGTGGTGGCTGGTGATCGCGTGGGTCTCGACGGCGAGCCTGAGCAGCCGCAGGCCCTTGTCGAGGTCGTGCTCCCACACCGGGGCGTCCCACGCGAAGAGGTGTTCGCCGCCCCAGATGTCGTTGACGAGGACGTCGAGGCGGCCCTGCTCGTCGGCGACGCGGTCGACGAGGGTGCGGACCTGCGCCGGGTCCAGGTGGTCGGTGGGGACCGCAATGCCGTGGCCGCCGGCCGCGGTGACCAGGTCGGCGGTGTCCTCGAGGGTCTCGGGGCGGTCGTACTCGGAACGGCCGGCGCGGGTGCTGCGTCCGGTGACGTAGACGGTGGCGCCCGCCGCCCCGAGTTCGACGGCGATCCCGCGCCCCGCTCCCCGTGTCGCCCCGGCGACCAGCGCGATCTTGTCCCTCAGCGGCTGTGGCATGTCCGACCTCCCGTTGTGCGCGATGTGGAGTCGAGCATCGCCGGGAAACCGGACAGCCTCTGTCGTGATTTACGGAAGGGTCACCCGGACGCGCGGAGCCTCTCGTCCAGGGTGTCCAGATCCGGCAGGAACCAGATGTGGCGGCCCTGGTTCGTCTCGTGCACGAAGTCGCGCAGGGCCGTGCTGGCGTCGGTGTGGCGGGTGACATCGCCGACGACGGCGAGACGGACCTGGTAGGTCACGAACTTCTGCATGACCGCGCCGGCGACGCCCGACCGCAGCCGGAAGAACTCCTCGCCGACCCGTGCCACGGGTACGGCGACCACCTCGGCGTCACGGCCCATCGCGTCGCCGATCAGGTCGAGAGCGGCCCGCTCGCCGTCCAGAGGCGGTCCGTCCGGGGCGCAGTGCAGGACGTTCACGCCGTTCAGGGGCACGACGCCGTCAGTGGCCACGGGCGATCCACTCCTGGAGGTGCGGGGCCTCGGCGCCGATCGTCGTCGGGTCTCCGTGGCCGGTGAGGACCTTCGTCTCGGGCGGCAGGGCGAGCAGCCGGTCGCGGATCGAGTCGATGATCGTAGGGAAGTGGGAGAAGGAGCGGCCGGTGGCGCCCGGGCCGCCCTGGAAGAGGGTGTCGCCGGTGAAGACGGTGCCGAGGCCGGGGTCGTAGAGGCAGACCGCGCCCGGCGCGTGCCCCGGAGTGTGCAGCACCTGGAGGTCGGCGCCCGCGGCCTCGATGACCTGGCCGTCGCGCAGATGTGCGTCGGGGTCGCGGTCGGGGTGGGTCTGCTTCCACAGGGGCAGGTCGTCGGGGTGCAGCCAGATCGTGGCGCCGGTGCGCTCGGCGAGGGCGGGCGCGGCGTCGATGTGGTCGTTGTGGGCGTGGGTGCAGACGATCGCGGTCAGCCTGCGGTCCCCGACCGCCTCGAGGATGGCGTCGGCGTCGTGGGCGGCGTCGATGACGATCACCTCGTGGTCGTCGCCGACGATCCAGACGTTGTTGTCGACGTCCCAGGTGCCGCCGTCGAGGCTGAACTGCCCTGAGGTGACGAGGCGTTCGATGCGGGCGGCCATCAGAGCACCACCACCGAACGCAGGACGTCGCCGTGGTGCATGCGCTCGAACGCCTTCTCCACCTCGTCGAGTTGGATGGTCTCGGTCACGAACGCCTCCAGGTCCAGGCGGCCTTGCAGGTGCAGGTCGATCAGCATCGGGAAGTCACGGGAGGGCAGGCAGTCGCCGTACCAGGACGACTTGAGCGAGCCGCCGCGCCCGAAGACGTCGAGAAGCGGCAGCTCCAGCTTCATCTCCGGGGTGGGTACGCCGACGAGGACGACGGTGCCGGCGAGGTCGCGGGCGTAGAAGGCCTGCTGGTACGTCTCGGGGCGGCCGACCGCCTCGATGACGACGTCGGCGCCGAAGCCGCCGGTGAGTTCGCGGATCGCCTCGACGGGGTCGTTCTCGCGGGAGTTGACGGTGTGGGTGGCGCCCATGGTGCGGGCCTTCTCCAGCTTGCGGTCGTCGATGTCCACGGCGATGATCCGGGCCGCGCCCGCGAGGTTGGACCCGGCGATCGCCGCGTCGCCGACGCCGCCGCAGCCGATGACGGCGACGGTGTCGCCGCGGCCGACGTTGCCGGTGTTGATCGCGGCGCCGATGCCGGCCATCACCCCGCAGCCCAGGAGCCCGGCGACCGCGGCGGAGGCCGACGGGTCGACCTTGGTGCACTGTCCGGCGGCGACCAGGGTCTTCTCGGCGAAGGCGCCGATACCCAGGGCGGGCGAGAGCTCGGTGCCGTCGGTGAGGGTCATCTTCTGCCGCGCGTTGTGCGTGTTGAAGCAGTACCAGGGCCGTCCCCGCAGACAGGCCCGGCAGTTGCCGCACACGGCACGCCAGTTGAGGATCACGAAGTCGCCGGGCGCGACATCGGTCACCCCCTCGCCGACCGACTCGACGACCCCGGCCGCCTCATGGCCGAGCAGGAAGGGGAAGTCGTCGTTGATCCCGCCCTGCTTGTAGTGCAGGTCGGTGTGACAGACCCCGCAGGCCTGCACCTGTACGACGGCCTCCCCGGGGCCCGGATCCGGCACCACGATCGTCTCCACCCGCACCGGCTCGTCCTTGCCGGGTGCGATCACTCCGCGTACCTCCTGCGCCATGGCCTGACCCCTTCCGTCGCCCGGTGTACGTCCCTCCGACCCTACGCGCGAATGATCGGTAACGGCACCGATTCCCGCAGGCCGGGGCGTTGGGGGCAAGCGGGTGACCTGATCGGGCGCCGGTCGGGTCAGGGGTGGTCGAGCTTGGCGGCCACCGCGTCGAGCACCCACTCCAGGCCCGTCGTGAAGGAGGTCTCGGCGTCCACGTGCGTGCCGTCGTACACGGCCTTGCTCAGGGCCGGGAAGCGACCCGTGGCCAGCATCTTCGTCAGATGGGGGCCGGAGGCGCGCTGCCATTCCCGCTTGCTCAGACCCGTGGCGCGCTCGGCCCGCAGGTTCGCGATCTCGCGCCTGATCGCGCCGGTGAAGTAGGAACCGACCGTCTCCACCGCGCGCATGACGGTGTCGATGTCGGCGAGTCCGTCCAGGGCGGCCAGGGTGGACTCGGTCACGGCGAGACCGTTCGGGCCCGGGCTCGGGCGGCCGCCGAGCAGGTCGGCCAGCCACTCGTGCCGGAGCGCGGCCCGCCTGGTGCGGTGGGCGAGACCGCTCAGCGCCTCGCGCCAGTCGCCGGGCCGCTCCTCGGGGAGGATCTCGGCCTGGACCTCGTCCATCATGAGGTCGAACAGCTCCTCCTTCGTGGCGATGAAGCCGTACAGCCGCATCGGTCCGGCGTTCAGCCGGGCGGCGACCTTGCGCAGCGACACCGCCTCCAGGCCGCCCTCGTCGGCGAGCGCGACGGCGGCGGCGACGATCCGCTCCCGGTCGAGCGGCACGGGGCGCGGCGGCGGCTCCGGTCGGTCCCACACAGTCATGGCGACATCGTACTGTTGCGATACGGCGTAGCGCCTCAATACAGTGTATCGACATGAGACATCGCATCGCCGTGGTCGGGAGCGGTCCCGGCGGCCTCACCTTCGCCCGTGTCCTGCACCGCCACGGCCACTCCGTCGCTCTCTTCGAACGCAACCCCTCCCCCGACGCCCGTCCCCCGGGCGGCACACTGGACCTGCACGAAGGGATGGGCCAACTCGCGCTGGACAAGGCGGGGTTGCTGGCAGAGTTCCGGAAGCTGTCCCGCCCCGAGGGACAGGCCATGCGCATCCTGGACACCGACGGCACCGTCCTGCGCGACTGGCGGCCCGCCCCGGACGAGCAGGCCAATCCCGAGATCGACCGCAAGCACCTGCGCGACCTGCTGCACGGCCCGCTGGAAATCCAGTGGGGGCGGGGTGTGACGAAGGTGCTGCCGGGGACGCGGGACGGCGTGCGGATCGAGTTCGCGGACGGGCCGCCGGAGACGTACGACCTCGTGGTCGGCGCGGACGGCGCCTGGTCGCGGGTCCGCCCGGCCGTCTCGTCGGCGACGCCGCACTACACCGGCGTCACCACGGTCGAGACCTCCCTCGACGACGTCGACCGCCGCCACCCCGGCCTCGCCCGGCTGATCGGCGACGGTTCGGTGGCGGTGTACGGCGTGAACCGCAGCCTCACCGCGCAGCGCAACAGCGGCGGCCATGTGAAGGTGTACGCCAAGTTCCGTGCGCCGCAGGACTGGCACGCGCACCTGGACCCCGCCGACGTCGAGGCCCTGCGCGCGAGCCTGCTGGCGCTGTTCGACGGCTGGGCCGACCCGGTGCTCGACCTGCTCCGCCACGGCACCGCCTTCGTGCACCGTCCCCTCCACGTCCTGCCGGTGGGCCACACCTGGCCCCATGTGCGCGGGGTGACTCTGCTCGGCGACGCAGCCCATCTGATGCCTCCCCTGGGCGCGGGCGCCAACCTCGCGATGCTGGAGGGCGCGGAACTGGCCGAGGCCGTCGCCGCCGATCCCGAGGATCTGGACGACGCTGTCCGCGCCTTCGAGGAACGGATGTGGGCACGGGCGGCGAGGTGGGCGGAGATCACCACGGCCGGCCTGGAACGCCTCGTGAGCCCGGACCCGGCCGCTGCCCTCGCCCTCTTCGAGGAGGTCCAGCCGTCCTGACCACCGATCCGCGGCGACCCGGCGGGACGTCCTGAGCGCCGATCCGAGGCGACCCGGCCGAACGGCCTGACCGTCGAGTCACGCCGCCAGGCGGGAGTTGCCCTCGCGCCCGCACCCTCGCGGCAGGCCGCGGACAAGGACCGAAGACCGCCGACGTAGCCTGAAGTTCTCCACCGCCGACCCCGAAGGAGCGCCGTGGGCACCACCGAGACCACGCCCGGCCCGCCCACCTGGCGACTGCTCCTCGACTACGTACGGCCGCACCGCTGGACCCTGCTGGCGGGTGCCGCGCTCTCGCTCCTGACGGGCGTCACCGGCCTCCTGCTGCCCCTGGTTGCACGGAAGTTGATCGAGGACCTCTCCCACGACCGCACGATCACCTGGGCGTTGATCGCCATGTCAGGGCTGGTGATCGCCAACGCGGCGATCGGCGGGCTGGGTTCGTACGTGCTGCGGCGCACCGCGGAGTCGGTGGTCCTCGGCGCGCGGCGCGCCCTGTCGTCGTATCTGCTGCGGCTGCGCATCACCGCCGTGGACCGCACCGAACCCGGCGACCTCATGGCCAGGATCACCTCGGACACCACACTGCTGCGCGAGGTCACCACCGACTCCCTCGTGGGCCTGGGCACCGGCGGGCTCACGCTGGTGGCGACCGTGGTGATGATGGCCCTGGTCGATCCGGTGCTGCTGGGGGTCACGCTGGCGGTGATCCTGGCCGCGGGCACGGTCCTCGGGGTGATCGTGCCGCGCATCAACCGGGCGAGCCGACAGGCTCAGGACGCGGTCGGCGTGATGGGTGCCTCGCTGGAGCGGATCCTCGGCGCGCTGCGCACGGTGAAGGCGTCCGGTGCCGAGCACCGCGAGGAGCGGACCCTGCACGCGGCCGCCGAGGAGTCCTGGCGGCAGAGCGTGCGGGCCGCCAAGTGGTCGGCGGCCGCGGGCAACACGGCGGGACTCGCGATGCAGATCGCGTTCATCACCGTGCTCGCGGCGGGCGGCGCCCGGGTAGCCACCGGGGCGATCGGCGTCGGCACCCTGGTGGCCTTCCTGCTGTACGTCTTCTATCTGATGTCCCCGATCCAGCAGGTCGTCGGGGCGATCACGCAGTACCAGACGGGCGCCGCCGCACTCGCCCGGATCCAGGAGGCGCTGCGGCTGCCCGCCGAACCGGCCGCGCCCGCGGCGCCGTTGCCCGCCGCCGGGGCGGAACCCGCCGCCGTCGCCTTCACGGACGTCCGGTTCCGCTACGCCGACGATCTGCCCTACGTCCACCACGGCGTCTCCTTCGAGGTGCCGGCCCGGGGGCTGACGGCCTTCGTCGGGCCGTCCGGAGCCGGGAAGACGACGGTGTTCTCGCTGATCGAGCGGTTCTACGATCCCGAGTCCGGGGTCGTGACGCTGGACGGGCGGGATCTCGCGGAGTGGGAACTGCCGCACCTGCGCTCCGCGATCGGGTACGTGGAGCAGGACGCGCCCGTGCTGTCGGGGTCACTGCGCGAGAACCTGCTGCTGGGCAATCCCGACGCGGCCGAGGACGCGGTGACCCGCGTCCTGAAGACGACCCGGCTGGACGGGCTGGTGGCGCGGCTGCCCGCCGGGCTGGAGACGCTGGTCGGCCATCGCGGGACCAAGCTCTCGGGCGGTGAACGGCAACGGGTGGCGATCGCACGGGCGCTGCTGCGGCGGCCTCGGCTGCTGTTGCTGGACGAGGCCACCTCCCAGCTGGACGCGGTGAACGAGGCGGCCCTTCGGGACACGGTGGCGGACGTGGCGCGTACGACCACGGTGCTGGTCGTCGCGCACCGGTTGTCGACGGTGACGACGGCCGACCGGATCGTCGTGATGGACGCGGGGCGGGTACGGGCCGTGGGGACGCACCGGGAACTGGTCGCCGGGGACCCGCTGTACGCGGAACTGGCGGCCACGCAGTTCCTGGCCACGGCAGAATGAGGCAGATGTCCGCACCAGGACGCCAGGGGACATCCGAGGTCGGGACGTCCCAGGACGCGTCGAGGGCCGCCCGGTGATCCGGGCGGCCCTCGATGGTCGTGCGGGAGCGGTCAGGTCTCGATCGCGGGGACCAGTCCGGTGACGGGCGCGGCGAGGTCGGTGACCTGGTGCAGTTCGTTCAGCCGGTAGAGGTCGTTGGCCCTGTTGAGCTGCTCGGAGACCTTCGGCAACTGGGCCCTGTGCTCTGCCGGGATCTCGCTCACCGCGAGCGAGTCGAGCGTGGCCATCGGGCTGAGCGGGCTCGCGTCCTGGGCGGCCGCGCCGGCCGCGTTCGCGAGGGGAGCGGCGAGACCGGTGACGCCGACGGCGAGACCGACGGCGGCGACGATACGTCGAGTTGAGATCATGTTGTCAGCAACGCCCGGCGAGCGCTCCCGGACACGGCCGCCCGGCACCGCTCACCCGTCAGGCGGAGCGCCCGTACTGCGCTTGCCGTGGCCGCCGGGGCGGAGGAGTCTCGTAGGAAGAGGCCCTGCGCGGCCCGTGCCTCCTCGGGCCGCGGCCCTCGAAGGAGGTCACCATGGGCACTGCCGCAAACACCGGTTTCACCAGCGAGACCCTGCGCCGTGGCGTCGAAGGGAACTCCGCGGCCGATCTTCTGTCGCTCTACGCGGACGACGCCGAGATCCGCATCGTCGACCGCAACACGCAACCCAGCCACCCCATGGTGGTGCACGGCAAGGAGCGGATCGGCGCGATGCTCGACGACGTCTACAGCCGCGACATGACACACAAACTGGAAGGGTGTGTCATGGAGGGCGATCACGTCGCGTTCAGCGAGTCCTGTCTGTACTCCGACGGCGTGCGCGTTCTGTCGGAGTCGATGCTGACCCTCAAGGACGGCAAGATCACCGAACAGACCATGATCCAGGCCTGGGACGAGTAACAAGAAGGGCGCCGAGGGTCCAGATCACGCCCTGCCCGACCTGGACCTTCTCGGTGCGGGCGGCGCCTGGGCGCTCGGTTCCGCCTCGGCGGCCACGACGAGTTTCCGCAGCAGGTCCGCGAGTGTCCGCCGCTCTGCGGGGGTCAGCGCCGCGAGCAGCGCGAGCTCGCTCTCCTCCTCCGTGGCGACCTGCTGTTCGAACGCGGCGTGTCCGGCCTCGGTGAGCCGGACCCGCACCCGTCGCCGGTCGGGGTCCTCGTGGGTCCGGGCGATCAGCCCCGCGTCCTCCAGCGGCGCCAGACGGGCCGACAGGGCGCCCCGCGTGAGCCCGAGGTGGTCGGCGAGCTGTGAAGGGCTCCCGGTGTACGGCGGTCCGAGCCGGCGCAGGGTCAGCAGCACCTTGTACTGCCAGTTCCGCAGACCGTCGGAGTCGAGACCGGTCCGCCGGGCCTGTGCGGCGTGCCGGGCCAGGACGGCCAGCCGGGCGAAGATCGCCTCCTTGACCGGGTCCATCCAGTCCAGCTCCTTGCCCCACACCTCGACGTGCCGGTCGACCGAGTCCCGCATTACCCGCCCCCTGCAATGGTTTTCTTGTGGATGGTTTTTTGTCTGACTACCTTCCCCTGCCATGACGTACACCGCGAGCACTACCGTGGAACTCGATCAACTCCTCGCCGCCGCACACGACTTGGCCCTGGCGGGCCGATGGGAGCGGGCGCTGGGCCTGCTGGACACGACGGACTGCGCCGAACCTGCCGACCGCGCCCGGCTCGCCCTGGCCGCCGCCGAAGTCGCCCTCCTGAGCGACTGGTTCGCGGGCACGGATCTCACGGCCGCCCGCGCGGACCGGGCCGAGAAGGAGGCGCCGGGCGCCGGCTGGGACCTGGGCTTCATCCGGCTGCGCCACGACTACCGCTGCCAGTTGGTGCGTGAAGGGGTGTTCCGCCCCGGCCCCGAGGGCAAGGATCCCGAGGCGCTGGCCGGGATCCGCCGCAGCGCGCACGCGCTCCGGGACAGCGCCCCCGACGAGGTGCGGCGGGGCTGGGCGTCGATGTACCTCGGGCTGGTCGTCGAGAACCTCTTCGCCGAGCGCGCCGCCGCGCCCGCGCACTACGAGGACGCCCTGCGCGCGGGCGATGCGGGCAGCGAGGGCGGGGAGGGCGGCGACGACCTCCTGACCCGTGAGGCCCTGCGCCACCTCGGCGACCACGCGCACGACGCCGGCGACCACGAGCGCGCCGTGGAGTGCTGGGAGCGGGCCACCGGCCTCGGGGCGCGGGCGGGCCTGGTCCCCGGCGTCCTCGCCCAGCAGTTGCTGCTGGCGGTCCTGGCCCGGGACGCCGGCGACGAGGCCGGGGCGCGGGCACTGGCCCGGGAGGTCGCCCGCTGGGCCGGGGCGATCGGGGCGGACCGGCTGCACGCCCAGACGACGGGATTCCTGGACGGGGCGGATCCGACGGCGGCTCCTGAAACGGAGACCCGGGGCGGATCCGACGGCGGCTCCTGAAACGGAGACCGCTGCCTGACCGGTGTTCCAAAGCCTCGGTTAGGCTGGTGGCGGGCCGTGACTGGCGCTGAGGTGGAGCACCACCGGGGAGCGGTCCATGACTCCGAAGCCGTGCGCCTGGGCGATTCCCACGATCGACCCGGGAGTGGATCATGTCTCAGGCCCGCATCATGGACGGCACCGCGCTCGCCCGCCGCATCGTCGAGGAGACCGCCGAGCGCGCGGCGGACCTCACCGCTCGCACCGGCCGCGCACCCTGCCTCGCGACGGTACTCGTCGGCGAGGACCCGGCCTCCGTCACCTACGTCCGGATGAAGCGGAACCGCTGCCGCACGGCCGGTATCGAGTCACGGCACGTGGCACTGCCGACGGCCACCACCACCGAGGAACTGGTCGGCACCCTGCGGGAGTTGTCGGCCGACCCGACCGTGCACGGCATCCTGCTCCAGCATCCGATGGGCGCGCACATCGACGAGCGGGCGGCGTTCGAGGCGATCGCGCCGGAGAAGGACGTCGACGGGGTCACCTTCGCCTCCTTCGCGTCGATGAGCTTCGGCCTGCCGGGGTTCGTGTCCTGCACACCCGGCGGGATCATGCGGCTGCTCGACGCGTACGACGTCGACCCGGCCGGGAAGCGGGCGGTGGTCGTGGGCCGCAGCGCCATCCTCGGCAAGCCGGCCGGGATGCTGCTGCTCGCCCGGGACGCCACGGTGACCTACTGCCACTCCCGCACCACCGACCTGTCGGCGGCCGTGCGGGAGGCTGACATCGTGGTCGCCGCGGTGGGCCGGCCCCGGCTGATCCGGGGCCAGGACATCAAGCCGGGCGCGGTGGTCGTCGACGCGGGATACAACGAGGGGAACGTCGGTGACGTCGACTTCGACTCCGCGGTGGAACGGGCCTCGCTGATCACGCCGGTGCCGGGCGGTGTCGGCCCGATGACCATCGCCACGCTGCTGGAGCAGACGGTGACGGCTGCCGAGACCGCCGCCCAGCAGGGCCCGGCCCAGCACGTGAGGGTGACGCGAGGCCCGCGACCGGCCTGAACTGAGCGGTGCGCACGGGTCGTTCGCCCCGGAAGCCGGGGCCCGGCGCCATACTGTCCGGCGTGCGGGTAGCGATCATGAGAGCGGGTTCCCGGGGCGATGTCGCCCCGTTCACCGGTCTGGGGCACGGTCTGGCGCGGGCCGGCACGAGGTCACCCTGGTCACCCACGGCCGCTCCGAGCCGCTCGCGGCCCGGGCCGGCCTCGGGTTCCACGCCCTGCCCGTCGATCCCCGGGCGGAGCTGGAGTCCTCGCGCGGGCGGGCTCTGCACCGCAGCACGACCGGCGTGGGCAAGCTGGTGCGGGTGGTCGCGATGGCGCGGACCCTGGCCGTGGAGATGAGCGACGACTTCAGCAGGTCGCCCCCCGTCGCCGCCAGGCCCGCCCAGTCGCGCTGGATCACCCGCGCAGCCCGGCCAGGCGCAGCGCCCGCACGATCGCGGCGCTGACCCGCGCCGGATCGACCAGGCGCCGCACTCGGCGCTGTTCGCGCACATGGCGGCGGTGGTCCACCACGCGGGCGCGGGCACCACGGCGGCGGGACTGCGGGCGGGAGTGCCGGCGGTCATCGGGAGCGGGCCCGGGCACTGGGGGCGTACATCCGCGACGAGGACGGCGTGACACCGGTACTCGACGCGGTGAACAAGCTGGAGCGGAGCCCGCCGCAGCTCACGCGCGGGCGCAGGCCAGCTCACGCGCGGGCGGAATCCCAGCTCACGCGCGAGAGGGATTCCCAGCCACGCCCGAGCGGAATCCCCGCTCACACCCGGGCGGCATCAGAGCTCACACCCGGCCGGATTCCCACCCCGGCGGCTGGAGGATCCCCACCAGCTGGCGCACCAGCTCCTCCACCACCTCGTCCAGCGTCGCGTCCACCCATCCCGCGTTCCAGTCGTGGAGCAGGCCGTTCACGCTGCCGATGAAGGCCGTCGCCGCGAGCCGGAAGTCCCGGGGCGTGGCCTCCCCCCGGGAGACCGCCCGCTCCGCCTCGGCACACACGAGCTCGACCCAGTGCGCCCGACGGGCCAGGCGCTGCTCCTCCATCCGCGCGCTGACCCCGATGATCTCCACGAACGTGATCCGCACCCGCCGCGGGTCGGAGGTGACGTTGGCCGCGTACGCCCGGAAGATCGCGGCCACCCGCTCGGTCAGCGGCAGCTGGTCCGCGTCGGCCACCGCGGCCAGCACGGCCGCCGTCGCCCAGTCGTTGACCTCGAGGTGGAGGGCGGCGAGGACGTCCTCGAGGGTGCGGAACTCCTCGTAGAACTGGCGGGTGGACAGGCCCGCGGCCTCGCTGAGGGCGGCGACGGTCGTGGCGCGGTAGCCCGGGGCGTCCCCGAAGAGCTGGAGTGCCGCGTCCAGGAAACGGCGGCGTCGCTCGGCCTGCCGCTCCGCGGCGGTCTTGCCGCCGTAGCGACCGGTCGGGGCCCTGAGCCTGCCCGTCACCGCACCTCCTGTTCGAGCCGGAAGGTCCGGCCACCCGTAGGAGTGCAATTTTGTCGTGCACGCAGTCTTGTGGAGAAGGGCGCCCCTTCCTTACTTTGCAGTAAGTTCACTCTGAATGCGCACATCTTCAGATTTACCTCTGGCATGCCCACGCCATGAGCCTGTTCGAGCCGCCCGAATGCGCCGCCCCGTCTGAGCCGCCCCGTAGGGAGACCCGCCTTGCCCGCTATCCGCCCCAGGCACCTGTGTGCCCTGGCCGCAGCCGTCGTCCTGTCCGTCACCGCCCCCGTGACCGCCGCCTCCGCGGCGGACGGCACCGCCCTGCGCGAGGTGCTGTTCGTGGGCAACAACTGGGACGGCACCGCCGACGTCATCAAGTCCTCCGGCGATCTGGCGAAGATCGGCCGGATCAACGTCGTCCCGGACAAGGACGCCCGGATGGCGGAGATCAACGCCGACCCCATCAAGTGGATCTACTTCATGGCGATCCGCAACAGCGTCGGCGAGGGTCACGACCAGTTCGTCGACGACATGTACTCCACCCCGGACGGCAAGTCGGTGGTCGTCTCGCGGCCCAGCTTCGCGGACGTCGTGTCCATCGACCTGGCCACCGGGAAGATCAACTGGCGCTTCAAGGTCTCGGGGTACCGGGCGGACCACATGGCGGTCTCCCCCGACGGCACCCGGGTCGCGGTGTCCGCCTCGACCGCGAACACCGTGCACGTGCTGAACATCAACACCGGCCAGCAGCTGGGCTCCTTCGCCACCGGCGACAAGCCGCACGAGAACATCTTCTCCAAGGACGGCAAGTACATCTGGAACATGGCGATCGGTGACGTCAACACCGACTCCGACGCCCCCTGGCTGGACTGGACGAAGGGCGACCGGCACATCACGGTGGTGGACGCGACCACGTACAAGCAGGTCAGGACCATCGACATGCGGGACAAGCTGGACGCGATCGGCCTCAAGGACTACTCGGACGCGGTCCGGCCCGCCGTGTTCTCGCCCGATGAGTCCAAGCTGTACTTCCAGGTCTCGTTCTTCAACGGCTTCTTCGAGTACGACGTGGCCACCGACAGGATCACCCGTACCAAGACCCTGCCGAAGAACCCGGCGACCAGCGACGACCGCACCACCATGGTCAACGACTCGCGCCACCACGGGATCTCGATGAGCCCGGACGGCAGCAAGCTGTGTGTCGCGGGCACGATGGACGACTACGCGACCGTCGTGAACCGCGCCACGCTCCAGGAGGGCCCGCTGGTCTCCGCCTCGAAGCCTTACTGGGCGACCGTCAGCGGTGACGGCAAGAGCTGTGTGATCTCCGAGAGCGGCGCCGACCAGGTCACCGCGATCGACTTCGCGACCGGCCAGAAGACCGCGTCGGTGGCGGTGGGCGACCACCCGCAGCGGGTGCGGCTGGGACACGTGGCCGCGAACTGGACGAGCCCCGCTTCGTGACGTCACGCCGAACCGCGGCCGGTACCGCCTCTGCGCAGAGGCGGTGCCGGCCGCGGCTGTCGTCGACGGGTCAGCCGATCTTCGACGCCGCCCAGGACGCCAGCTCGGACTTGGCGGCGTTGAGCAGGGACGCGGACGGCGAGGTCGCCCCGTTGGTCACCAGCGCGTAGTGCAGGACGCCGGAGTCCGCGTCGCTGAGCAGCAGGCGGCGGCTGCCCGTGCCGCCCGGTTCGAGCGCCGCGCCGACCGGGGTGGACGAGCTGTACGCCGGAGGGCCGTAGACGGTGCCCAGGTCGGAGACGACCGTGGTCGTCGCGGTCGGGAAGGAGGCGGGGAGATGGAGTTCCGTGGGGGTGGACCCGCTGCCGGACCGCCACACCAGCAGCGCGTACTGGCCGGAGCCGACCAGCGAGGCCACGTTCGGCAGACTGCTCGGCACCGGGTTCCAGGTCAGGGTCGTGGAGCCGTCGCGTGAGCGGTCCTCGTAGGTGAAGGCGACCGTGGAGCCGGAGGTGGCGCTCGGGTAGACCCGGTCGAGCAGCCGGGCGTCCTGGCGGAGCACGGCCGCACCGGAGTCGTCGAGCCGGACGGCCGAGAGGTCCTCGTCGTTCCAGGCGTCACCCGAGGTCATGACCTTGCCGGGGTTGTCGTTCATCAGCTCGTGGTGGCGGCCGTTGTAGATGTCCCACTGCCATTGCGACCCGGACAGCACCGGGCCCGAAGTCGCGGGCGAGGACCACCAGTTGGCGCCCTTCACCCGGGAGTCCAGGGCCTGGTACATGGCCTTGAGGACAGTCGGCGCCTTGCCCGCGGTGGAGCCGTTCAGCGGGTGGCCGAACTCGCTGACCATGGACGTGGTCCCGAGGGCCGAGGCGCGGTCCCGGACGGTGCCGAAGTCGCCCACGTACTGGCCGTCGGAGGCGTTGCCCCACATCAGGATGCCGGAGATGGCCTTCTGGTCGTAGAAGTGGGTGTTGAAGACATAGCGGGAGCCGAGCGTGCCCGCGTCGAGGAGGCCGCCCTCCTCCTTGCTGACGTTGCCGTTCCAGAACAGGTTCGGCTCGACCATCGCGGGCTTGTCCGTCCAGCCGGCCGCGTCCATCCGGGCCCGGAACTTCACGTAGAAGGGCCACAGCAGGTCGCGTTCCCAAGTGCGGCTGTTCTGGCCGGAGTCGTAGCTGCCGGCGTAGGGCTCGTTGTACGGGTCGAAGCCGACCACCCCCGCGAACTCCTCGGTGGAGAGGCTGGTCTTGAGGTACGCCATGGTCTTCTGGGCGGTGGCCAGGAAGGAGTCCTGGAGGCCGTACCTGTTGTGCCAGAAGTCGTACTGGCCCGCCTTCACTGCGCCGTTCTGGGTGATGTTCTGCCCCCAGGTGAAGCAGATGCCGCAGGACTCGGCGGAGTAGTTGCCGAGCGCCACCGCCCACGCGGGGGCGCCGTCGCCGGTGTACCAGCTGCCGGAGTTGAACAGCCAGCGCGAGTACAGGTCCTGGTGGAAGTCGGGGTAGACCCGGATGCCCGCGTCGAGGAAGGCGCGCATCTGCTCGGTGGCGGCCGTCAGGTACGCGGTGTCGACCTGGCCCTTCACCGGTTCCGCGTAGGCCCAGGACAGCAGGAAGCGCACGGAGTTGCCGCCGCCGAGGGCTCTGAGGGCGGTCGCCGACTTCTTGGCGTCGGCCACCGAGGCGAAGGGCAGGCCCTTGTTCTCGGCGAGCTTGGTCTCACCGGAGACGTTGTAGCCGCGCAGGACGACCTCGCGGCCGCTGCCGTCGACGAACCGGCCGTTGGCCACGGTGAGGGCGGTGCCGTCGAAGGCGAGGGAGTCGGCGATGGGGGCGGCGGTGGCGGACGGAGTGCCCGCGACCGTCAGGAATCCGCAGAGGACAACCAGAACAACGAGCAGACGCGCACGCATATTCGGCATGTCCATAACAGTCCGACTCATCCGGCACACCGTCAACACTTATGACTGATGAGTAAGTTTCAGCTTTTTCGGGTAGGGGTCGCCCGATACGGGACCGGCCCCTGCGTGACCGCCGCATAGTGCCCGAAGGCGCTCTCCATCTCGCCCTCGCCACGGGTGAGTCCGGGCAGCCGCTGCTCCAGCTCGTGCAGCCGGGCCGCGGGGACCACGCCCTCCACCCGGCAGGTCTCCCCACGGACCACGGTGTTCTCCGGTACCGCCCGCAGCGCGGCCAGTACCGGCAGCAGGGCGCCCAGGGTGTCGGCCGGAGCCTGGATGCGGAACCGGTGCAGGGGTTCGTGGACCCGGGTGCCCGCCCTGCGCAACGCCTCGGCGAGGACCACCGGGGTGACGCCCCGGAAGTCGGCGCCGGTACTGGACATGGCCTTGTTGAAGCCCTGGTGCGCGTGACTCTGCCGGGGTGAGTAACCGGAGTGGGTCATGGTGACCGCGCAGTCCGGGACAGGCCAGCCGTAGAGGCCCTCCCCGAGCGTCTCGCGCACGGTGTCCTCGACGGCCCGGAAGAAGGCGTACGGCATGGCGCCCAGCTCCACCTCCAGCCGGAACTCCACCCCGGAGCCGACCGGGGCGGGTTCGACGCGCAGTCCGACGGTGGCGAGGAACGGGTTGCCGCCCTGCTTGTTGAACCGGACCGCCGAGCCGGTGCCGACCAGCCGCTCCACGCACAGCGGGGTGGTCTCGCGGAAGGTGACGTCGAGCCCGAACTCCTCGGCGAGGGTGGCCTGGAGGACCTCCTTCTGCACCTCGCCGTAGAGCGAGACGGAGGTTTCCTGGCGGCTCTCGTCGTGCCGCAGGCCGATCAACGGGTCCTGCTCGGCGAGGTGGGTGAGGGCGAGGTGGAGGGACCTGGTGTCGGTGCCCGGGCCCGGCACGACGACCGTTTCGAGCGTGGGCGGGGCGAAGAACTGACCGTGCGTCTTCCGGGGTTCGCCGAGGGTGTCGCCGATGCGCACGCCGGACAGACCCCACAGCCGGGCGATCCGGCCCGCGGGGACCGTGTCCCGGCGGGTCTCGGAACCGCCGTCGAAGACACTGATCGCGGTGACGAGGCCCTCCGCGCGGGCCTCGCCGAACGGGACGCGGTCGCGCGTGCGGAGCGTCCCCGAGAACATCCGCGTGTAGGCGATCTTCTCCCCCGCCGGTCCCCGCTCGACCTTGAACACCGTGCCGGAGACCGGCCCTTCGGGATCCGCGTCGGCGGCGGGCAGCAACTCCTGGATGCCGGTGACCAGTTCGGGCACGCCCGCGCCGGTGGCCGCGGATCCGAAGTACACCGGGTGCACCAGGGACCGCCGGGTCTGCTCGACGAGAGCCCGGTGCAGCAGTCCTTCGTCGACCCGCTCCTCGACGTAGGCGGACAGCAGGTCGTCGTCGTGGTCCGCGAGGACGTCGTAGGGGCCGATCCCGGGGTTGAAGCGGGCCTGGCGCGTGCCGAGTCCGGCGACGGTTCCCATCGGCACGATCGCCGGGGTGAGCCGCTCGGCGAGGGAGCTCAGGAGGCCGTCGTACCGGGCACCCCGTCGGTCGATCTTGTTGACGAAGACGAGGGTCGGGATGCGCAGCCGCTGGAGGGTCCGCAGCAGGACCCGGGTCTGCGCCTGGACGCCCTCGACGGCCGAGACGACCAGGACCACCCCGTCGAGCACGCCGAGGACGCGCTCCACCTCGGCGATGAAGTCCGGGTGACCGGGGGTGTCGATGAGGTTGACGGTGACGTCGTCGACGGTGAAGGAGACGACGGCGGACTTGATGGTGATGCCGCGCCGGCGCTCCAGCGCGAGGGTGTCGGTCCGCGTACTGCCGGCATCGACGCTGCCGATCTCGTCGATGACTCCGACCGAGTGCAGCAGCCGCTCGGTCAGGCTGGTCTTACCGGCGTCGACGTGGGCGAGGATCCCGAGGTTGAGCAGGTGCACGAGGCGTCATGTCCTTGGAGAGAGGGGTCGTTCCTTCCTGGGGGGACATGGACGCAGTGCGCATTGCGGCTCCTGGATCGTGCGACGTCGAGTACGACGAGTACAGGGAGAGTCCAGCAGGTGCACGCCGGCGACGGCAACGGATTAACGCCCGACGCGTCGCCGAGCGGGGGTACCCGGGGTCGGTGGGCCGCCGTGGCAGTGTGGGGCGGTGGTGGTGAAAGGAGCCGACGATGCGTGACATCCTCCCGGTCCTGGCCGGCTGGTACCGGGCCGGCGTGCCGTTCGGGCTGGCCACCGTCGTCTCGACCAGTCGCAGCGCGCCGCGTGACCCCGGCGCGGCCATGGCCGTGGGCCCGGACGACGAGGTCGTCGGCAGTGTGTCCGGCGGCTGCGTCGAGGGGGCCGTCTTCGACCTGGCCCAGGAGGTCGTGGCGAGCGGCGAGGCCCGCCTGACGACCTTCGGCTACAGCGACGAGGACGCGTTCGCGGTGGGGCTGACCTGCGGTGGGGAGATCACCGTGCTGGTACGGCCCGTGACGGCCGCCCTCGATCCCGTGTTCGGCGAGCTCGCGCAGGCCGTCACGGAGGACCGCCCGGTGACCTTGGCGACCGTGACCGAGGGCCCCGCACCGCTCGGCGCCACCCTCGCGGTGTGGCCGGACCGGGTCGCGGGGACCCTGGGCGCAAGCGGCCTGGACGCGGCGGTCACCGCCGACGCGCGCGGCGAACTGGCCCAGGGCGCGACGGGGACGAGGCGCTACGGCCCGCACGGCGAGCGGCGCGAGGACGCGGTCGGCGTCTTCCTGCACTCCTTCGCCCCGCCGCCGCGCATGCTGGTCTTCGGCGCGATCGACTACGCGGCCTCCGTCGCCCGGATCGGCGCCTTCCTCGGCTACCGGGTCACCGTGTGCGACGCCCGCCCGGTCTTCGCCACCCCGAAGCGCTTCCCGGAGGGCGTCGAGGTCGTCGTGGACTGGCCGCACCGCTATCTGCGCGGCACCGACACCGACGAGCGCACGGTGATCTGCGTCCTGACCCACGACCCGAAGTTCGACGTACCGCTGCTGGAGGAGGCGCTGCGCCGGCCGGCGGCGTACATCGGGGCGATGGGCAGCCGCCGAACGCACGACGACCGGATGAAACGGCTCACCGAGTCGGGACTGACCGAGGCCGAGCTGGCCCGGCTGCGCTCGCCGGTCGGCCTGGACCTCGGGGCCCGCACCCCGGAGGAGGTCGCGGTGTCCGTGGCCGCCGAGATCGTCGCGCTGCGCTGGGGCGGCAGCGGGGTCCCGCTGACGGCGACGGCGGGGGCGATCCACCCGCCCGGGAAGCCAGACGTGTGAGGCCCGTCCGGGGCCCGCACCGAACCAGCCGAGCGGTCCGAAGCCCGCACCCGGGCCCGCAGGCTCAGCGCGCGGCCGGGCGGGGCGGCAGGCGGTGCAGGCGTACGTCCGTGAGGCGGGCGTCGGTCACGGTCGCGGTCATGTAGGTGCAGTGCGGCTGACGGCGGCGGTCGGTGGGCGAGCCGGGGTTGAGAAGTCGCAGTCCGCCCGGGGCCGTGGTGTCCCACGGGATGTGACTGTGGCCGAAGACCAGGACGTCGGTGCCGGGATAGCGCGCGGCGCAGCGGGCCTCGCGGCCCTGGGCGGCGCCGGTCTCGTGGACGACGGCGAAGCGCAGGCCGCCGAGTTCGGCGTACGCCACCTCGGGCAGCCGCGCGCGCAGCTCCGGCCCGTCGTTGTTGCCGTACACGGCGACGAGGCGGGCGCTGCGGCTCTCCAGCAGGTCGAGGGTGGCCGTGTCGACCCAGTCCCCGGCGTGGAACACGACGTCGGCGCGCGGGAGTTCGTCGAGCAGCGGGCCGGGGAGCTGCTTGGCACGCCTGGGGAGGTGGGTGTCGGACATCAGCAGCAGGCGCACGGGGTCAGCCTAGAGGGCTCGGCCCGCAGGAAGGCCGCGCCCGTGCCGGCCTCGAAGTTGATGTCGATATCGAGGAACCGACGACGCCCTCGGGTCATCTTCATCCACGCGGTACGACGATCGCGGCGTCGCCCGATGCCGACGTCGGCCGTCGGCGTCGCCGCCGCGGGTCCGCCGCACGCCTCACCGTCGCCGAAGGCACCGACGGCCAAGACCGCCTGCTGCCCCGGCACTTGCCCGGCGGCGTTAACATCGGCGCACAACGCGTCGATCCGTGACGCAAGCCACAAGCCACTCAAGGAGTCCGGACACCGATGCCGGTCAAGGTCAGCGTCGTCATCCCCGTCTACAACCCGGGGGCCTACATCGAGGACTGCATCGCCTCGCTGCGCAGGCAGTCCCTGCCCCCGGACGAGTTCGAGGCGATCTTCGTCGACGACGGTTCGACCGACGACACGCCGGCCCGGCTGGACGCGGTGGCCGCCGAGGTCGAGAACATCAAGGTCATCCACCAGGAGGCCTCGGGCTGGTCCGGCAAGCCCCGCAACGTCGGGATCGCCGCCTCCGAGGGCGAGTTCGTCATGTTCGTCGACAACGACGACTACCTCGGCGACGAGGCCCTGGAGCGGATGTACGACTACGCGGTCGCCAACGGCGCCGACGTGGTCGTGGGCAAGATGGCCGGCAAGGGCCGGGGCGTGCCGGTGGAGCTGTTCCGCCGCAACCACCCCCGCGCCACCGTCGACAACGCCCCGCTGATCGACAGCCTGACCCCGCACAAGATGTTCCGGCGGGCCTTCCTCGACCGGATCGGTCTGCGCTTCCCCGAGGGCAGGCGCCGGCTGGAGGACCACGTCTTCGTCACGGAGGCGTATCTGCGCGCGGACAACGTCTCCGTGCTCAGCGACTACGTCTGCTACTACCACCTCAAGCGCGACGACGCCTCCAACGCGGGCTTCCAGCGCTTCGACCCGGTGGGCTACTTCGCGAACCTGCGCGAGGCGCTCGACGTCGTCGAGAAGTACACCGAGCCGGGGAAGACCCGCGACCGGCTGTTCCGTCGCTGGCTGCGCAACGAGATGGTCGAGCGGATGCGCGGCAAGCGGCTGCTCTCCGCTCCCGAGGACTACCGCCAGGAGCTCTTCAACGAGATCCGCTCCGTCGTCGTCGAACGCTTCGGGCCGGGTGTCGCGGCCGGTCTCCAGCCCACCCAGCAGGTCGTCGCGGCGCTGATCGCCGACGGCCGGCTCGACGACCTGGTGGCGTTCGCCGAGTGGGAGGTCTCCGTCACGCCCACGGCGGTGCCCGACGGCGTCGAGTGGGACGGCGGGGTGCTGCGGATCGGGCTCTCCGCCGAACTCGCGTCGGACGGCGCGCCGATGACGTTCCCCGCCCAGGGCAGCAAGGAGCCGCTCGCGGGGCCGCCGGCCTCCGTGCGGGAGGCGGTGGACTGGGTGGGTGCCCACAGCGTCGCCGGCTTCGGCCGCGCCACCGTCGAAGTGCTGCTGACCGAACGCACCAGCTCCGCGCAGTTCTTCCAGCCGGTGGAGTTCACCCGGGAGACCGTCCCGGCGGACGGGGACGACCGGGTGCGGCTCGTGCTGCGGGGCACCACGACCGTGGACCCGGCCACCGCCGCCGACGGCGGTCCGCTGGACGCCGGGCTGTACGACGTGTTCGTGCGCGTCAAGCTCGGCGGCTGGACCAAGCAGAGCCGGCTGGGTCCGGTCGCGCTCAAGGGCCGTACCGCGGCGGACGCCGGGGTCGCCGGCGGCCGGGTGGTGCTGCCGTACTGGACCGCGAAGCAGGGCACGCTCGCCCTGGACGTCGACACCGCGGGCAAGCGCCTGGAGCTCGGCCGTCTGACGCCCGGCGAGGTCACCGTCTCCGGCGACCGGGTCGAGGTGCCGGTGCCGTTCCACGTGCCCGGTGACACGCCGGTCCTGCTGAAGCTCACGGCGGGCTCCGGCACCTCGCCCAGGCAGGTGCCCGGCACTCTGCGCCCCAAGGGCTCCGCCGCCCTCCTGGAGGCCGTGCTGCCGCTCGGCGACCTCGGGGGGACGCCCTGGCAGGTGGCGCTGAGCCCGGCGCCCGACGCCCCGGAGCCGCGCTTCCACCCCCTGCCGTTCGCCCTGCGGGTGAAGGACGGCCGGGTCCAGGTCACGGCCGTACGTCCGCCCCGGCCCGGTGTCGGACAGCGACTGGTCCGCAGGGCCAGGCCGCTCGCCCGGAAGGTGCTCGCCCGGATCAGGGCCCGGCGCAAGTAGCGCCAAGGGCACACCACAGCAGTGAGGGGAGGACGCCGGAAGCGTCCTCCCCTTGCTCATGCCATGGGTGCAGCGGTCAGCCCGCGTTGTTGAGCTGCGTGAGGCTCGTGCGCAGGTGCTCCCAGCTGCGGTCCCGCTTGCTGCCCCGGTTGCGGGCGTTGACCAGCGCCTTCCAGAAGGGCGCCTCGATCAGCGCCTCCGGCTTGATCGCCGAGGTACGCTCCAGGACCGTCTCGGGCACCTTCTGCGGGTCCGGGACCACGTACTCCGCGATGATCTCGTCGTACTTGTCCTTGAGGACGGTGTTGGTCGGGTCCGCGCCGAACACCACGAGCTGGCCGGTGGGCTCGGTGTCGACCAGGACCGTCACCAGGTCGGGCCGGTAGCGGTTCAGGACCTCGATCACCTTGTAGACGTCGCCCGTCCACGCGTTGGTGTGGCGGTCGCGGGCCGCCTCGTCCACGTTGCGCGGGAGCATGTCGTCGAAGACGATCACGCTGGCCCAGTCCGCGTACTTCTCCACGTTGATGAAGTCGCGCAGCGCGAACTCGAACAGGTGCATGCCGTCGATGAACGCCAGGTCGAGCGTGACGTCCTTCCAGTACCCGAACGGGCTGCGGTTGCGGATGATGTTCCGCAGCGGGTGGCGGCCGCCCTTGAGGTGCTGGAGCGGGTTCTCGCGCGCGAAGAAGTCGTCGCTGGTGGCCTTCGCCAGGTGGACGTCGCAGCGGATCTCGGAGACCACCTTGAACGCCGGGTCGATCGCGATGCTCGGTACCCGGGAGAACGTCAGGCTGCGGCCGTCGTTGACGCCGATCTCCAGGTAGTTGCGGTTCGCGCTGGCTTGGTGGAGCCCCCGCAGGAACTCGTGACGTTTCACTGGGAAATCTCCTTGCGGATGTGTGGCAGTGCTTCGTGCAGGGCGGACCGCCGGTCCCGGTGCGAGTCCGGCGCGGCCCCCGTCCTCCGGCCGCACCCGAGGGCGCCGGCGGCAGGGCGTCGTGCGGGCCCGGCTGCCCCGGCCAAGACCGGTTCCGTGGAACATACCTGCTGTGAGCTTCCCATGACAGGACTTCGCGGCGAGGAGCACGAACCCGAGGGAAAGGGCTTGGTAAGGACGGGAAGCCGGAAGGTGAACCTCCGGGCGGACGAACTCATGACGCGGTCCGCACCTTGCCGTCGATCAGGTGCGGGAGAACACGCGATGAGGTGGCCGACGGGGGCATGCACGGCCATGACCGGGTGCCGGCTCCGTCGGACAGCACGAGAGCCTTCATCTGCGTCACCCTAGCCCGCATCCGGAAGGACCGGCCGAGTCAGGGGGTGACGTGATGGTGGAGCGTCGGTGACGGGGACGAGGAGGGCTCGGGGAGCGCTCAGTCCTCGCCGCGGACGATGTGGTCCTCCGCGGTGTGCGCGGTGGTGGATCCGCCCTGCTCCTCGACCGCGGGCAGGCACGTCCGCAGGTCTCCCTTGCCGTGCAGGCGGCGGGCCCTGGACCAGCCCGTCTCGGGCCGGCGTACGACGGATATCTGTGCGGTCTGCGGGGTCACGGCGGTTCACCGTCCTTCCATGCTGCTCCTCCGGGTCCCCGGGGCCGGCCGTGTCAAACGGGTCCGGTCCGGCCGTCAGGGCACCGGTGCCGCACACCTGTTCACCGGTGAGCGGCCACCCGGCCGCTTGACGGCCGGTCGAACTCTCCTTCCCGGCTCAGGTGTTGGGGCGGGCCACGCTGATGTCGCCCAGGGCCGACTCCGGGTCGCGTTCCATGGCCGCGTCGCCGAGGGCGACGACGCCGACGGGGTGGCCGCCCTCGACGACCGGGATCCGGCGTACGGCGTGTTCGCGCATGAGCTCGATGGCGTGGTCAAGGTCGTCCGCGGGGGCCACGGTCACCAGGTCCGCGCTGCACGCGCCGGCCACGGTGACCTGTTCGGGGTCGCCGCCGTCGGCGAGACACCGCACGACGAGGTCACGGTCGGTGACCAAGCCGCGCAGCTCGTCGCCGTCGGTGACGAGGACGGCCCCGAGGTCCTGGTCGCGCATGATCCGGGCGACGGCGGTCACGGAGGTCTGCGGTTCCACGGTGACCGGAGCGCTGGTCATGATGTCGCTGACGTGCTGGGTCATGACGTACCCCTCTGTTCGCGGGTTGGTGCGCCCCGGGTACCCCTCCTCAGGAGTCCACCGCGATCTCGCTCCACACCTGCTTGCCGCCGCTGACGGGGAGTGTGCCCCAGGTCGCGGAGACGTTCTCGACGAGGAGGAGGCCGCGGCCCCCGGTGGCCTCCCAGCCGATGCTGGTGGGCTTGGCGGGGGTACGGGGCGAGGCGTCGGTGACGGAGATCCGCAGCCGGTGGCCGACCAGGGTCAGGTCGAGGCGGACCCGGCCGTCGGTGTGCACGAGGGCGTTGGTGACGAGTTCGGAGACGACCAGCAGGGCGGTCTCCAGGGGCTCGCCGCGCACTCCCCAGCCGCGCAGCACGCGCCGGGTGAAGCGGCGGGCGTGCCCGGCGGCCTGGGGGACGCGCCACACCGTCCAGCCGTCCCGCAGCGGGATGGTGGCCATGCCGTCGTAGCGCAGCAGGAGCAGGGCGACGTCGTCGCTGCGGCGGGCTCCGCCGAGCAGGGCGTCGGCGACGAGTCCGAGGTCGGTGGGGTCGGCGAGGGACAGTTCGCGGGCGAAGCGTTCCATGCCCTCGTCGATGTCGGCCTCGGTGGACTCCACGAGTCCGTCGGTGGTCAGGGCCATCAGGGTGCCGGGCCGCAGCCGCAGCGGGGTCATCGGGAAGTCGGCCTGGGCGATCACGCCCAGCGGGGGGCCGCCGTCGGACTCCGCGATGTCGGTGCTCGCGTCGGGGTGGCGCAGGACCGGCGGGAGGTGGCCGGCGCGGACGCACCAGGCGGTGCCCTCCTCCATGTCGAGGTCGACGTAGGTGCAGGTGGCGAAGAGGTCGGTCTCCAGGTCCATGAGGAGCCGGTTGGCGTGGGCGACGACGACGTCGGGCGGGTGGCCCTCGACGGCGTAGGCGCGCAGGGCCGTGCGCATCTGACCCATGAGGGTGGCGGCGGCCGCGCTGTGCCCCTGGACGTCGCCGATGACCAGGGCGACGTGGTTGTCGGGCAGCGGGATCACGTCGTACCAGTCGCCGCCCAGCTCAAGACCGGCGGTGCTGGGCAGATAGCGGGCGACGGCGGTCGCTCCGGGCAGGTCCGGCAGCCTGCGGGGCAGCAGCTGGCGCTGGAGCATGCCGACGAGTTCGTGCTCGGCGTCCAGGGCGTGGGCGCGCATCAGGGCCTGTCCGGCGAGGCCCGCGGAGGCGGTCAGCAGGGCGCGCTCGTCGGGGCCGAAGTGGTGGGGGGTGTCCCAGCCGATGAGGCAGGCGCCCGCCATGCGGCCCGCGGCGGGCAGCGGCAGCACGGCGAGGCCGCCTGGCCCGACGTCGGCGAGGGCGGGTTCGAGGAGGGTGCCGGCGGGCCAGATCTGCGCGCGGCCCTCGCGCAGGGCGCCGGCCAGGGTGGGCATGGCCCGTACGGGCGCCTCGGGCCACTCGCCGCGCCACTCCAGGCGCCACAGCTCGGGCCAGGACTCCGCCTCGGGCGGGTCGAGGACGGTGACGACGAGCCGGTCGTTCTCCAGCTCGGCGAGGGCGATGCGGTCGGCCCGGAGCGGGGCCCGCAGGGCGGAGACGACGGCCTGGCTGACGTCGCGTACGGTGCCGGCGGTGGAGAGGGCGGCGGCCAGCCGCTGGACCCGGGCCACGTCGGTGACGTCGGAGCGCAGGGTGGAGGCGTCGGCGACGGTGCCCACGAGCAGGGCGGGCCGGCCCTCGCCGCCGGGCAGCATGCGGCCTCGCAGCCTCAGCCACCTGGGCGGTCCCGAGGGCTGGAGGACCCGGAACTCCAGCTCGCGGTCGCCGAGGGACATGTGACCGGCCTCGAACAGGGACATCAACGAGGGCAGGTCCTCGGGGACCGTACGCCCGAGCAGGGTCTCGACCTTGCCGTCGAAGTCGGCCCGGTTCATGCCGAAGAGGTCCAGGATCTCGTCGCCGACCTCGATGTGGCCGGTGTCCATGGCGAGGCTGAACGCGTCTGCGAGCGGTTCGCCGCCCTCGGGGGCTGCGGCGGGGGGTGGGCAGACCATCGCGTCGGCGATGAGTTCGAGGCACTTGCGGTCCTCGTCGTCGAAGCCGCGCGGGGCCTCGCTGACGGCGAGCAGACAGGCCCGGCCGTCGCTGCCGTGCGCGGGCAGCACGGCCAGGTGGACCTCCCGTGCCGGAACTCCGCCGGACTCGGCGCCCGCGGCGAGCTCCTCGGGGCCGAGGAAGAGGGGCCGCCCGGAGCGGTGCGCCTCGGCGAGCGGTGAGCCGCCGGAGCCGTCGTAACTGTCGCGCAGCCCGTAGACCGTCCGGGGGACGCCCGCCGACTCCACGAGGAACAACAGGTCCGGGTCGTCGCCGGGCGTGTACGCGGCGGCGAAGGACGCCCCGGCGAAGACCAGCGCCTGTTCGAGGACACGGTGCAGGCGTTCGGGCGCGCCGGGACTGTGCGTGAGGGAGGCCAGGGCGTTCTCGGCACGCAGCGTTCTCGCTCCGCGTCCCGCAGCGCCCTCACTCACCACTTCGCCATTACAGCGCTAATACGGCACGTGCGCAGCCCCTGTGGGCGTTCCGAGGGGCATCCGGCGGGGGTCGCGCCGGTACCCCTCCTGACACTTCCAAACCCGTGCGTTCCGCACGGCGATCTCGTGACAGCCGTGACTGTCCGTGGCCGTGCCGCGCTGGAAAGCTCTGTGGCGGGCCAAGGAGGGGGACACATGGACAAGCGCTACGAGGTGTACGCGCTCGCCGACAGACACTTCTACGAGACGCCCGACCGGATCTCGGCGGGCACGGCGGGCGAGGCCGGCACGGCGCCCGTCCACGAGACGGCGCGCCGAGCGGTGCCCGACGGCTGGGACGCGGCACGGATCGGTGACTGGCTGACGCTGACGCCGCTCGGTCCGGACGGAAGGCCGGCGCCCGGCCCCTCGCAGGGCTGGAAGATCCACGCCTCGGCCACCCGGGAGAACGCGGACCGGATCGCCGCGATCGTGTGGGACTACTGCGTGCCCCGGCGCATCTCGTTCAAGTTCGTCCCGGCCCCCCACCTGCTGCACCTGCGCAACACCAAGTACGCGGCCCGCGACACCAGCGGCAAGTTCGTGACGATCTACCCGGCCGACGAGGAGCAGCTGCACGAGGTGCTCCGCGAGCTCGGCAAACTCCTGGAGGGCTTCGAGGGGCCGTACATCCTCACCGACCTGCGCTGGCACGAGGGCCCGCTGTACGTCCGCTACGGCGCGTTCGCGCGGACCTTCGTCGTCGACGAGCGGGGCTCGCTGGTGCCGGCGGTGCGGAACGGCGAGGGCGCTCTGGTGCCGGACCGGCGGGAGCCGTCCTTCCAGGTGCCCGAGTGGGTGACGCTGCCGGACTTCCTGGCGCCGCATCTGGAGGCCCGCAACACCACGACGGTCGGCGAGCTGCCGTACCGGATCGAGAAGGCACTGCACTTCTCCAACGGCGGCGGGGTCTACAGCGGCACCGACACCCGCGACGGGCGCAAGGTCGTCCTCAAGGAGGGCCGGCCGCACGCCGGGCTCGCCGCGGACGGGGCGGACGCGATCGCCCGGCTGGTGCGGGAGAAGGACGCCCTGGAGCGGGTGGCGGGCACCGGCGTGGTGCCCGAGGTGCGGGACTGGTTCACTCTCGGCGACCACCGCTTCCTGGTCATGGACTTCCTGGAGGGGCGCCCCCTCAACTCGTTCTTCGCCGAGCGGCATCCGCTGCTCGGTCCGGACCCCGATCCGAAGGCCGTGGCCGACTACACGGCGTGGGCGGTGCGCATCCACGGGGCGGTGGAGCGGGCCGTGGACGCGGTGCACGCCCGTGGGATCGTCTTCAACGACCTGCACGTCTTCAACATCATGGTCGGCCCCGACGAGGAGTCGGTGTCCCTGCTCGACTTCGAGGCGGCGGCGCCGGTCGAGGAGAACGGCCGCCAGGTCGTCGCCCACCCCGGGTTCTTCGCCCCGCCGGACCGCAAGGGCGTGGACGTCGACCGCTACGCGCTGGCCTGTCTCAGGATCGCCCTGTTCCTGCCGGTCACCACGCTGTTCGTGGTGGACCGGGGCAAGGCGGCCCACCTGGCCGAGGTGATTCTGCGTCAGTTCCCGGACGTGCCGAAGGAGTTCCTCGACGAGGCGGTCGCGGAGATCACCCGGGACATCGCTCCCCCGGACCCTGCGAGGACCGGAACCTCCCTGGCCGCGACGGCCTTCGTCGAGCCGGGCGACTGGCCCCACAGCCGCGACTCCATGGTCAAGGCGATCCTCGCCTCGGCGACCCCCGAGCGCACGGACCGGCTCTTCCCCGGCGACATCACCCAGTTCAACGACGGCGGCGGCCTCGGACTCGCGCACGGCGCGGCCGGCGTGCTGTACACGCTGGAGGCGATCGGCGCCGAGCGGTACGAGGAGGGCGAGCGCTGGCTCCTGGAGCGCACCGCGCCCCCGCCCACGGGCACGCCGCTCGGGCTCTACGACGGCCTCGCGGGCGTGGCCCACGTCCTGGACCGGCTCGGCCACCGGCAGCGTGCCCTCGATCTGGTCGGGCGGATCCTCGCGGAACGCTGGCAGAACCTCTCCGCCGACCTGCACGGCGGCCTCGCGGGCCTCGGCCTGGTCCTCGGCGAACTCGCCGACACCACGGGCGAGTCGGAGCTGCGGGACCGCGCGACCGAGGCGGCAGACGTCCTCGTACGGCGGCTCACGCAGCCCCTGCCGGACTCGCCCAGGAAGCGCCGGGCGGGGCTGCTGCGGGGCTGGACCGGGCCCGCGCTGTTCCTGCTGCGGCAGTACGAACGCACCGGTGAGCCGCTGCTGCTGAGGGCGGCGGAGGTGGCGCTGCGCCGGGACCTGGAGTGCTGTGTGACGCATCCGAGCGGCTCGCTCGAGGTCGACGAGGGCTGGCGGACGCTGCCCTACCTCGGGGAGGGGAGCGCGGGCATCGGGATGGTGCTGGACGACTTCCTCGCCCACGGGGCCGACACCGAGGGGGAGTTCGAGAGGGCGCGGGCCGGGATCCTGACCGCCGCCACCAGCCGCTTCTATGTGCAGCCCGGTCTCTTCCAGGGCCGCGCCGGGATGATCCTGCATCTCGCGCGCACGGACACGCCGGGCGCGAGCCCGGAGCGGCTCGCCGAACAGATCGACGGTCTCGGCTGGCTCGCCATGGACTACCAGGGCCAACTGGCCTTCCCCGGCCACCAGATGATGCGTCTGTCGATGGACCTGGGCACCGGAACGGCAGGGTGCCTGCTCGCGCTCGGCGCGGCCCAGGAGGTCCAAAGGGTCCATGGAGTCCAAGGGAGCCGACAGGATCCCGCGGCCCCCGGTGCCCCCACCACCGCACACCTGCCGTTCCTGCCGCCGCTCGGGCGGCCCCCGATACGCGGTTCCGCGACCTGACGGAGCCGTGACCCAACCCCGTCCCCACGGGTGGACGACACCGAGGAAAGGAAACCGAGATGGCACTTCTCGACCTGCAGACGATGGAGTCCGACGAGCACACCGGCGGCGGCGCCAACAGCACGCTGAGCCTGCTGTCCTGCGTCAGCGCCGCGAGCGTCACGCTCTGTCTCTGACAGACACCGTGCGCCCATGACTCCGGGCGGTCACTCCCACGTGGGAGGGGCCGCCCGGGGTCCTGCCCACCTCGGGAAGGCCGCCGTATGACGACCAGCACCGCGCCCCCGGCCCCGCACGGCCGCCTGGCTCAGCACGGCCGCGTGGGCCCGCACGGCCTCCTGGGTCCGGCACCCGCCCGCTGCCTGGCCCTGTGTCTGGTGAGCACGGCCTCCACGGGCGCCGCGCTGCTGCTGCCCACCGCACTCGGCCGCACCCTCGACCTGCTGCTCGCCCGGGAACCGGCGACCCGCTGGGTGCTGGCCTGCGCCGCCCTCGTCCTGCTGCTCGCCCTGCTCGACGCGGCGGAGACCGTCCTCGGCGGCACCGTCACCGCCCGCACCACCTCCTGGCTGCGCCGCCGTCTCACCGGCCACGTCCTCGCCGTCGGCCCGCGCGCCACAGCCCGCTTCGGGCCCGGGGACCTCGTCGCGCGTCTCGTCGGCAACGCGGCCCAGGCCGGCACGGCACCGGCCGCGCGCGCCGCGCTGCTGGCCGCACTCGCCGGCCCGGTCGGCGCCGTGGTGGCCCTGGGACTCATCTCCCCCTGGCTCGCGGCCGTGTTCCTGACCGGAGCACCGGTCCTCGCCCTGCTGCTGCGCGCCTTCGCCCGCGACACCCGGGAGTGCGTGACGCGCTACCAGGAGGTGCAGGGGCGGATCGCGCAGGCGCTGTCGGAGGCCGTCGGCGGACACCGCACGATCCGGGCCGCCGGGACGGAGGACCGCGAGACCGCGCGCGTCCTGCGCCCGCTGCCCGAGCTGTCCGCGACCGGTCACCGCATGTGGAGGGTGCAGGGCCGGGCCTCGGGGCAGTCCGTGGCGATCGCCCCGCTGCTCCAGCTCGGCGTCGTGGCCGTCGCCGGCGTCCTGCTCGCCCGGCACCGGGTCACCGTGGGCGAGGTCCTCGCCGCCTCCCGGTACGCCGTCCTCGCGAGCGGCGTCGGCGTCCTGGTGGGACAGCTCGCGGGTCTCGCCCGGGCCCGGGCCGCGACCGGCCGTCTGGACGAGGTCCTCGCCGAACCACCCGTCGGCTACGGCGCCCGCAGGCTGCCGCCGGGCCCGGGACGGCTGGAACTGCGGGGCGTCACAGCCGTGCGCGGCGGACGGGCCGTGCTCGACGGCGTCGACCTCGTCGTGCCCGGCGGCACCAGCCTCGCCGTGGTGGGCCGGTCCGGGGCGGGCAAGTCGCTGCTCGCCGCGATCGCCGGGCGGCTCGCCGACCCCGACTCCGGCGAAGTCCTGCTGGACGGGGTGCCGTTGCGCGAGCTCACCCACGACGAGGTGCGCGGTGCGATCGGCTACGCCTTCGAGCGGCCCGCCCTGCTCGGCGGCACCCTGGAGGAGGAGATCGGGCTCGGCCTGCCCTCCCCCTCCCCCGCCCGGGTCCGCCGGGCGGCCCGCACGGCCCGTGCGGACGACTTCGTCCGCCGCCTGCCGCACGGTTACGACACCCTCGTCGCCGACGCCCCGCGCTCGGGCGGGGAGTCCCAACGGCTCGGTCTCGCCCGGGCGTTCGCCCACGGCGGCCGCCTGCTCGTGCTCGACGACGCCCTCTCCAGCCTCGACACGGTGACCGAGGCCCGCATCGCCGAGGCCCTCGTGGGCGACGGGACGCACGGCACCCGGCTTCTGGTCGCCCACCGCGCCGCGACGGCGGCCCGCGCGGACGCGGTGGCCTGGCTGGACGGGGGGCGGGTGCGGGCGGTGGGGCCGCACGCGGAGCTGTGGCGGGCGGCGGAGTACCGGGCGGTGTTCGGGGAGGGCGGGGAGGCAGCCGGCACGGACGCCTCGAACGCAGGCACGGACGCCTCGAACGCAGGCACGGACGCCGCGAGCGCCGGCACGGACGCCGCGAGCGGGGGGTCGGCATGACCACGGCGAGGGGTGCGGCGGTGAGCGGCGGTGTCCCCGCCCGCGGGCTGCGGTATCTGCGGGCCCGGTGGCGGGTGATGGCGCGGCTCGGCGGATGGTCGGTGCTGGAGACCGCGCAGACCTTCCTCACCGGGTACGCGCCCGCCCGCGCGCTCGACGAGGGGTTCCTGGCCGGACGGCCCGCCGTGGGCCTGGGGTGGCTCGGGGTGGCCGGGCTCGGCGTGCTGGTCGGGGCGTTCGGGACGGTGCGGGTGTACGCCGCCGTCGCCGCGTTGGTCGAGCCGCTGCGGGACGCGCTGGTCAGGCGGGTCGTCGGGCGGGGAGTGCGGGAGGCGGATCCGGGGGCACTGTCCGGGCTGACCCAGCAGGTGGAGATCGCGCGGGACACCTTCGCGGGGCTGGTGATGGTGTCGCGCTCGTTCGTGTTCACCGCGGTCGGTGCGGTCGTCGGCCTGGCCTCGCTGGACCCGCTGCTCCTGCTGGTGGTCGGCCCGCCGCTGGCCGCCGGACTGGGCCTGTTCGCGGCCACGCTGCGGCCGCTGGCCCGGCGCCAGGAGGACTTCCTGGTCGCCGACGAGGCGCTGGCCGACGGTCTCGGGAGGGTCTGCCCGGGCTTGCGGGACATCACGGCGTCGGGCGCCGAGGAGCGGGTCGCCGAGGACACCGGGCGGCTCGTCGAGGCGGAACAGCGGGCCGCGTACTCCCTCGCCCACTGGTCCGTCCTGCGCGTGGCCTCCCTCACCCTCGGCGGCCAGCTTCCGATCGTGCTCCTGCTGGTCTGCACCCCCTGGCTCCTGTCCCGGGGCGTCACCACGGGCGCCCTGGTCGGCGCCCTCGCCTACGTCACCCAGTCCCTCCTGCCTGCCCTGCACAACCTGGTCCACGGCCTGGGCACGAGCGGGTCGAGGCTGGTGGTGGTACTGCGCCGCCTGATCCGCGAGCCGGCGCGGGAGGACGAACCGGGCCCGGTCCCCCACGCCCCGCAGAGCGCGAGCGACTCCGGCTCCACGCCCGAGCCGGACGCCGTCTCACCGGTGAACCCGCCTCCCGCCGACCGCGACTCCGGCGCCGCCGTTCCCGGCGCGGCGGCCAAGGCACGCGCGTTGCCCGCCCCGTCGTCCGCCGGGACACCCGCCCTGGAGCTCACCTCCCTCACCTTCGCCTACGGCCCCGCCGCCACCCCCGTCGTCGACGGGCTCGACCTCACCCTGACGTCGGGGGCCCACCTGGCCGTCGTGGGGCCGAGCGGGATCGGGAAGTCCACGCTCACCGCTCTCGTCGCCGGGCTGCTGCGGCCCTCGGGTGGGCGGATCCGGCTGCTCGGGCATCCCGTGCCCTCCCCCGGTGCCGCCGCCGGGCGGGTACTCATCCCGCAGGAGGCGTACGTCCACACCGGCACCCTCGCCGAGAACCTCACCCACCTCCGAACGGAGCCGGTGCCCGAGTCCGAGCTGCTCGCGGCGGCCAGGGCGGTCGGGCTGGCCCCGCTGATGGAAGCGCTCGGTGGACCGGGGGCGTGCGTGGACCCGGCCGCCCTGTCCGCGGGTGAGCGCCAGCTCGTCGCGCTGGCCAGGGCCTATCTCTCACCCGCCCCGCTGGTCCTGCTCGACGAGGCGACCTGCCACCTCGACCCGGGGAGCGAGGAGCGCGCCGAGCGGGCCTTCGCCGAGCGGCCGGGGACGACGCTGGTCGTCGTCGCCCACCGCATCAGCTCGGCCCGCCGCGCCGGGCACGTGCTGCTGATGGACGGCCCGCGCACGGCGTACGGCACGCACGACGAGCTGGTGCGCGACTCCCCGGCGTACCGCGAACTCGTGGGCGGCCGGCCGGCCGTACCACCCGAGCGGCCCACGTCACCGGCCCCGGCCCCCTCGCCTGGCCGTCCCGCCCCCTCGAAGCCTGGCCACCCCGCCCCCTCGAACGGGTCAGAGCCAGCCCTGCCCCTGCGAGATCCGGATCGCGTCGATGCGGTTGCGGGCCCCGGTCTTGCGGGTGATCGCGGCCATGTAGTTGCGCACGGTCCCGTGGGACAGGTGCAGGCTTCCCGCGATCTCCGCGATGGAGGCCCCCTCGGCCGCGAGGGATAACACGCTCAGCTCCCGCCTGGTCAGCGGCATCTCCGCGGCCTGGAGGAATCCGAAGCCGAGCGAGTCATCGACGAAACGTTTCCCCTCGGCGACCCGGCGGATCCCCCGCACCAGCCGCTCCGGCGCCGCCCCCTCTTTGTCCACGTATCCGAGTGCCCCCGCCTCGACGGCCCGCTTGAGCAGACCGGGGCGGTTGGCGCTGGCCATCACGAGCAGGCGCGGCGGACTCCGGTCCGGCTCGCGCATGGATAACTCCCCCAGGGGCGGGATGCCGTACGCGTCCGAGCATTCGAGGTCGGCCGCGCAGACGTCCGGACGCACGGACCGCAGGCGGCTCGGCGCGGTGTGCCACGGGGTGTCGAAGACCCCGAGGTCGGGTTCCCGGCGGAGCCACTCCGCCAGTACCGATCTCTCCAGACACGCGTCGTGCACCAGAAGCACCTGGATCACTGCTCGTCCCCTTTGACTCGCCCGCTCGGTTCCGTGGTCATGAACGCGTGCCCCATTGTTCGTGTCCCTGACCGCCGTCGGGCGCGAGGAATCGGCCATCAGGATGCGCGGGGGCGCACAGAGGGCGCCCGTGTGCTGTCGCGCGCTTCGACTGAGGGGGCATGGCCAGAGGCGAAGCGGGTACGCGGGCCTCCTCGCCGTCGCACGGGCACCCGTGTGCCCGCACGCCTGCGGGCTCGCCGTGCGGGACGTGCCGGGAGGGGGGAGATTTGATCCTTGGGAGCCCGGCTCGCGACAGCGGCCCGCGCCCCCTCGGGACGCGCCCCGTGCGAGGAGGTGGTCGGCGTGTCCGACGGACATACGTCGGCCCCGGCGCCGGCGAGCGCCCGGACCCGCGTGGGACGCCCCCTGCTCTCCCTGGCGCTCGCGTCGATGATGGACGAGGTCCACGCCCACTCCGGCGCGGTCTATCTGCTGTCCGCCGACCAACCGGTGCTGGAGATGGCGGTGATGGCGGGCCTGCCCCGGGCGTTCGCGGCCCCCTGGGAGCGGGTGGGGCTGAGCGCGCCGATCCCGGTGGCCGAGGCGGCGCGGGAGCGGCGGCTGGTGTGGGTCGGCGGCGAAGAGGAGATGGCCCGCCGCTTCCCCCGGATCGCGGTGGTGCTGCCGTATCCCTTCGCGCTGGCCGCGGTGCCGGTGGCGACCTCGTCCAAGGTGTACGGCGCGGTCTTCGTGACCTGGCCCGGTGCGCACCCGCCGGACCTGTCCGACCGGGAGCGGGACCATCTGATCGCGGCCTGCGGGCGGCTCGCGGTGCGGCTGGAGCGGGCGGTGGAGGACAGTGTGCCGCCGCACACCGAACCGGATCTGCTGGGCGCGGCACCGGTCGGCGGCCCGGCCGGGACGCTGGGCACGGTGGAGGCCGCACGGATGGTGGCCCGGTTGCCGTACGGGCTGTGCTCACTCGATCTGCACGGGCGGGTGTCCTTCGCCACCGCGGCGGCGGCCGAGCTGATCGGTGTGCCGGTCTCCCAGTTGCTGGGCTCGCAGCTGTGGGCGGCGGTGCCCTGGCTCAACGACCCGGTCTACGAGGACCGTTACCGGGCCGCGCTGATCAGTCAGCACAGCACGTCGTTCGTGGCGCTGCGGCCGCCCGGGGACTGGCTGTCGTTCCGGCTGTACCCGAGCACGACCGGGCTGAGCGTGCGGATCACCCGGGCCAGGGCGGTGGCGGAGATGAACCGGTCCGGCCCGCGGCCAGGCGACCCGCCGGCCCGGCTGGTGACGATCTCGCAGGTGCTGAGCCTGGCCGGGGCGCTGACCGAGGCGGTGGGCGTGCAGGACGTGGTGCAGCTGGTGGCGGACGAGATCGCTCCGGCGGTGGGCAGCCAGGCGCTGGTCGTGCTCGGCTCCCGGGCCGGGCGGCTGCATGTGCTGGGGCACCGCGGATACTCCGACCCGCGGATCGTGGAACGGTTCGACGGGTTGCCGCTGACCGAACCGACACCGGGCACCCAGGCCCTGACCACCGGCGTACCCGCGTTCTTCGACTCCCGTGAGCAGCTGGAGCGCCTGTACCCGCGGCGGCAGGCCACCCCCGACGGGTTCGCCGCCTGGGCGTATCTGCCGCTGATCGCCTCCGGACGGCCCGTGGGCACCTGTGTGCTGGCCTACGCGGAACGGCACCCCTTCCCCGCGGACGAGCGGGCGGTGCTGACCAGTCTGGGCGGGCTGATCGCCCAGGCCCTGGAGCGGGCCCTGCTGTACGACGCCAAGCACCAGCTGGCGCACGGCCTCCAGGCGGCCCTGCTGCCGCACACCCTGCCCGTGCTGCCCGGCATCGAGGCGGCGGCCCGCTATCTGCCGGCGACCCAGGGCATGGACATCGGCGGCGATTTCTACGACCTCGTGCCGGTGCACGGCAAGGCCGCCGCGGTGATCGGGGACGTGCAGGGCCACAACGTGACGGCGGCCGGGCTGATGGGGCAGATCCGGACCGCGGTACGGGCGTACACGACCGTCGGCCAGACGCCGGAGGAGGTCATGCGCTCCACCAACAGCCTGCTCATCGACCTCGGTGCGGACCTCTTCGCCAGCTGTCTGTACCTGCGGCTGGATCCGGAGCGGGGGCGGGCGGTCATGGCGCGGGCGGGGCATCCGCCGCCGCTGCTCCGGCGGCCGGACGGCCGGGTGCGGGTGCTGGACCTGGCCGGTGGGCCACTGCTGGGCGTCGACGGTGCGGCGGGCTATCCGACGACCGAGGTGGAGCTGACCCCGGGCTGTGTCCTCGCCCTCTACACCGACGGCCTGATCGAGTCGCCCGGCGTCGACATCGAGGACGCGCTCGCGGAGCTGGGCGGACAGCTCGCCGAAATGGGTGACCGTCCGCTCGACGAACTCGCCGACGAACTGGTCCACCGTGGCGCTGCGGCGCGGGAGCGGAGCGACGACGTGGCACTGCTGTTGCTGCGGGCGGACGGCTGAGGGGCCGCCCTCCTCGCGGACGGTTGACGGGCCCTCACCCCACCGGACAGCTGACGGGCCCTCACCCCACGGGGGGCGGTCCGCGGAACAACGCGACGGTCCGGCCCTCCCGCCGGAGGGCCGGACCGTCGCACATCCCGGGCCGCGAACCGCGGTGTGGCCGGGAGGTGTTCGTTCTGGCCGGCGTCGGCAGCGGACAGGTGGGTGTGGGGGGACCGCTGCCGACGCGGCCGGTTCGGGGTGTGGTGCGGTGAGGTGGGATCAGTTGTGGGACTGGCCCGCATCGCCGGTGCCGTTACCGGCGTCCTGACCGTTACCGGCGTCCTGACCGTTACCGGCGTCCTGACCATTGCCGGCGTCCTGACCGTTGCCCGTGTCCTGGCCGCCGATCACGTCACCGCCGGCCTGCTCGCCGCCGACTTCCTGGCCCGCGCCGGCCTCGTCACCCGGGCTCGCGCTCGCGTCGCCGCCGGCACCGGCCTCCTGGCCCGCACCCGCCTGGTCGCCGGCACCGGCCCCGGCTTCCCCGCCGCCGGCCTGGTCGCCGCCCGCGCCGCCGGCCGCGTCACCGGCGCCGAGCGTGGCGCCGACCGCCTGGAGAGCGGTGGTCACCGGCTGGAAGAAGGTCTCGCCGCCGACCGTGCAGTCGCCGCTGCCGCCGGAGGTCAGACCGATCGCGGAGCCGTCCTGCGTGAACAGCGAGCCGCCGCTGTCGCCGGGTTCGGCGCAGACGTCGGTCTGTATGAGGCCGGTGACGGTGCCCTCGGGGTAGTTCACGGTGGCGTCGAGTGCGAGGACCTGGCCGTCGGCGAGTCCGGTGGTGGAGCCCATCCGGAAGACCTGGGAGCCGACCTCGGCGTCCGCGGCCTGCTGGATCGCGACGGTCTGGCCGCCGCCGACGTTGACCTCGCTGGGCGCCTGCGTCGCCGGGTCGTCGTACTTGACGAGCGCGAAGTCGCCGTTGCCGGGGAAGGTGGCCTGGTCGACGGTGGCGATCGGCTGGCCGGTCTCGGAGTCCGACCACTGCTCGGCCGCGACCCCGCAGTGACCGGCGGTCAGGAAGGCGGGGCTGCCGTCGCCCGCGGTGACGTTGAAGCCGAGCGAGCAGCGGGCGCCGCCGCCGAAGATCGCGTCACCGCCGGAGACGAAGGTCTTGAAGGTGCCGGCCGACTTCTTGATGGTGGCCATGTCGGAGCCGAGGCTCTTCACGGTCGACTCGAGGGTGTTCCACTTGGCGCCGGTGACCGTGCTGTCGGCGGTGACCAGGATCTTGTTCGTCCTGGGGTCGACGGCCCAGGACGTGCCCGGGATGGTCGCCCTGTCCTTCAGGGTCTTCGCGCCCGCCGCCAGTTCGGTGAGGCTGTTGTCGACCACGCGGACCTTGGCGCCGGCCTGCTTCGCCTGGACGACGACACTGGTGTTGCCGGCGGTGACGTTCACGACGAGCTGCCGGCTGCCGGCGTCGTAGTAGGACCCGGCGAAGGCGTCGCCCAGCATCTTCTCGAGTTGCGAGGCGAGGTCCGAGGCGTCCGTCGCCTTCAGCGGCTTCGGCGCGACGGCCGCCGCGTCGTTCGACGAGCCGTCCTGGGACGCGTTGGCGTTGGGCAGCAGAATCGCGGCCGCGCCGAGCGCCACGACGGTGCCTGCCGCGAACGCGGCCTTGCGCTTCGGAATTCGCTTGTGACTCAAACTTCTCGACCTCCTGGGGGACCGGAGTCTGTACCGCCGTACGGCAGTTGTTCTGTTCGGGACGCCTGGATAGCCATGGGTACGGGCGGTGCGCGCGGTGCGTTCAATGCCGTTTCTTTGCATCTGGATTGCCATGCCGATTCAGCCAGGGGCGAGAGCGCGCGAGTTGTGCGTGGGCCGTGAGCGGGAAGAATCCCCCATATGACGATGACGCCCGCTCAAGCCGACAAAGTCCTCGCCGACAATTTCGCCCCGTGGGTCCTCGATCTCGGCCTGACGGTCGAGTCGCTCGGAGACGACCGCGCGGTTCTGCGACTTCCCTGGTCACAGAGACTGGCCCGGGAGGACGGCGGGCTCAGTGGCCAGGCGCTGATGGCGGCCGCGGACACCGCGACCGTGATCGCGGTGTCCGCGGCGCGCGGCGCCTTCGTGCCGATGACGACGGTGCAGCAGTCCACGAGCTTCCAACGGGCGGTGACCGGTTCGGATGTCCTGATCACGGCGGTCCTGACCAAACTGGGCCGCCGTATGGCGTTCGCCGACATCACGCTGACGGATTCCGCGTCCGGTGACCTGGCGGCCCGGGCCAGCACGGTCTACGCACTGACGGGCTGACACGCTCAGCGAGCGGGCGACTGCGGTCCGTTGTGCGGAGCACCCCGAATCCCCTCTTCAGGGAATCTGCACATCGAATGCGCAACCGGCCCACCGGAGGCGGAAGTTCTGCACAATCGCGGGGCGCCGCTCATGACATTGGCGAGGAGTGTCGCATTCGCCTCGCGGGCGACAAGAGCCCGTACACACGACCGCAACATCACATGTGAAGAAGTGGGCACCAAGGCGTGCGCAATTCTGCACGGATGAAGGCTTCTGTGACTCAAGTTCCCTGGTGAGGCGGGTGGTTGATTGGAAGGGCACAGCTGCGGCGTGCTTTGATCCATCGCACCGCAAGGCAGTCGGGGCTCCCGGAAACGGGATTCGGCGCCATGCGAATGCGGCCGTCATCTGTCCCCCAGAGGGGGCCGCTCCCCCCTTGTGACATACCCATACGAAGGGAAGTTCCATCATGAACTCCACCCCCCAGGTTGAGACCGTCGAGATCTCCGACGCGGACCTCGACAACGTCTCCGGCGGCCTCCAGCTGAACGCCCTCGGCACCGTCACCAGCCTGGTGGACGGCGTCGCCCCGGTTTCCGGCCTGGTCAACACGGCCGTCGGCACCGTCGAGGGTGTGACCGGCCTGAACACCGCCCCGGTCACCGGCCTGGTCGCCGGCCTCTGATCGCACTTCCTGCGATCTGATCACACTCTTGTGGTCGACCCGTCCCGGACCGCAAACCGGCGGTTCCGGGACTTTCGGGTGCTCGGAAACATCTCGAGGTGAGGGATAGTCGCGTGCAGTTCCGCCAACAGGCCCTCGCCAAGCTCCAGTCGCCGGAGGAGCTCGACCTTCCGGTGCGTTTCGCCCGTCCGCAGGGCTGGCTCGTGATGGCCGTGACGGTGGTGGTGATCGCCGCCGCGTCCGTGTGGGCCGTGACCGGCTCGGTCGCCTCCACGGTGAGCGCGCCCGCCATCCTCACGCACGGACAGGGCAGTTACATCCTCCAGAGCCCTGTGGCCGGGCAGGTCACCCAGGTGATCGCCAAGGAGGGCGTCCGGCTCCCGGCCGGCTCCCCGGTGCTCAAGGTCCGTACCGCCGACGGGGACACCGTCGTGCGCACGGTCGCCGCCGGCCGGATCACCGCGCTCGCGGCCACCATCGGGCAGATCATCTCGACCGGCGCGAACGTCGCCGCCGTGGAGAAGGTCGCCCACGCCGACGACCCGATGTACGCCACGGTGTACGTGCCCGCGGAGAACGCGGCCTCCATACCCGAGGACGCGGCCGTGGACCTGACCGTGGCCTCGGTGCCCACCCAGGAGTACGGCGTGCTGCGCGGCCATGTGAAGTCGGTGGACCGCTCGGCCCAGTCGGCGCAGCAGATCGCCGCGTTCCTCGGGGACAGTCAGCTCGGCGAGCAGTTCACCAAGGACGGCCGCCCCGTCGCGGTCCTGGTGAAACTGGACAAGTCGAAGGGCACCAAGAGCGGTTACCGGTGGTCGTCCGCGGACGGTCCCCCCTTCGCGCTGACCTCCATGACCGTGGCCTCGGGTTCGATCCGGCTGGCCGATCAGCGCCCCGTCGATTGGCTGCTGCCGTGAGCACCGCACAGGAGACCCGCGGCAGGCGCCGCTCCGCCCCGCCCAAACGCCCGGTCCCCACGGGGAAGTCGAAGACGGTCCGTACGCCCACCGTTCTCCAGATGGAGGCCGTGGAGTGCGGCGCCGCCTCCCTCGCGATGGTCCTCGGCCACTACGGCAAGCACGTCCCGCTGGAGGAGCTGCGGATCGCCTGCGGAGTCTCCCGGGACGGCTCGCGCGCCAGCAACCTCCTCAAGGCGGCCCGCAGTTACGGCCTGACGGCCAAGGGCATGCAGATGGACACGGCCGCCCTCGCCGAGGTGAAGACCCCGGCCGTGCTGTTCTGGGAGTTCAACCACTACGTCGTCTATGACGGCATGGGGCGCCGGTTCGGCCGCCGCGGGGTCTACATCAACGACCCCGGCAAGGGCCGCCGCTTCGTCCCCATGGAGGACTTCGACGGCAGCTTCACCGGTGTCGTCCTGGTGATGGAGCCCGGCGAGGGCTTCACCAAGGGCGGCCGCAAGCCCGGTGTGCTGGGCGCGATGCCGGCCCGTCTGCGCGGCACCGCGGGCACCATGCCGGCCGCGGTCCTCGCGAGCCTGCTGCTGGTGCTGGTCGGCGCGGCCACCCCCGCGCTCTCCCGCACCTACATCGACATGTTCCTGATCGGCGGGCAGACCTCGCTGCTCGGCGTGCTGTTCGCGTCGATGGGTGCCTGCGTGGCCCTCACCCTCGCCCTGACCTGGCTCCAGCAGGCGAACCTGCTGCACGGCCGGATCATCTCCTCGACCCTGTCCAGCGCCCGCTTCCTGCGCCACCTGCTGCGCCTGCCGGTGACGTTCTTCTCCCAGCGCAGCCCCGCCGACCTGGTGCAGCGGCTCCAGTCCAACGACCAGGTGGCCGAGACCCTGGCCCGCGACCTCGCGGCGGCGGGCGTGGACGCGGTGGTCGTCGTCCTGTACGCGCTCCTCCTCTACACCTATGACCCGCAGCTCACCTTCGTCGGCATCGGCGTGGCCCTGCTGAACGTGGTGGCGATGCGGATCGTGATCCGGCTGCGGGCCACGCGTACCGCCAAGCTCCGTGCCGACAGCGCCCGGCTCACCAACACCGCCTACACCGGCCTCCAGTTGATCGAGACGATGAAGGCGACCGGCGGCGAGGACGGCTACTTCCGCAAGTGGGCCGGACAGCACGCCACGACCCTGGAGGAGCAGCAGAAGCTCGGGGTGCCGAGCGCCTGGCTGGGGGTGGTCGCGCCGATGCTGGCCACCTTCAACAGCGCGCTCATCCTGTGGATCGGCGGCATGCGGGCCGTGGAGGGCGGCATCTCGGTCGGCCTGCTGGTCGCCTTCCAGGCCCTGGTCACGCGGTTCACCGCGCCGATCACCCGCCTCAACGGCGTGGCGGGCCGCATCCAGGACTTCGCGGCGGACGTGGCCCGGCTGAAGGACGTGGAGAACTTCAAGGCCGATCCGCTCTACGGCCGCCCCGGCGCCGGCGAGTCGACGCGCCGCCTGCACGGTCACGTCGAGCTCCAGAACATCACCTTCGGCTACAACCCGCTCGACAAGCCGCTGCTGACCGGCTTCGACCTGACCGTCGGTCCGGGACAGCAGGTGGCTCTGGTGGGCGGCTCGGGCAGCGGCAAGTCGACCGTGTCGCGGCTGATCTCCGGCCTGTACGCACCTTGGGAGGGCGTGATCCGCATCGACGGGCAGCGCCTGGACGACATCCCGCGCGGCGCCCTCGCCTCGTCGGTGTCCTTCGTCGACCAGGACGTGTTCCTCTTCGAGGGGTCGGTGCGCGACAACGTGGCGCTGTGGGACCCGTCGATCCCGGACGACGCCGTGGTGGACGCGCTCAAGGACGCGGCCCTGTACGACGTGGTGGTGCGGCGGCCCGGGGGCATCCACAGCAGGGTCGAGCAGGACGGGCGCAACTTCTCCGGCGGCCAGCGCCAACGCCTCGAGATCGCCCGGGCGTTGGTGCGCCGGCCCAGCATCCTGGTCCTCGACGAGGTGACCAGCGCGCTGGACGCGGAGACCGAGCTGGTCGTCATGGACAACCTGCGCAGGCGCGGCTGCGCCTGTGTGGTGATCGCGCACCGGCTCAGCACCGTGCGCGACAGCGACGAGATCGTCGTGCTCCAGCACGGCACGATCGTGGAGCGCGGGCGGCACGAGGAGCTGGTGGCGCGCGGCGGCGCGTACGCGGCGCTGGTCAAGGAACGGTGAGATGACGACCGCACACGAAGGGGACGTGGTCCTCGGCGCCCTCGGCGGGATGGGCACGCGCATCGACTGCGCCGGCTTCAGCCGTATCGACCTCGAGGGTCCGCAGGTGCTGTGGCTGGTCGTGTCGGGCGCGGTGGACCTGTTCGCGGTGGACGCCGAGCAGCAGGGCCACTGGCACCACCTGGGCCGTCTGGAGCCGGGCGCGCTGCTGCTCGGGCCGGTGCCGGGCCCGCAGCACACTCTGGTCGCGCGCCCGCTGCGGGACTGCGTGGTGCACCGCATCGGCCTGCGCGAGCTGTACGAGCCCGCGCACACCCAGACCTGGTCGTACGACGAGTACGGCAACCCGCAGTACGTGCCGCCGACGACGAGCCCGCTGGAGTACGCCCTCGCGCTCGGCGTCGGCCGGAGTCTGTCCATCCTCTTCCAGGCGCCGCTGGCAAACGAGCGGGCAGCCGCCCCGACCGACGACGACGTGTTCTGGATGCAGGTCCCGCCGGGCAGCGTCCAGTACGGCTCGCTCTACGGCGCCGACGCGGCCGCCGACCTGCTGATGGACCCGGCGGTCTGGCAGTCCATGGTCGACCAGCAGTACCGGCTGCTGACCACGCTGGACCGCTGGATCGAGCAGCTGGAGCGCACCCACGAGACCCGGACGGCCGCCGGTATCAAGGCCGGTGAGGCGGTCCGCGCGCAGGCCGACCGGACCCTGCTGGCGTCCATCGGCCGGTCCAAGCGGCGGGCGACGGCCGCCGACGCGGACGCGAGTTACGCGGCGTGCAGGCTGGTCGCCGACGCGGCCGGGATCACGCTCGCGGAGAACGGCCACAGCGGCACCGAGAGCGACCGGCTCGACCCGGTCGAGCGGATCGCCCTCGCCTCCCGTGTCCGTATCAGATCCGTGCGTCTGGACGGCAGTTGGTGGCGGGACGACGTGGGGCCGCTGGTGGGTCACCGGGCTCTGTCGGGTGCGCCGGTGGCGCTGCTGTGGCGGCGCGGCGGCTATGTGGCCGTGCATCCGGCGACCGGGCGTGAGACACCGATCGAGAAGGACAACGCCGAGGAGTTCGAGCCGCGCGCGGTGATGTTCTACCGCCCGCTGCCCGACCGGAAGCTCAGTCCGCTCGGGCTGATGCGGTTCAGCATGCGCGGCACCGGCGGCGATGTGACGAACCTGCTGCTCAGCGGTCTGGTGACGGTGGCGATCGGCGCGCTGGTGCCGATCGCCACCGGCAAGGTGCTGGGCGAGTTCGTACCGAAGGCGCAGACCGGGCTGATCGTGCAGGTGTGTCTGGCCGTGATGGTCAGCGGTGTGGTGACGGCTGCCTTCATGCTGCTCCAGAACCTCACCATGCTCCGCCTGGAGGGCCGTATCGAGGCGACCCTCCAGCCGGCCGTGTGGGACCGGCTGCTGCGGCTGCCCACGAAGTTCTTCACCGAGCGCTCGACCGGCGAACTGGCCAGTCAGGCCATGGGAATCAGCTCGATCCGCCGGATGATGGCGGGCATCGGCCCGACAGTCGCCCAGTCGGTGACGATCGGCGCGATGAACCTGGGTCTGCTGTTCTGGTACAGCGTCCCGATGGCGATGGCGGCGATCGTCATGCTCGTCGTGATCGCGGCCGGCTTCCTCGGTCTCGGGCTGTGGCAGGTGCGCTGGCAGCGGCGGCTGGTCGTGCTCGGCAACAAGCTCAACAACCAGGCCTTCCAGACCCTGCGCGGGCTGCCCAAGCTCCGGGTGGCGGCGGCCGAGAACTACGCCTATGCCGCATGGGCCTCGGAGTTCGCCCGCAGCCGTGAGCTCCAGCAGAAGGTCGGCCGGATCAAGAACCTGACCACGGTGCTGGGTTCGGTGTATCTGCCGCTGTGCACCCTGCTGATGTTCATGCTGCTGGCGGGCCCGGCACGGGGCTCGATGTCGGCGGCCGCGTTCCTCACCTTCAACACCTCGGTGACCATGCTGCTGACCGCGGTCACCTCGCTCACCGGCGCCTTCGTCTCGGCGGTGGCCGCGCTCCCGCTGTTCGAGGAGATCAAGCCGGTCCTGGAGGCGCAGCCTGAGGTGCGCACCGCGAGCACCCGGCCGGGTCCGCTCACCGGAGCGCTGGAGGCCCGCAGGCTCTCCTTCCGCTACTCCGACGACGGCCCGCTGATCCTCGACGACGTGTCCTTCGAGATCCGGCCGGGCGAGTTCGTGGCGGTCGTCGGCCCGAGCGGCTGCGGCAAGTCGACCCTGCTCCGGCTGCTGATCGGCTTCGACCGCCCGGTCTCCGGGAGTGTGCTGTACGACGGCCAGGACCTGGCTGCCCTCGACCAGTCTGCGGTGCGCCGGCAGTGCGGGGTCGTCCTCCAGCACGCCCAGCCGTTCACCGGGTCGATCCTGGACGTCATCTGCGGCACAGAGCCGTACACGCCGGAGGAGGCGATGGCGGCGGCCGCGATGGCGGGGCTCGCGGAGGACATCCAGCGGATGCCGATGGGACTGCACACCATCGTCTCGGGCAGCGGGGCCATCTCCGGCGGCCAGCGCCAACGGCTCATGATCGCCCAGGCGTTGATCCGGCGGCCCCGGATCCTCTTCTTCGACGAGGCGACCAGCGCCCTCGACAACGACACCCAGCGCACGGTCATCGAGTCCACGAAGGCCCTCAACGCGACCCGGATCGTCATCGCCCACCGCCTGTCCACGGTGCTGGACGCGGACCGCGTGATCGTGATGGAGAACGGCAAGGTCGCCCAGCAGGGCCCACCGGCGCAGCTCCTCGCGGACACGGGCGGTCGTCTGCACGAGCTGGTGCGGCGGCAGATGGCCTGAGGGGTCAGTCCGTCCCGGGCACCGGGGCGCCGGAGGGGATCCCGGCGTCGACGTACGCCTCGTAGAGGTCCTTCCACGGCCGGCTCTCGGGGTGTTCGCCGCGGGCATGGGCGTCGAGGGCGGCCAGGCAGACCTCCCAGCCGGCGCCGTTGCGGGCGGCGGTGTCGGCTGCGAGGAGGACATTGGTGAGCGTGAAGCGGGTCCGCTTGTCGTCGAGTTCCTCCAGGTCGAAGTGGAGTTCGTCGCCGCCCCACTCGAAGGAGAGGTGCCGGGGCTCGTCGACGGCGAGGACGCGGCCGGTGGAGTCCGGCATGTGCGGATCGCCGCTGAAGCGGATGGCGCCGCCGGGGCGCAGCTCGATCTCGGCGCGGGACGGGAACCAGTGGGCGAGTTCGTCGGCGTCGGTGACGAACCGCCAGACGCGGTCGGCAGGGTGGTCGTACGTGCGGCTGAAGCGGACGGCAGGGCGGCCGTCGTCCAGGGTCAGGTAGGTGCCGGTGAGGTCTGCGGCCATGGTGGATCAGTCCTTCGGGGCGGGGTCCTCGGGGGTGTCCGACGCCGTCTCGTCCAGACGGCTGCCGAGCGCGTCCAGGCTGCGGTTCCAGAGCTCGCGGTAAGGGGCGAGCCAGGTGTCCAGCCGGGCGATGGGGGCCGGGTCCAGGGCGTAGACACGCCGTTGCGCTTCCTGGCGTACCCGGACCAGACCCGCGTCCCTGAGCACCTTCAGATGCTTCGAGGTGCTCGGCTGGCTCAGTCCGCAGGCCTCCACGATCTCCCCGACGGGCCGGGGCCGCTCCAGGAGCAGCGCGACGATGGCCCGCCGGTGGGGGTCGGCGAGGGCGGTCCAGAGCGCGGGGTCGGACATGCCCCCAATATGCCTCGCCAGTTATATGCCAGTCAAGGAATACACGTGACCGCCATCACTCTCAGCGAAACGTTGCCGTTTCGCTGAGAGTGGACTAATCTCGATGTGTACGAAACCGTTTCGTTTACGGATCGGTAACGCCCCGTCGACTCTCCCTGGAGTGCTGTCCCATGTCCGAGAAGACCCTGACCGAGAGCAGCAGGGAGAGCGCCGTCGACGCGCAGCCCGAAGCCTCGGCCAAGCGATGGTGGATTCTCGCCGTCATCGCCCTCGCCCAGCTGATGGTGGTCCTCGACGCGACCATCGTGAACATCGCACTGCCCTCGGCACAGGCCGACCTCGGCTTCTCCGACGGGAACCGGCAATGGATCGTCACCGCCTACGCGCTGGCGTTCGCCTCCCTGCTGCTGCTCGGCGGCCGGATCGCCGACCTCTTCGGCCGTAAGACGGCCTTCCTCATAGGTGTCGTCGGATTCGCCGCCGTCTCCGCGCTCGGCGGTGCCGCCACCAACTTCGAGATGCTGGTCACCGCCCGTGCCCTCCAGGGTGCCTTCGGCGCGCTCCTCGCACCGGCCGCGCTCTCCCTGCTCAACACGACGTTCACCGACGCCCGCGAGAAGGCCAGGGCGTTCAGCGTCTACGGCGCCATCGCCGGCGCCGGCGGCGCCGTGGGCCTGCTGCTCGGCGGCCTGCTCACCGACGCCCTGGACTGGCGCTGGACCCTGTACGTCAACGTCGTCATCGCCGTGGTCGCCTTCGCGGGCGGCTGGATCCTGCTGCACAACCACCGTGACGCCGCCAACTCCAAGCTCGACGTCCCCGGCACCCTGCTGGTCGCGGCCGGACTGTTCTCCCTGGTCTACGGCTTCTCCAACGCCGAGACACACGACTGGGACTCGCCCGAGACCTGGGGCTTCCTGATCGCGGGCGGTGTGCTGCTGGCCGCCTTCACCTGGTGGCAGACCCGCGCCGCGCACCCGCTGCTGCCGCTGCGCATCCTGCTCGACCGCAACCGCGCCGCCTCCTTCCTGGCCGTGCTGATCTCCGGCGGCGGCATGTTCGGTGTCTTCCTCTTCCTCACCTACTACCTCCAGCTGAACCTGGGCTTCAGCCCGACCAAGACCGGCGTGGCGTTCCTGCCGATGGTGGCCGCACTGATGGTCGCGGCCCAGGTCAGCACCACCAAGCTGGTCCCCCGGATCGGTCCCAAGGCGATCATCCCGCTCGGCTTCGCGATCGCCGCGGTCGGCATGGCCTGGCTCACCGGCATCGGCGTCGGCTCCAGCTATGTGTCCGACGTGCTGCCGCAGCTGATCGTCACCGGTTTCGGCCTCGGTCTGGTCATGCCGCCCGCCATGCAGCTGGCCACCGGCGGGGTCGCCGCCGAGGACGCGGGAGTCGCCTCCGCCACGGTCAACGCCATGCAGCAGGTGGGCGGTTCGATCGGCACGGCGCTGCTGAACACGCTGGCCGCGAGCGCCGCCACCGACTACCTCGTCGGCAAGGACCCGAGGAACAAGCTGGTCCAGGCCCAGGCCACGATCGAGAGCTACACCACCGCCTTCTGGTGGTCGGCGGGTCTGTTCGCCGCCGGTGCGGTGATCGCCTTCCTGCTCTTCCGGCGCGGGGCGCCGGAGCAGGACGCGAACGCCGCTCCCGTCGTACACATGTAGCCGCGCACACATAAGTCGCTCCGCACGGAGCCGCTCGGAGGGCCGCCGTCAGCAGGGAGACGGCGGCCTTCCTATTGCCGCGGCGGTTGACCGGGCCCGGCGCACGCACCGTAGGGTCCCTGTGGCTCACAGCGACGAGGAATCGGCACCGAGCGTTGGAGCAGGCCCGCGATGGGTACCCACAGGGCCATGCGAATAAGCGTGATGGATGTGGGTTCCAATACGGTCCGTCTGGTGGTGGCGGACGCCCAGGACGGCGTGCCGCTTCCGGTGCACACGGCGAAGTGGCGGCTGAGGCTGTCCGACGACGTGCGGCCGGGCGGGCCGGTACCGGAGGAAGCCGTGGAACGGCTGGTGGGGGCGGTCGAGGAGGCGGACCGGACCGCGGCGAGATGGGGCGCGGCCGGGCCGCTGGCCTTCGCGACCGCCGTGGTGCGGGCGGCGCCCAACCGTCAGGAGGTGCTGCGTACGGTACGGCAGCGCACCGGCGTCGGCCTGTACACCCTGCCCGGCGAGGTGGAGGCCGAGCTCACCTTCCTCGGGGCGCGGCGCTGGATGGGCTGGCGGGCCGGGCCGCTCGCCCTGATGGACATCGGCGGCGGCTCGTTCGAGGTCGCCTTCGGGCGCGGCCGGATGCCGGACTTCGTGGCCTCGCTCCCGCTGGGCGCGGGACGGCTGACCCATGAGTTCTTCGAGGGCCAGGACCCGCCGCCCGCCGAACTGGTGCGGGCGCTGCGCCGCAAGGTCCGCCATCAGCTGCGGGACGTGGCGGCCCGGATCCGCTGGGAGGGTCCGCGCACCGCGGTGGCCACCTCTCGGACCTTCCAGCAGCTGGGACGGCTGTGCGGGGCGCCGGCAGGACGCCACGGACCCTTCATGGAGCGTCAGTTGCGCCGCTCCGACCTGCGCGAGGCCGTAGCCGCTCTGGCCGCGCTGCCCTCCTCGCAGCGGGCCGAACTGCCCGGCATCTCCGCCCCACGGGCCCTCCAGAGCCTGGCGGGCGCGGTGATCGGGCACACGGCGATGAAGCTCACCGGCCTCGAGACCGTCACGATCTGCCCCTGGGCGATCCGTGAGGGAGTGCTGCTGCGGCACATCGAGGACGGCCCGGCATGGTGGGCCGAGATCGCCCGCCGCAACGAGGAGACCGCTGTGCCGGACCCGGTGCCGCTGCGCATCGCGGCCGCCGCCCGCTGAACGGGAACCACAGGAAGGAGACACCCGTGGCCGAGAAGAAGCAGAAGCCGGACACCGCCCTCGACGAGGTCGTCCGCGAGGTCGAGGACGCCGAGAAGCGCACCCACGAGCCCGACGGCAAGCGGGCCCACCGGGGAGAGGCCGGGGACGCCCTGACCCCCAACACCCGCGCCCAGGAGGAGTCCGAGGGCGAGTGACCTGCTCCGGCGGCGCGGCCGGCGGGCGCGCCGCCGGCGCGTTCGCCACGCCGTACAGGTGGCGTCCATGGCCCGGCCCGTCCGGTGCGACCAGGCACGGCCGCGTTCGTTGTCCAGGCAGTCGGGGCCCGGCCCCGGGCCGAGGTGCCAGTACGTCCACGCCTGGCCGGGCACGGTGCAGCCGATGTCGGCGAGCGCCCCCGAGATCTCGCTGATCCCCTGAAAAGGTCGTCCGTCCCCCCAGCACCGAGCGCCGACGGGCGCGGTCAGCGAGCCCGTGCGGGCGGGTGACGCACCCCGTCCCGGGTACTCGGCGCGCATGCCACACGATCGTCATCAGGAACCAGCAGTGCCGTCGGCCCGGGGCCCGGTCTCCGCGGCCGTCCAGGAGTATCTGCTCGGCACCGGAGCGCTGCCCCGCCACGCGTCCGTCGCGGGCGCGGACGTGTACGGCGACGACCTCCAGCTCGCCCTGTACCTCTGCTACGAACTGCACTACCGCGGTTTCGCGGGCGTGCCGGCCGACCGCGAGTGGGATCCGGACCTGCTGCGCACCCGCGCGGCGCTTGAGCACCGTTTCCTGTCCGCGCTGCGCACCGACACCCCGGCGCACGACAGCGTCGAGGACGCGGTCGACGACCTGCTCGTGGAACCGGTCGAGGGCTCCGGGGTCAGTCACTTCCTGAGCAAGGAGGGCGAGCTGTGGCAGGTCCGCGAGTACGCGGCCCAGCGCTCGCTGTACCACCTCAAGGAGGCCGACCCGCACGCATGGGTGCTGCCCAGACTGTGGGGCCGGGCCAAGGCGGGGATGGCGGCGGTGGAGTTCGACGAGTTCGGCGGCGGTCGCCCCGAGCGCGTCCACGCCCGCCTCTTCGCCGACCTGATGACGGACCTGGGCCTGGACACGACGTACGGGCACTATCTGGACGCGGCCTGCGCGGAGATGCTCGCGACGGTGAACCTCATGTCGCTGCTCGGCCTGCACCGCAGCCTGCGCGGGGCCCTGGTGGGTCACTTCGCGGCGGTCGAGATCACCTCCTCCCCCGGTTCCCGGCGCCTCGCCGACGCCATGCGCCGCACGGGCGCGGGACCGGCCGCCGAGCACTTCTACGACGAGCACGTCGAGGCGGACGCGGTCCACGAGCAGGTCGTGCGCCACGACGTCATCGACGGTCTGCTGGCCGAGGAACCGCATCTCGCCCCCGACGTCGCCTTCGGCATCGACGCCACCGGATTCGTCGAGGACCGCCTCGGGGAGCGCCTGCTCGACGACTGGCGCGCCGGGCGCTCGTCCCTGCGCACACTCCAGACGTCCGAAATATCCCATATTTCCTGAATGCCGGGGTACTTGGCCGACGTGAGATCACTGATTCCGCCTTTGGCCCTCCCCGGTGTCTACACACCGCAGGAGGACACCGCGCTCCTGGCAGGGGCTCTGTCCGAGGAACCGCTGCACCCGGGCGCCCATGTCCTCGACGTGGGCACCGGGACCGGCGCACTGGCGCTCCAGGCCGCCCGCCGGGGCAGCCGGGTGACCGCGGTGGACGTGTCCTGGCGTGCCGTGTGCACCACCAAGGCGAACGCCTGGCTGACCGGGGCGACGGTCCGGGTCCACCGCGGGAACCTCTTCACACCCGTGCGGCACCAGTCGTTCGACCTCATCCTGACCAACCCGCCGTACGTCCCCGCCCCCGTGCGGGACGGACGGCCGCCGCGCGGACGGGCCCGGGCCTGGGACGCGGGCCACGACGGGCGCTCGGTGCTGGACCGGGTCTGCCGGGAGGCACCCGGGCTGCTGCGTCCCGGCGGTGTGCTGCTGATCGTGCACTCCGCGCTGAGCGATCCCGGGCGGACCGTACGGCATCTGCGCGGGGCGGGCCTCAAGGCCGCGGTGACCCGCCGTCACAGGATCGCTTTCGGACCGGTGCTGCGGGAGCGGGTGGACTGGCTGCGGGAACGCGGCCTGCTGTCCGCGGACGCCGGCGGCGCCGCCGAGGAGAAGGAAGAGCTGGTGGTCGTCCGTGCCGAACTCCCCGTCTGACGACGAGCGTCCGTGCCGTGTCCGGATCCAGCACCGGGGCCCGCTGCTGGTGGAGGGCCCTGTGGAGGTGGAGCTGGAGGACGGCACCACGGTCGCCTCCGACCGCTTCCGGGTGGCTCTGTGCACCTGCCGGCGCAGTAAGCGCTACCCCTGGTGCGACACCAGCCATCGGGAACGCAAGCGACTATAGACAGAAAGTCAATGCGGTTGACGGAGATTCACCGGGTCGAGTGAACCAGCTCTTGCAGACCTCACGGGATGGATGGCCCCGGCCGCTCCGGGGTAACTACGGAGCCCGAACGCGTCCCTGCTCCCGAACCGCCCGCGGCGAACCCGTATGCCCGCACCCGCGCGGACGGCGGTTTCACGGTCGTGGAGGCGGCCGGCGAACTCGACCTCGCGACGGCGGGCTTCCTCGCCGAGCACCTCGACGCGGCGACCGCGACCGCCCGACCCGATGTACTGGTCGACCTGCGGGGCGTGGAGTTCTTCGACTGCTCGGGGCTGCGCGTGCTCTGCCGCGCCGAGTCCCGGGCCAGGGAGCACGGCGGGCGCCTGCGCGTGGTCGCCGACGATCCCCGGCTGCACCGGCTGCTGCGCGCCTCGGGCCTGTGGGCCCGCTTCACGCCGCTGCCGGCGATCCCCCGGGCGCAGTGACCGAGAGGCCGGCGGACGGCCCCACTCCGTCCGCCGGCCCTCGAAGCGGGATCGCCGGGTTCCGTGAGAGAGGGGTAGCACTCCCCAGTTACAGGCCCCTCGGGCAGATCACGGCACCCCACGATCCCGGTCTCTCAGAACGCGAAGACGCTCGTCCCGAAGGAGTTCTTCACGCACTCGTTGGCGAAGGTGCGCTCGTAGGAGACGCGCTTGCCCCGCCAGACGCCGTCGACCGTGACCACCACGGGGTTGTACTCCCGGGTGCACTGGACGTCGGAGCCGGCCCCCAGGGCGTCGAAGTCCCCGCCGGTGGCCCGCAGTTCGGCGCAGGCCGGGCCGGCGGCCGGGTGGGTGCCCGAAGGCCTCGGGGCACAGGTGAGGGTCACGGCCCGTTCCGGGGTGACGGTGGCGGCGCTGTCGCCGTGGCCGAGGGTGAGCACGAGAGCCGAGGGGGCGTAGAGGCTCTGGGGGGCGGCGGCCGGCTCGGCGAGCGCGGCCCCGGTGAGGGGCCCGCAGACGGCGGTGGCCGTGAGGCCGAGGGTCGCTGCCCAGCGCGCGGTGTTCCGCATTGTGTGCATCCTTCCGCTGGATTCGAGGGTGTCGCCGCCCGACTCGGTCGGTGCCGGAGCGGCGAGCGCGAGTCTGCCGAGTCCTGGCCCGAACTTCACATCAGCCCCACAGTTTTCAGTAACCTTGCGTGTTGAATCAGTGGCGCGAAGTCACATCATCCGAACAGTCGAGCCCTTCAACCGCACGGACCTCGATCATTCGTTCCGGCCGGATGGCCTGTTTACCCCGCCTCTGCAATAGGCCTGAAACATTCCGCTTCCGCTCTCGGCGCACCCCGCCGCGACCCCTTGCGTTCATGGAACAGTGGAGTAATCGTCATTACATGATTACTCAGGAACAGCGAGAGAAGCTGCGTGGCTGGTTCACCGGCCGTCTGCCCGACGAGCTCTTCGAGGCGCTGGTCGAGGTGACCGTCGACCGCGAGGAGATCACCGTGATCGGCCGCATCCCCGGGCCTCGGCTCACGGAGGGCGCCTCGGCCGCCGAGCGGGAAGCCGCCGTGCAGGGCCGGATCCAGGAGTTCCGGGAGCGCACCCGTGAGGAGCGCGTGGAGGTCGCCCGCGAGGCCGAGCACGCCTTCCGCCGCAAGGTGTCGTGGGGCGTGGAGTGCGACGGCGAGCGCGCCCTGTTCACGCATGTGGCGGCCCCCGTCATGACCCGGCTGCGGCAGCCCGAGCGGCAGGTCCTGGACACCCTCATCGCCGGCGGGGTCGCCCGCAGCCGCAGCGACGCGCTCGCCTGGTGCGTACGGCTGGTGCAGCGCCACACCGACGACTGGCTGGCCGAACTGCGGGAGTCCCTGGAGCACGTCCAACGGGTGCGGGACCAGGGGCCGGATGCCGAGGAGGCGGGCTACTCCTCCGGCGGGAGCACCGAGAGCGGGTGAAACGGTCGGACCGTGCCGCCCGGGTACCGGACCTGACGGCAGGCCGTGCGGTCAGTGCCTTCGGCTACATTGCGGCGCATGACCAACTACGTACTGGTGGCGGGCGCGAGGCTCGGGGCGTCCGCGTGGGACGAGGTCGCGGCGGAGCTGCGCGCGGCCGGGCACGCACCGCATCCGCTGACCTTGTCGGGGCTCGCGGAGAAGCAGGGCGTCCCGGCGGGACAGCGGACTCATGTGCGGGACATCGTCGACGAGGTCGAACGGCTGGATCTGCGGGAGGTGGTGCTGGTCGGGCACAGCTACTCGGGCGTCCCGGTCGGACAGGCGGCCCAGCTGATCGGTGACAGGCTGCGGCGTGTGGTGTTCGTCGACGCGAGCGTCCCCGTCGACGGGGAGTCCTTCCTGGACGGCTGGCCCAGCGACGACGTCCGCAGGACCATCGAGGAGAGCGGCGGCTTCTGGCTCCCGGTGGGTCCGGAGCACTACGCCGACCAGGGTCTGACGGACGCACAGATATCCCGGCTCATCAACCGCGCGTCCCCGCACCCGGGCGCCACCCTCACCGAACCCGCCGTCCTCACCGGCCCGTTGGACGAGCTCCCGGCCACCTACGTCAAGTGCCTCCTCGACGGCGAGGAACCGATGCCGGTCGTGGCCGAGCTGCTGAAGAACGACAGCTGGGAACTGGTCGAGATGGACACCGGTCACTGGCCGATGTTCTCCCAGCCCCGCGAACTGGCCCGCGTCCTCGCGGAGCTCGGCACGACCGCCTCCTGAGCGGCTGTCGCGTCCGAGCGGCCGCCGCTCCCCGGGCGGCGGCCACCCCCGGATATCGTCGGCGCACCCGACGAGGAGAGGCGGCAGGGACCGATGGCCAAGCACTGGGCGGACTTCCAGTACGAGATCTACCTGAACGGGATGTCCGGCGCGGTGCCCCGGCTGCCCACGGACCTGACCCGCCTCGAAGAACTCACCGAACAGCGGCTGGGCCCCGGGCCGGTGGGCTATGTGGCGGGCAGCGCGGGTGACGGCAGTACCGCGCGGGCGAACCGGGCGGCTCTCCAACGGCGCCGGATCGTCCCGCGCATGCTGCGGGACGTGCACGAACGCGACCTGTCCGTCGAGGTGTTGGGCCGTACCCTGCCCGCACCCCTGGCGCTTGCGCCGGTCGGCGTACTGTCGATCATGCACCCCGAGGCGGAGTCCGCCGCCGCCCGCGCCGGGGACGCCGAGCGCTGGTTCCAGCTGTACTGGCCGAAGGACCCGGAGGTCGCCCTCAGCTTCCTCGGCCGGGCGAGGGCGGCCGGGTTCACCGCGCTGGTCGTCACCCTGGACACCCCGCTGCTGTCCTGGCGGCCACGCGATCTCGACCAGGCGTACCTGCCGTTCCTGCACGGCGTGGGCACCGCCAACTACTTCTCCGACCCGGCCTTCCGGGCGGGTCTGGCCAAGCCGGTGCACGAGGACCCGAACGCGGCCGTGCTGCACTTCGTCGGCATGTTCGCGGACCCGGGCAAGACGTGGCCCGATCTCGCGTTGCTCCGGGAGCACTGGGACGGCCCGATCGTCCTCAAGGGCATCCTGCACCCGGACGACGCCCGCCTCGCCGCCGACGCCGGGATGGACGGGGTCGTGGTCTCCAACCACGGCGGCCGGCAGGTGGCCGGGTCCGTCGCGGCGGCCGATGCGCTGCCCCGGGTGGTGGAGGCGGTGGGCGACCGGCTGACGGTGCTCTTCGACAGCGGTGTCCGCACCGGCGACGACGTCTTCAAGGCCCTCGCCCTCGGCGCCCGCGCGGTGCTGCTCGGACGGCCGTACGTCTACGGTCTCGGGCTCGACGGGCAGCCGGGCGTCGAGCATGTGATCCGCTGTCTGCTCGCCGAACTGGACCTCACCCTCGCCCTGTCGGGGCACGCGACACCGGCCACGATCAGCCCCGAGGACCTCGTGGAGGACCCTGCCTGAGGGGAGGACCCCGCCTGAGGGGAGGACCCCGCCTGAGGGGAGGCCCCCGCCTGAGGGAGGCCCCCGCGGACGGAGACCTCCCTGTCGTGGCCCGGTTCGTGGCCGGCCCGCCGCTACAACCGGCTCCTGAGCGTCGCCGGCCGGGCCTGCGGGGCCTCGCTCCCGGTGACCGACAGCGATCCGGGGCTCGCAACCGAGGACGGGTCGGTCAGCCAGCGCTGCTCCTGCGAGCCGTCGCGGACCTTGACGACGATGTCCGCGCCCGCCTCCCCGGTGGTGGCGGCGAGGGCCAGCTGCTCGTCCCAGCGGGGGATCAACTCCCCCTGCACGGTGAGGTCGTAGCGCACGTCCTGGGCCCGCTTCGCCTTGTCCTCGGCGCACTCGCCGAGGATGACCACACCCGCGTCCACGTGCGAGTCCAGGCACAGCTCCGGGTTGGCCTCGCTGCGCAGCAGCCCGTCGGCCTCGTACGACCACTGCTGGGTCACATCGGTCGAGCAGGCCGCCAGTTCGGTGCCGGCGCCCTCCTTCACCGTGCCCCGGATGTCGAGGCAGAGGTCGGAGGCGGCGTTGCGCAGCCGGGTCAGCGCCGGCGCGGTGGGCAGCTGGGCGGGGCCCGGGGTGCGGGGGCTCGCACTCGGGACGGTGTCGTTGCCGGTGGCGCTGGTCGAGGCGGCCGGGTCGGCGCCGTCGTCGTGCGACCACAGGCCGGTGGCGAGCATCGCCGCGAGGATCCCGGCGGAGGTCAGGCCCACTCCGGTGAGCACCGTGCGCGAGGAGCGCAGACCGCTGCCGGTGCCGGGGGCCCAGCGGCCTGGAGCCGGGATGCGCGCCAGGATGCGGCGGCGTTCCGCACCGTGCCGGCCGCTTCCCTTGCCGCGTGCCGAGTCCGGGGGCGTACGCCCGGCGCGCAGTTCGAGATAGCGCCGGGCACCCCAGCCGAGCACCGCCTCCGCGAGGAGGAGACCGAGACCGCCCTCGAAATGGCTCAGTTGTTCCGCGGCGGAACGGCAGTAAGGGCACTCCGAGAGATGCTGCTCGACATCCGGCAGCAGGGCGCCGCCGCGTCGAATCGGAACATCGAGGAGACGGTTGTAGAAGCGGCAATCCTTGGTCGGCGCGAGTTCCCGATGGGCATGTACACATCCTTCCCGGAATTTTTCACGCGCCTGTTCGAGCGCTGCCGACGCGGTGTCGGTGTCCATGCCGAGCAGTGCGGCGGGCACCGCAATCGAGTCGGCCTCGACCTCGGTGTGCCACAGCAAGCAGCGGGCGAGTCCGGGAAGGGACTGGAATGACCGCTCGGCGAGCTTGCGGTTTTCCGGCGTCATGGACTTCGCGGCCCGCATCCCGCGGCCGCCGTTCGGTTTCACCAAGTCCGGCAGCACACCCGTTATCCGGTCCTGCGCCGTCCACTCCTTGACCGTGTCCCGCACGGCCACGAGGGTTCTCGGGCGCAGGGCGAGGGCCGGTTCGCCGAGTGCGAGGCGGTCCAGGACCTGGTGGAAGGCGGCGGCGGCCACCATGGAGGCGGTCTCGGACGGGGACGCCAGACAGATCACCGCGTATTCGTGGGCCGGTTTCCAGTGGCGGGCCATGAGCAGGGCGACGGACTGGGCGGCCTCACCGTCGGGACGCCCCCTGAGCCGGGTTGCGAGATCCTCGTCGGATTCTCCGGACGCGCCGCCCGGCGGCGGGTAAGGCGGAAGCGGGGGGTGGGGGGTGGGCACTGAGCGGATTCCTTCCCAGGGGCATGGGACTCACAGAAGTTCTCCTTGCCGAAAAGAAGTGCCGGACGGGGCATCCCTTTTGGGCGCGGCGTGGGAAGCACGAATTCGCCGACGCCTCTTCGACCCGGTTCCCCACGAGACGAATACGACCCGGCCCTTGCCCCCCACTCAGGTGGTTCACCCTTGCACAAGTCACTCACGACCAACAAGGCACCTGGGCAACATCGACGTCAGGTGAAAGTCAGCCGGAAGCCGCTGCAACTGCGCCTTCCCACAGTGGCTTTCGACATTCCATGCGCCCCGTGTGAACCCCGCGCACGCGCCGGAGCGCCGCGCACGCTCCCGTGGCGGGGCGGGCGGTAGTGCACTGGTAGCGGCCCTTCTCGGAGGCCCCGCGCGGAACGGCGGCTCTCCCGCGCGAAACCCCGGCCGCCGACCCCGTTCCTCCCGCCCTCGGTCGGCGGCCCCGGGGCCGGGACGACCGGCGGGAGCGGCTCGACCCGGGTCCCTTCCCCACGTCCACGGCACCCGGGTCGTACGCCATCACTTCGCACGGGCCCCGTGCCCCAGTGCCCCAGTGCCCCGGGAGCTTCAGATCTGCCAAGAGCGCAGTCGGTCCGCCGCGCCGTACACGTCGGTCTTGCCGGAGATCAGGTCGCGGGCGAGGTCGACCAAGGCGCCGTAGGGCGGGTCGATGCCCACGCCGCTGACGAACATGTAGGCCACAGCGGTGGCGCAGGCGAAGCGGGCGTTGGCGGACGGTAAGGGCTTGAGCAGGGCCAGGGTGTGCAGCAGGGCGGCGGCTCGCCAGGCCGGGTCGGAGTCGACGCCGAGACGCGGCGGATCGACCCGGTGCCGGGCGACGGCGGCGACGAGCGCCGAGAAGTCGTTGATGGTGGGCTGCTCGGGCAGGACCTCTTCGTGCCGCTGGAGCAGCCAGGGCACGTCGATGTGGACGACGGAAGCCATGGGTCAGGCGACCCGCCCCGCGCCCTTGCCCGCCGGTTCGTCCTCGGGGAAGGCGGCGGCGAACTCGTCGGCGTGGGCGGAGAAGAACCGCCGGAACGCCTCCGCGCCTTCCTGGAGGGCCCGGTGCCGCGCGATGTCCGCCGCGGCGGCCTCCCGCACGAGGGCCTTCATCGACGTACCGCGCTCCTTGGCGATCTGCCGCAGGTCCTCCAGCTCGCGATCGCTGAACTCCACATTGAGAGCAGGCATGCCCTCACGGTACCGCGCGGGGTACTCCACCGTAAATACTCCCAGGTCAAGGCCATATCACGGCGGTACCGCAGGCACCCCCGACCTCGCCGGCGCGGCACCCACGGGCGTGAGGCGTGGGTCACACTCCATCCCCTCCATGTCACATTCCGGGTCCCGGAAGGCCTCACAGGAGTGAGCGCGCTACTGGGAGGCCCACCCGATGACCGAGATCCCCGTGCCCGTCGGCACCGAAGACCCGACCGGCGTCTTCGTCGAGCACCGTGAGCTGCTGTTCGGCGTCGTCTACAACATCCTGGGCAGCGTCACCGACACCGAGGACGTCCTCCAGGACACCTGGCTGTCGTGGTCGCGCCGGGGCACCGGCGGAGTCGACAACCCGCGTGCCTACCTGGTCCGGATCGCCGTCAACCACGCCCTGAAGCGGCGGGCCGTGGTCGACCGCCGCCGGGAGACGTACATCGGCCCGTGGCTGCCCGAGCCCCTGTTCACCGAGGAGCCGGGCGCGGACGACCCGGCGCTGCGGACCGAGTCCGTGTCGCTGGCGATGCTGGTGGTCCTGGAGTCGCTGTCCCCGCTGGAGCGCGCGGTGTTCGTGCTTCACGAGGTGTTCGGGTACGCCCACCCCGAGATCGCGGAGATCATCGACCGGAAACCGTCCGCCGTACGGCAGTTGGCGCATCGCGCGCGGGACCACGTGCAGGCCCGCCGGCCGCTGTACGAGGCGCATCCGCGGGTGCGCCGGGAGGCGACCGAGCGGTTCGTACGGGCCGCCGTCGGCGGGGACATCGCGGAGCTGATGGAGATCCTCGCCCCGGACGTGACGGTGTGGACCGACGGCGGCGGGATGCGCAAGCAGGCCCTGCGGCCGGTGCACGGGCGCGACAAGGCCGCCCGCCTCCTCAACGGGTACGCCAGGCGGGGCGGCGCCCACCTGGACCTGGAGCTGCGCCACCGGCGGGTCAACGGCGACGACGCCGCCGTGCTGTTCTCCCACGACTCGCCGTACGCGGTGATCGTCCTGGACCTCACTCCGGAGGGCGACCGGGTTGCGAACCTCTTCGTCGTCACCAACCCCGACAAGCTCACGCACGTCGGCAAGGAGGAGGCGTGACCACCACGGAACAGCGGGCGGAGCACGGCAGGGGCGAGCGGCTGTCCGGCTGGCTCGACGGCCGGCTCGGCACCAGGACCCTCGGCGCGAAGTACCTGCGCAAGGTCTTCCCGGACCACTGGTCCTTCCTGCTCGGCGAGATCTGCCTGTACAGCTTCGTCGTGCTGGTCCTGACCGGGGTGTGGCTCACCCTGTTCTTCCATCCGTCGATGAACGAGGTGACGTACCACGGCAGTTACACACCCCTGAACGGCGTGCGCATGTCGGAGGCGTACGCCTCTACGCTGGACATCAGCTTCGACGTGCGCGGCGGACTGCTGATCCGCCAGCTGCACCACTGGTCGGCGCTGATCTTCGTCGCCGCGATGCTCACGCACATGATGCGGCACTTCTTCACCGGCTCGTTCCGCAAGCCGCGTGAGGTCAACTGGCTGTTCGGCTGGGCCCTGTTGTTCCTGGGCCTGTTCGAGGGCCTCTTCGGCTACTCGCTGCCTGACGACCTGCTGTCGGGCACGGGCCTCAGGTTCGTCTACGGCGCCACGCTGTCCGTACCGGTCGTCGGGACGTATCTCGCGCTGTTCCTGTTCGGCGGCGAGTTCCCCGGCCATGACATCGTGGCGCGCTTCTACTCGCTGCACATCCTGGTCATCCCCGGCATCATGGCGGCCCTGGTGGTGGCCCACCTGATCCTGGTCGTGTACCACAAGCACACCCAGTTCGCCGGCCCCGGAAAGACCGAACGCAACGTGGTCGGCACGCCGTTCTTCCCGGTGTACCTGGCGAAGGCGGGCGGCTTCTTCTTCCTGGTCTTCGGGGCGCTCACCGTCATCGCGGCCGTGGCGTCCGTCAACCCCGTCTGGTCGTACGGCCCTTACCGTGCCGACCAGGTCTCCACGGGCGCCCAGCCGGACTGGTACCTCGGTTTCGCCGAGGGACTGGTGCGGGTGATGCCGGGCTGGGAGGTCACCCTGGGGGGCCACACGCTGATCCTCGGGGTACTGATCCCCGTCCTGGTCTTCCCGCTGCTGCTGGTCTTCATCGGCGTCTACCCGTTCCTGGAGGCCCGGTTCACCAAGGACCGGCGGGAGCACCACCTGCTGGACCGCCCGCGCAACAGGCCGGTCCGTACCGCGATCGGTGCCTCCTGGATCAGCCTGTACCTGATCCTGCTGGCGGGCGGCGGCAACGACATCGTGGCGACCCGGCTCCACCTGTCGATCAACACGGTCACCTGGGCCGTACGGATCGGCGTCTTCGTCGTCCCCACGGTCGTCTTCGCAGTCACCCGGCGGATCTGTCTCGGTCTCCAACTCCGGGACAGGGAACTGGTGTTGCACGGACGGGAGACGGGTGTGATCAAGCGGCTGGCGCACGGTGAGTACGTCGAGGTGCACCAGCCGCTCGATCAGGCCCGGCTCCACACGCTCACCGCGCACGAACGGCCCGGTGAGCTGGTGGAACATCCGAAGGTCAGCCTTGATCCGCCACGAAGGACGCCATCCGGGTCAGGGCCGAGTTCCAGTTGATGGTGTGCTCGTTGGTCGACCAGGACTGGATGTCGTCGATGTAGCAGAACTGGCCGACGCAGCCCTGGAGTTTGCTCTGTGCGTAGGGGTCCTGGATGCCCGAGTTCGGCCCGCCGGCGAGGGTGCCCTTCGGCGGGTTCGGCATGTTCGGGTCCAGCTGGTGGGCGTACCAACGGGCGTGCTGGTTGTGGGAGTTGACCTCGCCGTAGCCGGTCACGTACGACATGTTGAGGGCGTTGCGGCCGAAGATGTAGTCGATGCCCTGGAGGGCGCCGTCCCGGTACTTCGAGGCGCCGGTGATGTCGTAGGCGGTGGCGATCACGATCCCGTTGTGCAGGATCTGGTGGTTGGAGCCCCAGTCGTAGAGGTTGCCCTCCGGGGCGTACGGCAGGCCGTACGGCTGGGCCTTCAGGGTGGCCAGGTAGCGGTCGGCGCCCTTGACGACCGACTGGCGGACCTTGTCGCGGCCGGGCAGCTTGCTGGGCACGGTCGCCAGGTCCAGCCGGGCCGCGGCGGCCGTACGGGCCCAGTCGTAGCCGACGGGGACGAAGATGTCGGCGGTGTGGACGGGTGAGGCGAGGACGTAGTCCTGGAAGGTCTTCTCGCCCGTGGTGAGGTACAGCTCGGCCGCCGCCCAGTAGAACTCGTCGGTGACGTTGTTGTCGGCGTAGGTGCCGCCTCCGGTGCCGTCGCTCTCCGAGGCGTACACGTCGGGGTGGGCGAGCGCGGCGGCCCAGGCCTTTCGGGCGGCCGTCAGGGCCTTGGCCGCGAACGCCTTGTCGTACGGCTTGTACAGGCGGGCGGCCTGCGCGGCCGCCGCGGCGAGGTTCAGGGTCGCCGCGGTGGACGGCGGGTGCAGTTCACGCTTCTGCGGGTCGTCGCTCGGCAGCAGCGGCAGGCCGGTCCACTGCTCGTCGTGGATCTTGTGGTGGGCCATCCCGGCCAGCGGCTTCCCGTCCGGCACCTGCATCTTCAGCAGGAACTCCAGCTCCCAGCGGGCCTCGTCGAGGATGTCCGGGACCTTGTTGCCGCTCTCGGGGATGGCGAGGCTGCCGTCGCCGAGCTTCCCCGGCTCCCCGGTACGGGCCAGCAGTTCACGCTCGTACGTGCTGAGCAGCTCCCACGTGGAGATGCCGCCGTTGACGACGTACTTGCCGTGGTCGCCGGCGTCGTACCAGCCGCCGGAGACGTCGAGGGTGTAGTCGCACACGCCGGGCTGGCAGGGCACGTTCTTGTCGCCCTGGTTGGGCGCCACGTTCACGTGACCGGCGGGGCGGCCGTAGCCCGGGCGCAGGTCGTCGCTGATCGCGATGCCGCTGCGCTGGGTGTAGTAGTACTTGGCCGCGTCCAGGCGGAGCTGCTCGTAGGCCGCGGTACCGATGTCGAAGGGCCGGCTGGTCTCGCCGTCGGCGACCAGGGTGAACCCGGTGCCCTTCTTCCGGTAGGCGCCGAAGTCGATCGAGTGGACGTTCTGTCCGGAGGAGGCGTCGACACCGCGCGGCACGGTCGAGCCGTGGGCGACGACGGCGCCGGAGGCGTTCCTGAGCTGCCAGGGCAGCTTGGTCGTGGCGTCGGTGACCAGGGTGGCGTTCTTCGGCCCGGCGGGCAGATAGGCGACCTGGTTGACCCGCACCCGCGGTCCGGTGTCGGGCACGTACACCTCGGGCGGGACCCCGCCCAGCAGGGACGCGTCGTCCATGCAGAAGCGGAACGGGTCGGTGCTGCCGCCGAGCTGGAAGCCGACCTGGCCCTGCGCGGTGTCGACGGGCGAGGTGAAGGTGTAGGAGTAGGAGTTCCCGGAGACGCTCAGCTGCGGGCTCACCTCGAAGTAGGTGTCGTAGGGGGCCACTTGCAGCCCCACGATCGCGCGCACGACGTGCCCCTCGGGCGAACCCTTCGCGGTGAAGGAGAACTTGTACGACTCCCCCTTCACCAGGGTCACGTCGTTCTGGCCGACGGCCGCGTCCCAGCGGTTGGCGGTGCCGCCGGGCACGTCCGCGCAGAGCTGTCCGTCGGACACGCCTGCGGTGACGTTGCTGGTCGTCCACCAGGGCGCGGTGGTGGAGTCGAAGGTGCCGTTCTTGAGCTGTTCGACCTCCTCGGCGGCGGCTCCGGATGCGGGGAGGCCGACAAGTGCCGTTCCCGCGAGGGCCGCCAGGGCCAACAGGGCGGTTCTGCGTCGTTTCACGTCTGGGCTCCTCTGAGAGGTGCGGGCGACGCTCGTGATGGGAGCGCTCCCAGAAGCGGACGCCCGCCATGCTTGTTGCAGGCATGACACGGCGTCAACCACCGGGCAGCGCCAACTTGTCTCGCGCTCTCATGACGCCCTCACTCATCAAGGCCCAAAAGCACCCACAACTGATCGTGACCGCACACGACCTGACGGTGAGCCACACAGGGTCGTCGAGGATGCGGTGAGCCGCTTCCGCCCGCCGCGCCCTCCTCGCCGCATTTCCCCTTTGACCGGCATCTCCCGGCCGGCAGGGGTTCGCCGTCCGCGCGCGAGCGCGACGCACTAGTCTTGGAGCCCAAGTGACCGGTTTGTTCACTGAGAGTGCCCGCAATGGAGTGGCGACGATGACCCTCGTGTACCCGTTCGACGATACGGCGACGGCACGGGCCGTCGTCGGCGAGGACGGCACGCTGGTCGCGTGGAACGCCGGAGCGCAAAGCCTGCTGGGCTGGTCGCCCGCCGAGGTGGTGGGCAGACCCGCGGGGAACCTCCTGGTCAGCGGAGGCCAGGAGCTGCCCGCCGGCCCCGTGGGCGCCCGCTGGGACGGTGTCCTCACCCTGTGCCACCGGGACGGCACCGCCGTGTCGGCCTGGCTGCTCGCCCACCACCAGCACTCCTCGGACGGCGGCCCCGGGCACTGGCTCGTGGTGACCCCGCTGGACCCCGGCGGCCCCCGTTCCCCCGACGACCCGCTGGGCACGGCCGTGCTCACCCAGGCGCCCTGCGCCGTCGCCGTCTACGACGACCAGCTGCGGCTGCGCCGGATCAACGACGCCATGGCCGAGGTGATCGGCCTGCCCGAGAAGCGGATCCAGGGCCTCAGACTGTCCGAGATCGGCGGCAAGCGGCAGAGCGAGGAGCTGGAGGAGCATCTGCTCCACGTGCTCAGCAGCGGCGAGGCCAAGGACGTGCAGACGTACATGCGGACCGGTGGCGAGGACAGCGCGCACGCCTGGCTGGCCCGGATGGCACCGATCACCGACCCGTCGGGGCGGGTGCGGGGCGTGTGTCTGGCCGCCCACGACTTCACCGACAACTTCCTCGCCCGGGAGCGGCTCCAGCTGGTCAACGAGGCCAGTGTGCGCATCGGCACCACCCTCGACGTCACACGGACGGCCCAGGAGCTGGCCGACGTCTGCATTCCCGCGCTCGCCGATTTCGTCAGCGTCGACCTGCTGGATACTCAGGAGCACGGCGAGACCCCGCCGGTGCTCAGCGCGCCGGTCGAGCTGCGCCGCGCGGCCCACCAGTCGGTGGACCCCGGGAACCCGATGGCCGTGGTCAAGCCGGGCCACACCGAGGTGTACCCGGCCAGCTCTCCGCAGGCCGACTCCCTGATCGCGGGCTCCACGATCGTGGCCACGGTGGCGTCCGGACGCCTTGACCAGTGGCTCAACTGGAACACGACCCGCGCCGAGCGGGTCAAGGAGTTCGGCATCCACTCCACGATGTCCGTGCCGATCCAGGCCCGCGGCCAGACCCTCGGGGTCGCGGTCCTCACCCGGTACCGGCGACCGGACCCCTTCACCCCGGACGACGTCCTGCTGGCCGAGGAGATCACCGCGCGGGCCGGGATCTGCGTCGACAACGCCCGCCGCTTCTCCCGTGAGCGCGAGACCGCCCTCGCCCTCCAGCGCAGTCTGCTGCCCCGCTCCCTGCCCCGCACCGCCGCCGTGGACGCCGCCTCGCGCTATCTCCCGGCCGCGCGGGCCGGGGTCGGCGGCGACTGGTTCGACGTGATCCCGCTGTCGGGGATGCGGGTCGCGATGGTCGTCGGGGACGTGGTCGGCCAGGGCATCCAGGCCTCCGCGACGATGGGCCGGCTGCGCACCGCCGTCCGCACCCTCGCCGACATCGACCTGGCCCCGGACGAACTCCTCACCCACCTCGACGACCTGGTCGTACGGCTGTCCGCGGAGGCCGGCGGCGACGGCAACCCCGGAGAGGTCGGGGCCACCTGCCTCTACGCGGTCTACGACCCGGTGTCCCGGCGCTGCACGCTGGCCCGGGCCGGGCATCCGGCGCCCGTGCGGCTGACCCCGGGCGGAGTCGCCCGCGAGGTGGACCTGCCCGCGGGACCGCCGCTGGGGCTGGGCGGGCTGCCGTTCGAGTCCACCGAGCTGGATCTGCCCGAGGGGAGCGTGCTGGCCCTGTACACGGACGGGCTGGTCGAGTCCCGGGAGCGGGACGTGGACTCGGGCCACGCGCTGCTGTGCGAGGCCCTCGCCGTGCCCGCCGACTCCCTGGAGGAGACCTGCGACCGGGTGCTGCACACCCTGCTCCCGGCGACCGGCTCCGCCGACGACGTGGCCCTCCTGCTGGCCCGCACCCGGGGGCTGCCCGCCTCCCAGGTGGCGACCTGGGACATCCCGGCGGACCCCGCACTGGTCGGACCCGTGCGCAAGCAGGTCGTGGAACAGCTGGCCCGCTGGGAACTGGCCGAGGCGTCGTTCACGGCCGAGCTGGTGACGAGCGAGCTGGTGACGAACGCGATCCGCTACGGCGCCCGTCCCATCCGGCTGCGGCTCATCCATGACGCGACCACGCTGATCTGCGAGGTCTCCGACAGCAGCCACACCGCCCCGCACCTCAGGCGCGCCAAGACCTGGGACGAGGGCGGCCGGGGGCTGCTCCTGGTCGCGCAGCTCACCCAGCGCTGGGGCAGCCGGCACACGGCCGACGGCAAGACCATCTGGGCGGAGATCGGCCTCCTCGACGGGGAATGAGGCGTGGTCTGAGCGAACTTTTCCGGCCCGGGCCGCGTCGGACCCTGATGACGACCCTAGTGACGGGGCACGAGACGCCGTACGCGCGCGTGCGGGAGATCTCCGGGAGTGTGGAGACATGACGAACAGGTTCCTGGGTGTACGGCGGGCCGTGCTGGCCGCGGGTTCGGTCGCGGTGCTCGGTCTGGTGGCGGGTTGCGGCAGCGGCGGCGGCAGTGAGGGAACGTCGAGCGCCCCGCGTACGGAGTCCGGCAGCGCCACGTCGTCCGCCGGCGGTGCGCCGACCGGGGCGAGCAGCGTCCCGACCGACGCGGTGAGCAATTCCCTCACCCCGTCCGCGCCCCCGGCGTCCGCGTCCGTCACCCGCTGCCACACCTCCGAGCTGAGCGCCTCCGCCGGCCGCAACAACCCCGGCGCCGGCCAGGAGAACTTCCCGGTGGTGCTGACGAACGAGTCCCACCGCACCTGCACGCTGTACGGGTATCCGGGCACTGCCTTCGTCGACGCGTCCGGCAAGCAGCTGGGCCCGGACCCCGAGCGGTCCGCCGCGAAGCCGGAGACCGTGAAGCTGGCGCCGGGCGGCAGCGCCTGGGCCGGACTGTCCTTCGCCAACCCGGAGATCAGCGGGGCCGGCACCGCCACCCCGGCCGCGCTCGTGGTGACCCCGCCGGACGAGGAGGACCCGCTGAAGGTGGCCTGGAAGGGCGGCGCGGTCCCGGTCTCCGGCGACGAGTCGTCGGTGCGGCTCATCCCGTTCAGCCCGGGCACGGGGGCCTGAGCGGTCGAGACGGGCGTCCGGGAAGAGGTCGGACGTGTCGGGCCCAAGACCGGGGGTATCGGGGTCGGGGTCGGGGGAATCGGGAAGTTCTTACCCTCGCCTGGTTTGATGACCGGGCACGATCTGCTCACCTCACGAAGGACCCGCCCTGAACACCCCGCTCGCCGAAGCCCTGTCCATCGCCCTGCTCGTAGCCGTACTCGCATGGGCGGTCCTGCGTCCCTTCGGCTGGCCGGAGGCGGTCGTCGCCGTCCCCGCGGCCGGACTGGTGATCCTGACCGGGGCCATCTCCCCCGAGCACGCCTGGGCGGAGGCCGAACGGCTCGGGCCCGTCGTCGGGTTCCTGGCGGCGGTCCTGGTGCTCGCCCACTTCTGTGACGTCGAAGGGCTGTTCCACGCCTGCGGGGCCTGGCTGGCGCGACGCGCGGCCGGCTCGCCCGGACGGCTGCTGACCGGGGTGTTCCTGCTGGCGTCGGCGATCACGGCGGTGCTGAGCCTGGACGCCACCGTCGTGCTGCTGACGCCCGTGGTGCTGGCCACCGCCTCCCGGATGGGGGCCCGCGCCAAACCGCACGTCTACGCCTGCGCCCACCTGTCGAACACGGCCTCGCTGCTGCTGCCGGTGTCCAACCTCACCAACCTGCTGGCCTTCGAGGCGAGCGGGGTCAGCTTCACCCGCTTCGCACTGCTGATGACGTTGCCCTGGATCGCCGCGATCGCCGTCGAGTACGTGGTCTTCCGGCGCTTCTTCGCGGCCGACCTCACGGTGGTCGACCACTCCCCCGGGTCGGCCGAGGAACCCCCGCTGCCGCTGTTCGCCCTGGTCACCGTCGGCTGCACACTGGCCGGGTTCGTGGTGGCGTCGGCCTTCGGCGTCGACCCCGCCTGGGTCGCGTGCGCGGGAGCGCTGGTGCTGGCGGGCCGTGCCCTGGTCCGGCGCAAGGCCACCCCGGCCACGGTGGTGCGGGCCGCGGCACCGGCGTTCCTGGCGTTCGTGCTGGCGCTGGGCGTCGTGGTGCGCGCGGTCGTGGACAACGGCCTCGCTGACGCCCTGCACCAGGTGCTGCCGGACGGGACGGGGCTCGTCGCGCTGCTGGGGATCGCCGCGCTGGCCGCCGTCCTGGCGAACCTGATCAACAACCTGCCCGCGGTCCTGGTGCTGCTGCCGCTCACCGCCGCGGCCGGCCCCGGCGCGGTCCTCGCCGTGCTGCTCGGGGTGAACATCGGCCCGAACCTCACCTACGCCGGGTCCCTGGCCACCCTGCTGTGGCGGCGCATCCTGCACCGGCAGGACCACGAGGTCGGCCTCGGCGAGTTCACCCGGCTCGGCCTGCTGACCGTACCGGCCGCGCTCGCCGCGGCCGTGGTGGCGCTGTGGGGCTCGCTCCAGCTCGTGGGGGCCTGAGCGGCTCGCCGTGCCGGTCGCACCTCGCCGCGCTCGACGAGCGGGAGGACCGGTCAGGGCTCAGTGCCTGCCGCCGTATCCACCGCCGTAGCCGCCGCCCCCGTACCCACCGCCGTAGCCGCCTCCGGGCGGGCCGCCCCAGGAACAGGCGTACGGGTTGGTGGAGCAGTCCTGGCCCGGCGAGGCGCTGCTCGACACGGTCGGCGTGGTCTGCGGGGTGGGCGGTGCGGAGGTCGGTGTCGGGGCCGCCGTCGGTGTCTTCGTGGGCGCCGGGGCGGACTTCGGGGTCGGAGTGGGGCTGCCCTCCGCGTCCCAGTTGACCGCCTGCATCTGCGGCTCGGTCTTGGAGGTGTCGAACATCCAGCGCTGGGCGGGGCCCTCGTCGCGGTTCTTCAGGACCAGCGCGCCGGAGCCGTCGGTCGCGGCCGGTGTCAGGGCGAGGTCCTGGTTCCAGCGCGGTACGAGGGTGCCCTGGAGCGTGAAGTCGTAGCGGATGTTCTTGCCGCCGGGGCTGGTCTCGCCCGTGCAGAGCGCAAGGCGCACCGAATAGCCGAGGTGGGAGTCCAGGCACAGCTGGGGGTCGGCCGCGCTGCGCAGCAGTCCGTCCGTCTCGTACGTCCACTGCTGGCCCTCGGCGCCGGAGCACTCGGCGAGTCCGGTCTCGACGCCCTGGGCGATCTCCTTGCCGACGACACCGACGCACAGCCCCGACTCGACGTTGTGCAGACGGCCGCGCAGGTCTCCCTTGCGGGCCTCGCCCGCGCCCGCCTGGGACGGATCGCCGGTCGAGGAGGCCGTGTCGGTGCCGGGCGCCTCGGAGGGGCCCGCGGCGGACGCGTGGTCGCCGTCGGACGAACCGAGCGCGGACCACATCACCAGGGGCAGGACTATGAGCCCGCTCACCGTCAGGACGGCGGCGGTGAGATTGCGGCGGGAGGTGCGCCGGGCGGCACCCCGGTGGGCCGAGCGGCGGGCGGCCGCGCGGGCCCTGGAGCGCGGGCCGGGTACGGCGGGGTCGCCGGGGTGGGTGCCGTCGGGCGGGGTGGTGGGCGGCAGCGGGGTTCCGAAGGCCTCCGCCACGAACGGCCTGGCCGGTGCGTGCTGTCGGGCCTCCTGAGCGGCCCCCGTGTCGTCGACGCTCATCCGGGAGGTCACGTAGGCGCCGGCGCCCCAGCCGAGCACCGCCTCGGCGAGGGCCAGGCCGAGGCCGCCGTTGAACTGGTGAAGCTGGTCGGCGGTGTGCATGCAGTGCCTGCACTGCTCCAGGTGCGCCCGCAGATCGGGGTCGAGTTCGAAGCCGCCGCGCCGGTAGGTCACGTCGAGCAGTCGCAGGTAGTGCCGGCACTCCTGCTCGGGGGCGAGTTCGCGGTGCACCTGGAGGCACTCCTCGCGCAGCCGGTCGCGGGCGCGGCGGAGTTCGATGCCGGCGGCCTCCTCGTCCAGGCCGAGGAGGGCCGCGGGCACGCCGATGGGTTCCGCCTCGACCTCGGTGTGCCACAGCAGGCAGCGGGCGGACTGCTGCAAGCGCTGGAAGGCGCCGGACAGCAGCCGGCGGTCGTCGGGCGGCAGCAGACGGGCCGCGACGCGCTCGCCGTCCTGCTCGGAGCGCAGCGCGGGGTTGAGCATCTCGCGCCGGCCGTCGGATTCCCACTCGGCCGCGATACGGCGGACGGTGACGAGCAGATGAGGCCGCCAGGCGGCGCTCGGACCCGTCTGGCGCAGCGACTCCCCGAACAGGCGGGTGAACGCGGCCGTGGTCAGCATTCCTGCGGGGCGGGGACCGTCGGTGCACAGCCGGGCGTAGGCGAACGCGGCTTCCCAGTGCCGGTCGAGGAGTTCACCGACGGGTTGCAGGGCGGGAGTCGTGCCGCTCCACTTCTTGAGCTCTGCGCTCAGCTGCTCGTCCGTGACGTCGTACGGACGAACCGGAGACGGGGAATTCGACAGGCCTGCGTCCTTCACGACGGCATTTCCTCCCGAGGGCATGCTGCGTTGCATTAAGTCCATACCAATGGGTGCGTCCGCCGTTGTCCGCTCTTTTGAAGCATGAGGCGTACGGAGGGGGGTCTTGAGCACACAGGGAGAAATGTGCATTGTCTGTGTGCTGACAACGCACACCTTTGCACAGGTCAGGGACGCCCAACAAGTGATCTCGCGGATTTTCAGATTCCGCGTGCCGCGCGTAGATAGACGGTTCGTCAATACCCGTTGGAAACAGGATTCAGTTAACTCCGCGAAGCGATCCAGGAAACCATTGAAGCGCCACTCCACGGCAGGTCCGGACGGCTTCGCGACGTCAGGCACCAACCATTGACCCGGCGGCACGGTAGGCGCCGGGCGGGGTGCCGTAGCGTTCGCGGAAGACGCGGTTGAAGTGGAAGGGACTGGCGAAGCCGGAGGCGGCGGCGACGCGTCCCACCGACAGGTCGGTGCTCTCCAGCAGCCGGACGGCGTGCTGGAGCCGGGCCTCGCGCACCGCCCGCATCGGTGAGTGCCCCTGCTGCCCGGTGAAGAGGTGGGCGAACCGGGACGGTGAGAGCGCGACCTCGGCGGCGAGCGACCGGACGGTGTGCGGGGCGCCGGGGTCAGCCTCGATCAGCTCCTGGGCGCGCCGCACCCGGGGATCCCCGTCGGCCGCCGCCCCGGTCCGGGTCCGGTGGACGGCACCCGCGGCGAGGAGTACGACCTCCTCCAGCGCGTTCAGGGCGAGTTCGCGGGCGGTGGTGCCGTGGGCGACGGCCACGGTGGCACGGTCGCCGACGGGCACAGGCCCGGGCGGGATACCGGTGCCGGGTCTGCGGGCGTCGGCGAACATGCGGCGAAAGGCCGCCTCGACGCGGCCGCCCGGGTCCTCGCCGGTGGGATCCGGGGCGACGACGTACAGGCCGTCACCCCTGCCGTACGGTCCCAGCCAGGCGGTCCAGGAGGGTCTGGCTCCGCAGTGCGCCCACCAGAACTCCCAATGGTCGCAGCCCAGTTGGACGCCGTAGCGGTGCGGGACACCCGGGGCGAGCACCACGAGCTCCCCGGCGCCCGCCGCGGTCTCGGTCCGTCCCTGGCGCAGGGTTCCCCGGCCGCTCAGCGTCCATGTGAACAGCCAGCTGTCGGCGCCTTGCGGTCGCTGGACGGTGTAGCCGGGGAGTTCGCCGTAGCGGCCGACGACCACGAGGCCCGGCGGTGGGCCGGGGTCACCCGGTGCGACAGTCCCGGGCAATCCTTCGGCGCTCATGGACATCCTCCTCACCTGCGCTGCGGCCTAGCGTGACAAGTGGAACACAGGTGACGAAGGAGGGGACACATGACCGTCACGGGCATCGGGACAGGGGTCCGGCAGTTCGAGGAGGACGGCTTCACGGTCGTTCGCGGGCTCTTCGCACGTGAGGAGATCGACCGGCTGTGCGCGGAGTTCGCGGCACTGCACGCGGGCGGCCCGGTGCCGGGGCACTTCGAGCCGAGCGAGTCCACGGATCCGCTGCGCAGGTATCCGCGGGTGATGCAGCCGCACGAGATCAACGCCCTCGCGCTGGAGCTCCTGCTGGACGCGCGGCTGCGCAAGGTGCTGGAGTCGCTGCTCGGCGAGGAGGTGCTGGCCGCGCAGAGCATGTTCTACTTCAAGCCGCCGGGGGCGCGGGGGCAGGCGCTGCACCAGGACAACTTCTATCTGCGGGTCGAGCCGGGCACCTGTGTCGCCGCCTGGGTGGCCTGCGACGGGATCGACCGGGCCAACGGCGGTCTCGAAGTCGTCCCGGGCACGCACCGCATGGACCTGTTCTGTCCCGAACTGGCCGACTCCGAGGTGTCGTTCGCGAGGGAGTACGTGGCACCGCCTCCCGGGCTCGCCACGGTGCCCGTCGACATGGCGCCGGGGGACGTGCTGTTCTTCAACGGCAGCCTGGTGCACGGGTCGCAGCCCAACCGCACGGCCGACCGGTTCCGGCGCTCGTTCATCGGGCACTACGTGGGCGCGTCCACGGAGCGGATCGGGCACTACTACCGGACGCTGTCGATGAGCGGCGCGCGGGTGCCGCTGCCGGAGAGCGAGGGGGCGGGTCCGTGCGGGACGGAGTTCGCACCGCACGGACCGCATTGACCGGGCGGGGCGGACCGCCGTCCCCACGGACCGACCCGCAGGGTGCGGCAGGCCGTAGCTCACGGACCGGCCCGCCGGGTGCGACGGACCGGCCCCCACGGACCGGTCGGCCGGGCGCGACGGTTCGCACACCGGGACCAGCCTGCCGGGTGGGCTCGCGTCAGCTGTGGCCGACGATCGGCCTGGCCGTGTACGGCGCCTCCAGCTCCTCGATCTCCTTGTCGCTGAGCTCGAGGTCCACGGCCGCCACGGCGTCCTCGATGTGGTGCGGCTTGCCCGCGCCCACGATCGGGGCCGCCACGGTGTCCTGGGCGAGCAGCCAGGCCAGGGCGACCTGTGCACGCGGGACACCCCGGTCGCCGGCGATGCGGGTGACGGCCTCGACGATGCTGCGGTCGCCCTCCTGGTAGAGGCGGCTGCCGAAGTTGTCCGTGGCGCTGCGGTCGGTCACCGTGCCCCAGTCCCGGGTGAGCCGGCCGCGGGCCAGCGGGCTCCACGGCAGGGCGCTGACCTTCTGGTCGGCGCACAGCGGCAGCATCTCCCGCTCCTCCTCGCGGTAGAGGAGGTTGTAGTGGTTCTGCATGGAGACGAACTTGGTCCAGCCGTGCCGCTCGGCCGTGTACTGCATCTTCGAGAACTGCCAGGCGAACATCGAACTGGCCCCGAGGTAGCGCACCTTGCCGGCCTTCACCAGGTCGTGCAGGGCCTCCATGGTCTCCTCGACCGGGGTGTGCGGGTCGAAGCGGTGGATCTGGTACAGGTCGACGTAGTCGGTGCCCAGGCGCCGGAGGCTGTGGTCGATCTCCGTCATGATCGCCTTGCGGGACAGCCCCGCCGCGTTCTGCCCGGACCGCATCCGGCCGTTCACCTTCGTCGCCAGCACGATCTCGTCGCGGTTGGCGAAGTCCGCGAGGGCCTTGCCGACGATCTCCTCGCTGGTGCCGTCGGAGTAGACGTTCGCGGTGTCGAAGAAGTTGATGCCCGCGTCCAGGGCCTGCCGTATCAGTGGCCGCGACGCCTCCTCGTCGAGGGTCCACTCGTGCACGCCGCGGTCCGGCAGGCCGTAGGACATGCAACCCAGACAGATCCGCGAGACGTCCAGGCCCGTCGAACCGAGCTTCACGTACTGCATCGTTGCTGCTCCTGCCTTCGAGAGGGGTTCGAAGGGGAGCGTACGGCTTCGAGGCGATCCAGGTCCCCCGTGCCGCGGCGCAACCGGGCCCAGGCGGGGGCCGGTGCTATTCGACCAGGTCCAGCGCCCGCTCCCACGCGAACTCCTCGCCCTCGGCGCCCTGGTAGGGGTACCCGAACCGCACGCCCATCCCCCGCAGCCGGATCAGGCTGTCCTGGTAGGCGGGGTGAGCGGCGAGGTCGTCGGAGACGCAGGTCAGGACGCCGACGGGGACGCCCCGCCCGGTCACCTCGCACAGCGTGCCGACGGCGAGGGTGTCGGCGATGCCCGCCGCCCACTTGTTGACGGTGTTGAAGGTGGCCGGGGCCACCACGACGGCGTCGGGTTCCGGGAAGGGCCGCGGCTCTCCGGGGCGGCGCCAGGCGGAGCGGATCGGATAGCCGGTCTGCGCCTCGACGGCCGCCGTGTCGAAGAAGCCGTCCATGGCGGTGGGCGTGGCGATGACCCCGACCTGCCACTCCCGTTCCTGCGCGGCGGTGATCAGCTTGCCGACACCCGCGGCGATGCCCGCGGCGCAGACGACGACGTAGAGAAAGGGCGGTATCTCGTCCTGTTCGGTCACGCGGGAACCCTACTGACGGAAACCCTACTGAAGGGGGAAGGACAGTCCCCGCTCCGTCTTGGGCCGCGGACCGTGGATCCGGCGCTGCCCCTCCTCGATCGGCACGTCGTTGATGCTCGCCTCGCGCCGGGTCATCAGCCCGTGCTCGTCGAACTCCCACAGCTCGTTGCCGTAGGACCGCCACCACTGCCCCTCGGCGTCCCGGCACTCGTACGGGAAGCGGACCGCGATGCGGTTGCCGTCGTAAGCCCACAGGTCCTTGCGCAGCGCGTACTCGCGCTCGCGGGCCCACTTGGCGGTGAGGAACTCGACGATCTCCGTGCGACCGGTGACGAAGGTGCCGCGGTTGCGCCACACGGAGTCCTCCGAGTAGGCGAGCGCCACCCGCTGCGGATCGCGGGTGTTCCAGGCGTCCTCGGCGGCCTGCACCTTCTGGGCGGCGGTCTCGCCGGTGAAGGGGGGCAGTGGTGGGCGGTCGGTCATGTCATCCTCCGGGACGGCCGGGCGAGGACGTACGTTCTCACGTCAGGGAGTGGCCGTCCACGCAGAGGGCGGCGGGCCCACCCAGCGGCGCTGTGTCCGCTGGTGTGGGCCCGCCGTCTGCGCACGCCGACCCGGCCGGGTCAGCCCGCCGTCCCCGACACCGTGATGGCGGCGACGGGGCAGGCGCGGGCGGCCTCGCGGGCCATGGGGTCGGCGCCGCCGGCCGGTCTGCCGGGCAGGAGCGTGCTGTAGCCGTCGTCGTCCTGGGTGAAGACGCCCGGGGCGGCCAGGGCGCACTGGCCCGCCCCGATACAGACGTCCCTGTCGATCTCGATGTGCATGAGCGGGGCCTCTTACCAGGTCACGGGGAGTTCCAGCATCCCCTGGATCGTGTCGCCGGGCTTGAAGGGGATCTCCTCGGCCGGGGCGGCGAGGCGGAGCATGGGCAGCCGGTCGAAGAGGGTGTGCAGGGCGATCTCCAGTTCGGCGCGGGCCAGGTTCTGGCCCAGGCACTGGTGGATGCCGAAGCCGAACCCGAGGTGGTGGCGGGCGGGCCGGTGCCAGTCGAGGGTGTCCGGGTCGCCGTAGACGGCCTCGTCGCGGTTGACGACGGAGGTCGAGATGAGGACCCCCTCGCCCGCCCGGATGGTCGTCCCGGCCACCTCGATGTCCTCCAGCGCCATCCGAAGCAGTCCGTCCGCGATCGACAGCATCCGCATGAGTTCCTCGACCGCCGCCGGGACCAGGGCCGGGTCGGTGCGCAACTCGGCGAGCCGGTCCGGGTGCTGGAGGAGGGTGAAGGTGCCGAGGGAGATCATGTTGGCGGTGGTCTCGTGGCCGGCGACCAGCAGGATGATCGCCAGGGCGATGACTTCCTGACGGGTCAGCTCGCCGTTCCGCAGCTGCCCGTGGACGAGTTCGTCGAGCACCCCGTCGCCCGGCTCCGACTGCCTCTGCTTGTGGTCGATCAACTCGTCGATGTACTCCTCGAGTTGATCCCGTGCGTCCATGACGTCCTCGGCCGCGGGGCCGCGCAGCAGCCGCCGGGACTGCCCCTCGAAGAAGTCGTGGTCGACATAGGGCACGCCGAGCAGGGCACAGATCACGGTCGAGGGGACGGGCAGCGCGAAGGCGGTCACCAGCTCGGCGGGCGGCCCCTGCGCGATCATCGCGTCGATGCGCTCGTCGACGATCTCCTGGATGCGGGGGCGGAGCGCGGCGGCCCGGCGGAGCGTGAAACTGGGCACCATCATGCGTCGCTGCACCCGGTGCTCGGGGTCGTCGACGCCCAGCAGCGCCGCCCTCCGCTTCCTGAGGCCGGCGAAGCGGGCCGTGGGGGCGGGGAAGCCGTCCCGGGTGCGGTCGGTGGACAGCCGGGGGTCGGCGAGCAGGGCCCGTGCGGTGTCGTGACCGGTGACCAGCCAGGCCGGCCGCCCGTCGAAGAGGGTGATCCGGGACAGCGGGCGGGCGGCGCGCAGGGAGTCGTAGCCGGTGGGCGGATGGAAGGGGCAGGTCCGGTCCTGGGGGAACGCGACAGGTTCCGTTTCCGTCATGGAAGACCTCGCAGACGAAGGGCGCGTCGTGCAGATCTTCATTAGATGCCCAGGGCATCTATTGGAGCGACGGGAAGTTCGGCCAGATCGGTGACGGCGGCAATCTGGCCGGGGATCGCCGCCGTGGAGCGGGAAACGGACGGCGGCCCTCCCGGCGCACGGGGCCCACCTCGGAAATGCGCTTGCCGTGGCCGGTTCCGGGCCCGCATGATCTGGCCATGCTGACGACCGAAGCCTTCCTGCCGCCGACCGCCACCGCCGTCCTTCCGGTGCGCGTCCAGCAGCAGCCCGGCCGACCGTGGGGGCCCACGCTTCCGCGCTCGTGACCGCCGCGCTCGTCGCGGGGCTGCTCGCGGGGTACGGCATCGCCGTTCCCGTCGGCGCGGTCGCGACCTACCTCGTCTCCCTCACGGCCCGCACGTCCCTGCGCACCGGTGTCTGCGCCGCGCTCGGCGTGGCCACCGCCGACGGACTGTACGCCCTGGTGGCCACCGTCGGCGGATCCGCGGTCGCCGCGCTGCTGCGGCCGGTCCTCGACCCGCTGCGCTGGGTGGCGGCCCTGGTCCTGGTGGTACTGGCTGCGCGCGGCGCGGTGACGGCCGTACGCGAGTACCGGGCCCGCCACCTCGCCACCCGCACCACCCCGCCACCCCCGGGTCCGGGCCGGGCCTACCTGGGCCTGCTCGGCATCACCCTCCTCAACCCGACCACCGTGATCTACTTCGCGGCGCTGGTCCTCGGCACCCGCGCCGAGGAAGCCGTACGCCCCCTGGAACAGGGGGTGTTCGTGCTGGCGGCGTTCGTCGCCTCGGCGAGCTGGCAGCTGCTGCTGGCCGGTGGCGGCGCCCTGCTGGGCCGGACGCTGACGGGACACCGGGGACGTCTGGTGACGGCGCTGGTGTCGAGTGCCGTGATCACGGCACTGGCCGTGCGGATGGTCCTGCTGTGACAAGAGCCCGCCGCTGGGTATCCCGGTGGGGATGAATCCCGCACGCGGCGATGTTGATGTCCCGTGCGGGGTTCCGGTAGCGGACGACTAGGAGAGTGTGAACATGCCTCTTGACGGCAAGTACGAGCCCAGCCCGACCCAATGGGTGCGTGACCAGGTGGAGTTGTACGAGAGCTCCGGTGGTACCGAGGGGACCACGCTCCTGGACACCGGGCTGCCGGTCATCGTGCTGACGACGCGGGGCGCGAAGAGCGGCAGCATCCGCAAGACGCCGCTCATGCGTGTCGAGCACGACGGCCGGTACGCCGTGGTCGCCTCGCAGGGCGGGGCGCCCAAGCACCCGGTCTGGTACCACAACATCAAGGCCGAGCCGCTGGTCGAGCTCCAGGACGGGCCGGTGAAGCGGGACTTCGAGGCCCGTGAGATCACCGGCTCGGAGAGGGACGAGTGGTGGGACCGGGCCGTCGCCGCGTATCCGCCGTACGCCGAGTACCAGACGAAGACGGACCGGGTCATACCGGTCTTCGTTCTGGAGCCCGTCGACAAGGACTGACGCCTCCAGCCCCTCTCCGACTCGGATCTCGGAGACATCTCAGGCTCTGAGAAATTCTTCGCCGAGGACGCATGGTCCGGTCACGGCCGGGCACCTGAGCGTCAGGCCCCGCCGCGTTCCCCCGTCGCGGCGGGGCTTTCCCGTGCCTCCTCGGCCGGCCGGTCGGTGACGTCGAGGAAGATCTGGTCCGCCTCGGTGACGATCCGGGCGACCGACCGCTTGATCCGTACGGCGACCTCCTCGACCCGCTCGCTGTCCAGGCCCGGCACCAGGTCGACCCGGGCCGCGACCAGCACCGAGTCCAGCCCCATCTTCATGGTGAACAGCGCCTCCACGCTGTCGATCTCGGGCTGGGCGTCCAGCAGCTCCCGGATCCGGGCACTGGCCTCCGGGTCGGCGGCCTCGCCGATCAGCTGCCCCTTCGCCTCGCGTCCCAGCCGGTAGGCCACGTAGACCAGCAGCACACCGATGGCCAGGGACGCGGACGCCTCCCAGACGACCTGCCCGGTGACCATGTGCAGCGCCATGCCGATCATGGCCAGGGTCACGCCGAGCACCGCCGTGCCGTCCTCGGCGACGACCGTGCGCAGGGCCGGGTCCCGCATGCCCTGGGCGGCCCCGCCCTGCTTGTGCACCTGGTGCAGCGCCCGCAGCAGCGAGATGCCCTCGGCGAGGAAGGCCACGCCCAGCACGATCAGGCCCGCCACGTAGCCGCTGAACTTCTCCTCGGCCCCGTTGCGCAGCGCCTCGACGCCCTGGAAGACGGAGAAGCAGCCGCCCATGACGAAGATGCCGACGGCCGCGATCAGCGACCAGAAGAACCGCTCCTTGCCGTAGCCGAAGGGATGGCGCCGGTCGGCGGGGCGGCGGCTGCGGTGCAGCGCGGCCAGCAGGAAGACCTCGTTGAGGCTGTCGGCGACGGAGTGCGCCGCCTCCGACAGCAGCGCGGGCGAGCCCGCGAGGATGCCTCCCACGGCCTTGGCGACCGCGATCACCAGGTTCGCCGCCAGTGCCACCAGCACGGTGACGCGTGTTTTCCGGTCCGCGTTTTCTTTCGTCGATGTCCCGCTCACCCTCGCCGATTGCCCACCGCCCGGGCACTCACACCGTGCCGACTCCCGAAAACGGGGAACGCGTCCACCAGGACAGCTCACACGGGAGGAAGCATGGACACCGCCGGCGACGGCAACAGCGCGTACGGCCACAAGGCGTTCAAACGGTCCAAGAGCCATTTCGCGGACCGGGTCACCGCCGACGCCCGGGACGGCTGGCCGGTGGAGGCCGGGCGCTACCGTCTCGTCGTGAGCCGTGCGTGTCCCTGGGCGAGCCGGGCGGTGATCTAACGACGGCTCCTCGGTCTGGAGGACGCCCTGCCGATGGGGATCGCGGACCCCATCCAGGACGACCGAAGCTGGCGCTTCACCCTGGACCCGGACGGCCGTGACCCGGTGCTCGGCATCCGCTACCTCAGCGAGGCCTACGACAAGCGGGAGAGCGACTACCCGGGCGGCGTGAGCGTGCCGGCTCTGGTCGACATCCCCAGCGGAAAGCTCGTCACCAACGACTACCAGCAGCTCACCCTGGACCTGGCCACCGAGTGGACGGCCCTGCACCGCGAGGGCGCGCCGGACCTGTATCCGAGGGCGCTGCGGGACGAGATCGACACAGTGATGGCGGATGTCTACGAGGACGTCAACAACGGGGTGTACCGGGCCGGTTTCGCCGCCGGCCAGGAGGAGTACGAGGAGGCGTGCGCGGGCGTGTTCCGCCGGCTCGACCTGCTGACCCCGCGGCTGGCCCGGCAGCGGTACCTCGTCGGGGACACCATCACCGAGGCGGACATCCGGCTCTTCACCACACTGGTGCGTTTCGACGCCGTCTACCACGGTCACTTCAAGTGCAACCGCTGGAAGCTGACGGAGAACGAGGTGCTGTGGGCGTACGTCCGTGACCTGTACCAGACGCCGGGCTTCGGTGACACGGTCGACTTCGACCACATCAAGCGGCACTACTACCAGGTGCACAGCGGGATCAACCCGACCGGCGTCGTCCCGCTCGGACCCGATCTGCCGGGCTGGCTCACCCCGCACCACCGTGCGGAGCTGGGCGGCCGGCCGTTCGGCGACGGCACCCCGCCGGGGCCGCCTCCGGCCGCGGAGCAGGTGCCCGCTCGGGGACGTCCCTGACCGACGCGACTCTCGAACGACTCGAACGAGGAGATCCACATGGCCAAGAAGAAGAAGCTGAAGCTGCCCCTCGCCTACCAGCCGCTCGGGTTCGCGCTCGGCTGGTCGAGCGGCTGGCTGGCGGGCCTCGCCTTCCGCAAGACCTGGATGGCGATCCGGCACGAGGAGGACGCGCCGGACGCGCTGGACCGGGACCGCGGCTGGGGCGAGATCCTCCTCGCGGCCGCGATCCAGGGCGCCATCTTCGCCGCGGTACGCAGCGCGGTGGACCGCACCGGCGCGAAGGCCATCGAACGCTCCACGGGAGTCTGGCCGGCCTCGGAGAAGGGCGGCCGCGACTGACGCGGCGCCGGGCTCGAACGGTACGGGCCGGCGTGGGCGTGCGTGAGCGGGGCGGACCGTCGACCGCATTGACCGGACCGACCGGCGTGGCCGTGCGTGAGCGGGGCGGACCGGCCGTGCGTGAGCGGGGCGGACCGGCTCAGCCGTGACTGACCGGGCCCTGAGGCTGAACGGTACGGGTCGACCGGGCCAGCCCTCACAGCCGGGCCGGACCGGCTCAGGCTTGCGTCGGCGGGGCAGCCGCTCGGTGTTCCGGGGGCGGGGCAGATCGGCAGCCCTGTCCACGAGGAGCGGACCGATTCGGCGCTGCACCCGTGGATCGGCTACCGGGTCCGGCCCGCCTCGTGGCGGTGGGAGCGGCACAGCCTCGCCCTCACCGGGCGGGGCGGCGGCGCCCGATCCACCGACCGGGCCGCAGGCCCTGGGCCCAGGTCCGTGTATCCACACCGGCTGCTCACGGCCCCGCCGCCGCAGGCAAGCGCACTCGCCGCACACGGCCGCGGCCGCCGTAGACAAGCACACTCGCCGCACACGGCCCGGGCCGCCGCAGGCAGCCGTAGACAAGCGCACTCGCCGCACACGGCCCGGGCCGCCGCAGGCAAACGCAGCCGGGGCCCGCTCGGCCCCGTCCTCGCGGGCCCGGTGTCCTGGATCGGGTCAGCCCTGTTTCGGGGCCGTCGGGGTGACCAGGCGGAGGGTGAAGGAGTGGCCGGCGGGGTCGGCGTAGCCGCGTTCCTCGAAGGGGCCCGAGGCGTCCTTCGTGTCCAGGGGCCGGCCGCCCAACTCCACCACCTTGCGCTCGGCCTCGTCGAGGTCGTGCACCACGAAGTCGATGTGGGCCTGGAGGGAGTTCTCGGGGCGGGGCCAGCTTGGCGGTGTGGCGTTCACGTCGCGGCGGAAGGCCAGCCGGAAGCCGTCGGCCCCCCTGATCTCCACACGGTTGGCGGTGGCGTCCGTCTCCTCGGCCTCCAGCAGCTCCTTGTAGAACACGGCGAGTTTCTCGGGCTCGGCACAGTCGAGCACGACGAACCCCGCTTTCACCAGTGCCATGTCTCCTCCGAAAGGTCCGCCCCGAGGCGTCGCGCCCCGCGGCCCTGTTCCTTGCGGATATCCCGGCACGGCCGATTCAGTCGGCGACCAACCACCGGCCGTCCCTCATGAGTTCACGCCCCGTGAGCTCGTTGACCTCCCGCCAGGCCTGGACGCGCTGCGGTGTGACGCGGAAGTACAGGTAGGGCGTGGTCAGCCGGCGGGGCTCGAAGCCGGTGCCGGCCGCGAACCGGTCGCCCTCCTCCTCGCCCAACTCGGCCTGTGTCACGGTCTCGACGGTGCCCTCGATCAACACGACGTCCCGGGTGGGCCCGAGACCGAGCCGCACTCTCCCGGTCGCCTTCAGGTTCCTGCCGGTCGGGCTGGCGGCGGGGGTCGCCAGGAGCAGGGTGGAGCCGTCCCAGAGGAACGAGAGCGGAACGAGATACGGCACCCCCGAGCCGTCGTCCGGCGCGGTGGCGACCCAGACGTCGTCGTCGTGCTCCAGTCGGTGCAGGGTGTCCTTCTTGCGCTGCTCGGCGGAGCGGGCGGGCTGCGGAGTCATCGGCATCGGTCGGTCCTTCTGCTCGAGCGTCGACGGGTCTGCTCAGTCTCGTCGTTCGCCTCTTCTCCCGCCTCCTCCTTTCGACCTAGGACGGATCGCAGTGTCACCGCGTGCGCCCCGAATCCCTGGCGCTCGTAGAAGCGGATCGCGTCCGGGTTGGCCGCGTAGGCGGCGACCTCCGCCTGGGTGGCGCCCCGCGCCTCGGCCCAGGACAGGAACTCCGCCACCAGCCGGCCGCCGACCCGCCCGCGCCGATGGGCCGGCCGGACGTACAGGGCGTTCAGCGTGGCCGACTTCACGGGTCGTACGGCCGAGGGTTCGGTGAGGGTGCCCGTCAGGTGGCCGACCACCTCACCGCCGTGATCCACCGCCAGCACGAGCCGCGCCGGGTCTGCGAGGGCCGCCGCGAACGACTCCGCCCCGTGCCGGCGCGGCCAGTCCACGTCGACGCTCGGATCCCTGGTGCCTGCGTCCTCGGCGAACAGGCCCGCGCTGGAGGCGACCAGTCCCGGGATGTCCTCGGGGCGGGCCGGGCGGACGGTCGGCTCGTGATCAGTCATGGTCCGCACGGTAGTGGCCGGCACTGACAGGGGACTTCCTGGACGGATGTCCAGCTATAGTGGACACACGTCCAAGAAGTGAGGGAAGAAGCTGATGGAGATCCTGGCGAACGTGCTGGTCGGCCTGGTGGCGGCGCTGCACGTGTACATCCTGGTGATGGAGATGTTCCTGTGGCAGAAGAAGCCGGGGATGTCCTTCCACGGCTTCGACCCGGAGATGGCCCGCGCCACCGCCGCCATGGCCGCCAACCAGGGCCTCTACAACGGCTTCCTCGCGGCGGGCCTGGTCTGGGGACTGGTCGCCGGTGATCCGACCGGGTTCCGGGCGCAGGTGTTCTTCCTGCTGTGCGTGATCGTCGCCGGTGTGTACGGTGCCGCCACCGCCAACGTCCGCATCCTCTTCGCGCAGGCGTTGCCCGGCGCCGTCGCCCTGGCCGCCGTCCTCGTCGCGCAGTGACCCGCGCCGCCCCGGAGGACCCGCGAGCGGCGCGCACCCGGGCACGGCTGCGGGAAGCGCTGCTCGCGGAGTGTGCCGAGCGCCCGCTGGAGGAGGTCGGCGTGGCCGCCCTGGTGCGGCGCGCCGGGGTCGGCCGGGCCACCTTCTACGTCCACTACGACGGCCTGGAGGCGCTAGCGGTCGACGCCTGCGCGGACGTCGTACGGGAGGCCGTGGAGGCGCTGCACGCCTGGCGCGGGCGCCCCGACCCGGTGCACGCGCCACCCGCGCTCGGGGAGTTCTTCACCTCGCTCACCCCGCACTCCGCGCTGTACCGGGCCCTGCTCACCCCGGGCGGCGGCGGTCCGCTGGGCAGGGTGCTGCACCGGGACCTCAGGGCCTACAGCCTGCGGGAGCGGGAGCTGGCGGGCGCGGCCGACGCCCCGCTGGTCGCCTCCGCCGTAGCGGCGACGTTCGCGGGCGTCCTGGCCGACTGGCTGCACGGCCTGCTCGACGCGTCCGCCACCGAGATCGCCGACCAGGTCTGGCAGTTGCTGGTCGCCCTGCACGCCAGCCGGTGAGGCGGGGCCGACCCGTTCAGCGTGCCGCCGAGGTCTGGAACGTGCGCCGGTACACCTGCGGGGACACGCCGATCGCCGCGTGCAGGTGCTGGCGCAGGGAGGCGCCCGTGGCGAAGCCGACGCGGCCGGCGATCTGGTCGACCGAGAGGTCGCTGGACTCCAGGAGGTGCCGGGCACGGGCCACGCGCTGCTGGATCAGCCAGCGGCCGGGGCTGAGGCCGACCTCGTCGTGGAAGCGGCGGGCGAAGGTGCGCAGGCTCATCCGGGCGTGGGCGGCCAGCTCGGCCAGGGCGAGGGGCTCGTCGAGCCGCTCCAGGGCCCAGACGCGGGTCGCGGCCGTACTGGCGGCGCCCTGCTCCGGTACCGGCTGAGCGATGTACTGGGCCTGGCCGCCGTCACGGAAGGGCGGGACGACACAGCAGCGGGCCACCCAGTTGGCGAGTTCCCCGCCGTGGTCCGTGCGGACGATGTGCAGGCACACGTCGACCCCGGAGGCCGCCCCGGCCGAGGTGAGGATGCGGCCGTCCTCGACGAAGAGGACGTCCGGGTCGAGGTCCACACGCGGGAACAGCCGCCGGAACCGATCGGCGAGCGACCAGTGGGTGGTCGCCCGGCGGCCGTCGAGCATCCCGGCGGCGGCGAGCACGAAGGCACCGGTGCAGATGGAGACGATGCGCGCGTCGGGGCGGACGAACTCCAGGGACGCGCGGACGGCGTCCGGCAGTTCGCCGCTCACCCGGCCGGAGTCGACGGGGGTGATCACCACGGTGTCCGCCGTGCCGAGGATCTCTGGGCCGTGCTCGACCCCGATGGTGAAGTCCGCGTTAGTGCGGACCGGGCGGCCGTCGACGGAGCAGGTGAGCACCTCGTACCTGCCGTCGGCGGCGTTGAAGATCCTGGACGGGATACCCAGCTCGAACGGGTAGACGCCGTCGAGCGCCAGGACCACGACTCGTTCCACATGCACCATGGCACGATTCTATCGGATGTTGGCAATCATGCCATTTTCCTGGCGGGCGGCTCCCGGCAGGCTGGTCGACCATGAGCACTGTGAACACCATGCGAGCCATCAGCCAGGACACCCTCGGCGGTACCGAGGTCCTCAAGGAGATCGAGGTCGAACGCCCCGCACCGGGGCCCAACCAGGTGCTGGTCCGGGTGCGGGCGGCCGGCCTGAACCCGACCGACTGGAAGCACCGCGCCACCGGCGGCTTCCTCGGCGAACCGCCGTTCGTCCTCGGCTGGGACGTCTCCGGCGAGGTCGAGGCGGTCGGCATCGGAGTGGCGACCTTCAAGCCGGGTGACGAGGTCTTCGGCATGCTGCCGTACCCCTACGGCCACGGCTCGCACGCCGAGTACGTCATCGCGCCGGTGCGGGCACTCACCCACAAGCCGGCGTCGATCGACCACACGCAGGCCGGCGCGCTGCCGCTGGTGTCCCTGACCGCCTGGCAGGCCCTGGTGGAGAACGCGGACCTGCGTCCGGGTCAGCGGGTGCTGATCCACGCGGCGGCCGGCGGGGTGGGCCATGTGGCCGTGCAGATCGCCAAGGCCCGGGGCGCGTACGTGATCGGCACGGCGAGCGCGGGCAAGCACGACTTCCTGCGCGAGCTGGGCGTGGACGAGGCGATCGACTACCGGGAGACGGACTTCGCCGAGGTCGTCAAGGACGTCGACGTGGTGCTGGACACGCTCGGCGGGGAGACGTCCGTGCGGTCGCTGAAGGTGCTGCGGCCGGGCGGGATCGTGGTGTCGATCCTGCCGGTCGGCTCGGACGAGTTCGGCAAGGAGGCCGAGCGGCTGGGCGTCAGGGCCCTGCGGATGCTCGTGGACTCCGACCGCGCCGGGATGAACGCGATCGTGGACCTGGTGGAGAAGGGCGAACTGCGCGCCACGATCGAGAAGACCTTCCCGTTGGCCGATGCCGCCGAGGCGCATGCGCTGGGCGACACCGGCCGTACGACGGGGAAGCTGGTCCTGGTGGTCGACTGACCGCTGGTGTCCGGTCGGCCGCTCAGAACGTCAGCACGGGCTTGATCGCCTTGCCCGCGCCCATGTCCCGTACCGCCTGGTCGATGTCCGCGAACGGATAGGTGCTGATCAGGCGGTGCAGGGGCAGCCGTCCCTCCTTGACCAGGCGGACCAGGGCGGGGATGAAGCTCTGGGTCTCGGCGTCGCCGAGGGTGAGGCCGACGACCTGCTTGCCGCCCAGCAGTCCGTTGACGTCGAGGGAGACCTCGCTGCCGAACGGCGGGGCGCCGACCACGACCACGGTGCCGCGGGCGGCGAGCGCGTCGACGCCCTGGCGCAGCACGGTGACGTTGCCCGTGGTCTCCACGACGCCGTCCGCGCCCCGGCCGCCGGTGATCCGGGCGAGCGCCGCACCGAGGTCCTCCGCGGCCGCGTCGACGGTGCGGGTGGCGCCCAACTCCTCGGCCAGCGCGAGGCGTTCGCCGACCCGGTCGACGGCGACGATCGTCGTGGCGGGGGTGAGGGCGGCGGCCATCACCGCGGACAGGCCCACGGCTCCGGCGCCGAGGACGACGACCGTGGAGCCGGTGACGGGCTTCAGTACGTTCCACACGGCGCCGACGCCGGTCTGCACCCCGCAGCCGAGCGGGGCGATGGACTCCAGCGGCACGTCGGGGTCGACCTTCACGAGGCTGCGCTCGTCGACCAGGGCGCGCTCGGCGAAGGAGGACTGGCCGAAGAAGTGGCCGCCGAGCGGTTCGCCGTCCCGGCTGAGGGTGCTGGAGCCGTCTGCCCGGCGGCCGCCGAGGAGGTTCAGCGGCAGCCAGGTCGCGCAGTAGGCGGGGTGCCCGCCGGCGCAGTTGCGGCAGTCGCCGCAGGAGGTGAAGGACAGCACGACGTGGTCGCCGGGGGCCACTCCGGTGACGGCGGAGCCGACGGCCTCGACGACCCCGGCACCCTCGTGTCCGAGGACCCCGGGCAGCGGGAAGGGCAGTCCGCCGCTCGCGACGCCCAGGTCGGTGTGGCACAGACCGGTGGCGACCAGGCGGACCACGGCCTCGTGCGGTCCGGGGTCGTCGAGGGTGACGTCGGAGAGGGTGAAGGGCGCGCCGCCGGACTCGACCACGGCGGCACGGGTGGTGATGGGCATCGCAGAAACTCCTCGGGGAGGCTCAGTCGAGCGAGACGACGACGGACTTGACCTTGGTGTAGGCGTCGAGCGCCTCGGGGCCGTACTCACGCCCGTAGCCGGAGTCCTTGACCCCGCCGAAGGGCACCGCGGGGTCGAGCATCGCCCAGTCGTTGACCCAGACGATGCCCGCCTGGAGCCGGTCGGCGACCCGGTGGGCGCGGGCCAGGTTGGTGGTCTGCACGCCCGAAGCCAGGCCGTACGGGGTCGAGTTGGCGAGCTCGACCGCCTCGTCCTCGGTGTCGAAGGGCTGCACGGTCAGGACCGGTCCGAAGATCTCCTCCTGGACCACGCGGGAGTCGTTGGACAGATCGGCGATCACCGTGGGCTTGTAGTAGAACCCGCCGTCGAGGTCGAGGCGTTCACCGCCGCAGACGATCCTGCCTCCCTCCTTGCGGGCCAGCTCGACGTACTCCTCGACCTTCTTCAGGTGCTTCTCCCCCGCCATCGGGCCGACGACGGTCCCGGGGTCGCGCGGGTCGCCGACCGGGACGCCGGGCACGGCGTCGGCGAGGATGCCGAGCAGGGTGGCGTAAACCGGCCGGGCCACGAGGAGGCGCGGGCCGCCCATGCAGAACTGGCCGGTGTTGAAGACGAACGCCTTGATGATCGCGCCGACCGCCTTCTCGAGATCGGCGTCCTCGAAGACGAGGTTGGCGGCGTTGCCCCCGAGCTCCATGGTGACCGGCTTGAGGGCCTCGCCGGCGGTGGCCGCGACATGGCGGCCGATCGCGGTGGAGCCGGTGAAGGCGACCTTGTCGACACCGCGGTGGCGCAGCAGGGCGTCACCGGCGACCGGGCCCGTTCCGGTGACGACGTTGACGACTCCGTCCGGGACCCCGGCCTTCTGGAGCAGTCCGGCCATGTAGAGGGCGCTGAGCGGGGTCTCGTCGGCGGGCTTGTGCACGACCGTGTTGCCGGCGGCGAGCGCGGGTCCGATCTTCGAACCGGCCAGGATCAGCGGGAAGTTGAAGGGTGTGATGGCGGCGACCACACCGAGCGGCTCGCGCTTGGTGTAGGCGAGGGCGTTCATGGGGGTGTCGCGGACGGCGCCGTCCAGGGAGTGCGCGAGGGCGGCGAAGTGCTCGTAGTCGTTGGCCGCGTTGGTGATGTCGACGGCGTGGCACAGCGAGATCGGCTTGCCGACGTCGAGGCTCTCCAGCTGGGCGAGTTCGTCGGCGTTCTCGCGGATCAGCTCGGCGACGCGGTACAGGATGCGGCCCCGCTCACGGCCGCTGAGGCCGGACCAGGTCCCGGCGTCGAAGGCCTCCCGGGCGGCGCGCACGGCCGCGTCCACGTCGGCGGCGCCGGCCTCCGCGACGGTGGTGACCACCGTGCCCCGGGACGGGTCGATCACCTCGGTGCGGGCGCCGTCGGCGGCTTCGCGCCACTGGCCGCCCACGAAGAGCCGTCCGGGTTCGATCTCGATGGGGGACATCACCGCTCCTCAGCATCGTCGCCAAGATTTCAACAAACAGGATTCCTGTTGGTTCGCAGTCTCTTCACAGACAGGTTTCCTGTCAATGCTCTAGCCTGAACCCATGCCCGAGACACAGGTGACCAAGGCGCCCCCGTCACTCCTCTACATGGTGAAACAGGTGGAGCTGGTCGTCCGTTCCCACCTGGACGACCTGGTCAGGCCCTCCGGGATCACCGCGCTCCAGTACACGGCGCTCACCGTGCTCCAGCGGCACGACGGACTGTCGGCGGCCCAGCTGGCCCGGGACTCGTTCGTCACCGCCCAGTCCATGGCCGATCTGGTGCGCTCCCTGGAGACGCGTGGGCTGGTGCGGCGCGAGCGCAATCCGAACAACCGCCGGGAACTGCTGATCCTGCTGACCGAGGAGGGCCGCGCGCTGCTCACCCAGCACGAGGCGCCGGTGCGGGAGCTGGAGGAGCGCATGGTGCGGGACCTCACCGCCCACCAGACCGAGCAGTTCCGCCAGGCCCTCACGACAGCCTGGCACGCCCTCTCCTGAGCCGGCACGAGGCCTGTCCCGAGCCGGGCGCGAGACCCCTCCCGAGCTCTGGGCGAGCCCTGCGCGAGCCCCTTCCCGAGCCCGGCGCGAGCCCCTGACAGAGCCCGGCGCGAGCCCCGCGTGAACCGGTGGCGAACCGGCGGTCGCAATTCGAAGACATATGTCAATCGAACATGCTCAAATTCATTCCATCGGGGGTAACTTGCAGGGCGGGGAACCCATTTGCGCGGAGTCGGTGGGAGGCGATGTCGTCGTGCAGCAGGAACCCGCGCCACCGTCCCGGCATCTGCGGGTCCACAAGGAACGCGGTCACACCGTGCTGGAGTTCCGCGGGGAGATCGACATCGCCGCGGCCACCGAGATCCTGCCGCACCTGGACCGGGCCACGGCCCACCCCGACGCCCGCGTGGTCATCGACCTGACCCTCGTCGAGTTCCTCGACTGCTCGGGGCTGCGGCTGCTGTACCGCGCGAGGTCCCGCGTCCTCGACCGGGACGGCCGGCTGCTCCTGGTCTGCACGCACCCGCTCACGCTGAGGATCATGCGGGTGACCGGACTGACCCGGCTGCTGCCCCCGCAGCCGTCGCTGGACGCGGCCCTGGAACAGCCCGAGGCCACGTCCGGCTCGTTATGACGGCGGGTCACCTCACGATCCCGGCGACCTGACCCGCGCCCCACACCGAAAACCGGTTGCGGCGGCCCGGTGGGCGGGAGCCATCATGGCGACGCCCGGTTCCCCTCACGTCAGGACACCCGCATGCGCCGTCTCCTCGTCACGACCCAGCGCCCCCTTCGGCCCACGGTTCTCGAGGACTCGACCCCGCATGCACACCCTGAACATCGGCATTCTGGCCCACGTCGACGCCGGTAAGACCAGCCTCACCGAGCGACTGCTGTTCGACCACGGCGCGATCGACCGGCTCGGCAGCGTAGACACCGGCGACACCCGCACGGACGACGGCGCCATCGAACGGCAGCGCGGCATCACCATCCGCTCCGCGGTCGCCTCCTTCACGGCCCACGGCACCCGGATCAACCTCATCGACACCCCCGGGCACTCCGACTTCGTCGCCGAGGTCGAGCGCGCCCTGGAGGTCCTCGACGGCGCGGTCCTGCTGCTGTCCGCAGTGGAGGGCGTCCAGGCGCAGACCCGCGTCCTGATGCGGACCCTGCGCCGGCTGCGACTGCCGACGCTGATCTTCGTCAACAAGATCGACCGGCCCGGCGCCCGCGAGGAGGACCTGCTCACGGACATCCGCCGCCGGCTGACGCCGTACGTCGCCCCGCTGACGCGGGTGACGGGCCTCGGCTCGTCCGACGCGCGGGTGCGGCCGCTGGGCATCGGCTCCGCGGCCGAAGCACTCGCCGAGGTCGACCCGGACATCCTCGCGGCACTCGTGGACGGCCCCGAGCCGACCCCGGACGGCCTGCGCGGGGCCCTGGCCGCCCGCACCGCTGACGGCTCCTTCCACCCGGTGCACTTCGGCTCGGCCCTCGGCGGCCAGGGCGTGCCCGAACTGGTCGAGGCCGTGACCCGGCTGATCCCGCCCGCACCCGCGCAACGGGACGGCGAGCCCCGCGGCACGGTGTTCGCCGTACGCACGGCCCCCGGCGGTGAGCGCATCGCCTACCTGCGACTGTACGGCGGCGAGGTGACGGAGCGTCAGCGGCTGACATTCCTGAGGCGCGGGGCCGACGGTGTGCCGAGCCGGATCCACGGTCGGGCGACCCGGCTGAGCGGGCCCCTCGCCGCCGGTGACATCGCGGCGCTGACGTTCTCCCCCGGTCTCCGCGTGGGCGACCGGCTCGGTGAACTCACGGACCGTGCACCGCAGTTCGCACCTCCCACGCTGGAGACCCTGGTCACGGCCCGCCACCCGGCCCAGGCGGCCCGGCTGCGCTCCGCCCTGCTCGCGCTCGCCGACCAGGACCCGCTGATCCACGCCCGCCCCACCGCCGAAGGCGCCACCGCTCTGCTGCTGTACGGCGAGGTCCAGATGGAGGTGCTCGCGGCGACCCTCGCCCAGGACTTCGGCGTGGAGGCGGACTTCACGCCGGGCCGCATCCGGTACCTGGAGCGGCCGCATGGCACGGGCGAGGCCAGTGCGCAGACCCCTTGGCATGAGGGGACCCGGTACTGGGCGACGGTCGGGCTGCGGGTCGAGCCCGGCGACCGCGGCTCCGGGGGCGTCTTCGGGTACGAGACCGAACTCGGGGCGCTCCCGAGGGCGTTCCACCAGGCCATCGAGGAATCGGTGCACGCGGGCATGGCGACCGGGCTGACCGGGGCGGCCGTGACGGACTACCGGGTCACCCTGATCCGGTCCGGATTCGTGGGGCCGCTCAGCACCGCGGCCGACTTCCGCGGGCTCACGCCGATCGTGCTGCGGGAGGCGCTGAAGCGGGCCGGGACGCGGGTGTTCGAGCCGTGTCACGCGTTCGAGGTGGAGGTGCCGTCGGCCGCGCTGGCGCCGGTGGCCGCGCAACTCGCCTCGCTCGGGGCGGAGTTCACGGGGACCACGGGCGGGGATCCGGCATGGGTGATCACCGGCGAGCTTCCGGCGCGGCGGGTGCGGGAGATGGAGCTGCGGCTGCCGGGGCTCACCCGGGGTGAGGGAGTGTGGTGGTCGCGTGTGTCGGGTGACCGCGAGCTCATGACCCGCTGACGGATCTCACCACGACACCGGTAGCCTTCGCGGCCCCCGGGTCAGCTGACCCTCCCGCCATTCGATCGTCTCCGCGGTGAACTCGGGCCGCAGTCCCGGAAACCGGACCGCCAGCCGGTGCAGGGCCAGACCCAGTTCCAGGCGGGCCAGCCATGCGCCAAGGCAGTGGTGGGGGCCCGCGCCGAACACCACGCTCGGTGTGGTGAGCGGGGCGAACAGGTCGGTCTCGTGGGGCTGGGGGAAGATCTCGGGGTCGCGGTTGGCCGCGTTGGTCTGCACGGCGACCACCGCACCCGCCGGAATCGTCACGCCGCCGACCTCGGCCTCGGCCACGGCGCGGCGGATCAGGCCGGGCAGCACCCTGCCCTCGCTGAGCGGAATCGTCCGCAGCAGTTGTTCGACGGCGGTCTCGGCCGCCTCCTGGCTCTCGGCGAGGCCCGGCCAGGCCTGTGGTGCGTCGGTGAGGAGGTGGACCACGATGTTGCCGAGGGCGGTCATCGTCGTCTCGTGTCCGGCGACGACCAGGCCCAGGACCAGGACGACCAGCCGCGGCTCCTCGATCCCGAGGCCGTCGCCCGCCACGACCAACGCGCTCACCAGGTCGTCGCCCGGCTCCTTGCGCCGCTCGGCGACCAGTCCCGCGCAGAACATGCCGAACTCCCGCATCGCCGCGCCCACTTCCTCGGCCGTGTGCGCCCCGCCGGACAGGGCGTGGTCGGCCCAGCCGCGGATGCGCTCCCAGTCGGCGTCCTCCAGGCCCATCAGCCGGGAGATCACCGAGACCGGCAGCCGTCGGGTGAACGCCTCGACGATGTCGGCCGGTTGCGGCTGCCTGGCCAGGTCGTCGAGAAGGGTCTCCACCACGGACGCGGTCCAGGGCCGCCAGCGGGCGATGGCACGCGGGGTGAAGGCCCGCTGGACAGTGCTCCGGAGCAGTTGGTGGGGCGGTCCGTCCTGGTTGAGGAGGCCGTCCGGGGAGTCCAGCAGGTTCGGTACGAGGAGCAGCGGCGGGGCGTCCTCGTCCCGGAGCGACTTCCGGTCGAAGCGGGGGTCCATGAGCACCTGGCGGACGTCGGCCCAGCGGGTCACGAGCCACACCGGGGTGCCGGTGGCCAGGGTGGTGAGCCGGGGCGGGCCGGACGCGGGCAAGGGGATGCGGTGCATGGGACGCAGGGTCCGGGACGTACTGTCCGTGCTCATCCGGGTCTCCAGACACGCCGTACGCGGAGTTCCTCACGTTAGTGCGCCCCCGAGTGTCCCGGCAGTGTTCCAATCAGCCAACAAGACGGTGCCGCCGTGCTTTTGAAGGTCGTGGCCGGGCATCCGTGCAGTCAGGAAGGAGGGCCGTCGCATGACGACTCCCATAAGGCGCGTGTCCAGGCGCATGCCCGGCTGGGCGAAGGTACTCACCGCTGTCGTGGTGGTGCTCGTGGTGTTCTTCGCCGGCATCAGGCTCAGTGTGATTCCGGGCCTCAAGGACCTGTTCGGCACCGAGACCCATGACCGGTCGGGTCCCGCACTCCTGGAGTCCATCCAGGACATCAGCCGTTACGACGCAGCCTCCGGCAACTTCCAGGTCGTGGTCGACCTGGAGAAGGACACCAAGTTCCTGCCCGACGCGATCCGCGGCTCCCGCACCCTCTACGTCGGGGCGGGCGCCGTGGACGCCTATGTCGACCTCGGAAAGGTCGCGAAGAACGACGTGACGGTCAACGAGGACCGCACGGCGGCAACGCTTCATCTGCCGCACGCCCAGCTCGGCAAGGCCACGCTGGACGCGGACCGCTCCTACGCGGTCTCCAAGCAGCGCGGGCTGCTCGACCGGCTCGGTGACTTCTTCTCCGACAACCCCAACAGCGAGCAGGCGGTGCAGAAGCTCGCGGTCAAGCACATCACGGAGGCGGCGCAGGAGAGCGAGCTGACCAAGCGGGCCGAGATCAACACGACCACCATGCTCAAGGGGCTGCTGGGCTCCCTCGGCTTCAAGAAGGTCGAGGTCGTCTACGGCAGCTGATCAGCTCCCGAGCAGGCCCGGCAGGGTGAGGGCGCCGAGCACGGTGGCGCCGACGAGCACCCAGGCCACGTAGTCGCCGATGTGCCCGGACTGGAGTCGCCTTAGCCACAGCGCCCGGTCCGGTGCGGCGAACGTCTTCGGACGGGTGACCGCGAGGTGGGCGAGGACCCCGGCCAGCAGGGTCGAGAGCAGACCCAGCAGGACGCCGGCCGGGGTCCAGTGCGCGGAGGCGGCGACGCCCGCGGAGCCGGTCTCGTTGACCGAGCGCGCGACCGCCCCCGCGAAACCCGGGACCACGCCGACGGCGAGGGACCCGGCGAGCAGCACCGCGGGCACCGCCGTCATGGTGTCCGGGATCCGGCTCAGCCGGTGCCGGGTCTCGGGCCGCTCACCGGACCCGGACGTCTCGTATCCGGAACCGGTGCCGTCGGCGGGCCTGGGTCCGAGGCCCAGGAACACCCGTCCGGCGACCCGCAGGACCGCTGCCGCGGTCACCGCGCTCGCCGCCACGTACAGGACGGTGAGCGGGCCTCCGACGGCCTCCTCGGTGATGGACTTGCCGAGCGCCGTGCCGAAGGGCGGCAGCCCGGCGAGTCCGAGGGCGCCCAGGGTGAACAGCACGGCCACGCCCTTCAGTTCCCGTGCCCTGCCGTACAGGGCGGGCTCGTCGACGCTGCCGTAGCGGTCCAGGAGGATGCCGGCGCAGGCGAACAGGGCGGCCTTCACCCCGGCGTGGCCCAGGAGGTACAGGGCGATCCCGTCGTCGGCCTCGGGCTTCAGCACGCCGACGCCGATGAGGAAGAGCCCGGTGTGGGCGACCGTCGAGTAGGCCAGCAGTCGTTTGATGTGCCGCTGGTACCAGCACATCACCGCGCCGATCACGGCCGTCAGTGCGCCCAGCGTCACCAGGGTCCGCCCGAACTCCGGGGCCGGGACCCCGCCGGGCCCGGCGAAGACGGTGCCGTAGATCCGCCAGACGCCGAAGGTGCCGAGTTCGACCATGACGCCCGACAGCAGCATGCACACCGGGGTCGGGGCGACGGCGTGTGCGTCGGGCAGCCAGAAGTGGAAGGGGACGGCGGCCGCCTTGACCAGCAGCCCGGTCATCACCAGCACGAACGCGGCCAGGACCAGGGCGTCCGGCCGCCCGTGCGCGTCGAGGCCCCGGCCGAGCGCGTGCATCCCCAGCTCGCCGGTGCGGGCGTACAGCAGGCCGATGCCCATGAGCAGGGCGTACGCGCCGAGCGAGGTGACGACGGCGAAGGTCAGCGCCCCCTGCACGGCCCTGGCCTCCTCGACCCGGTGGCCGGTGAGGGCGTACGCGGCGACGCCCATCAGCTCGAACCACACGAACGCGTTGAAGAGGTCGCCGGCGATCGCGAAGCCGCACATGCCGCCCTGGAAGAGCAGCAGGAGCGCGGGGAAGGACCCGGCGTGGCCGCTGGGGGGTTCGTCGAAGTAGTGCCAGGAGTACGCCAGCGCCGCCAGGGTGAGCAGGGAGGCGAGGGCGGCCATGCCGAGGCCGGGGCCGTCACCGATCAGGACGATGCCGACGCTCTGTCCGTTCACGGGCGTCCAGCCGCCGGCCCATTCCAGGAACGGCGGCGAGGAGTTCAGCAGCAGCACGAGGGCGAGGGCGGCGGTGCCCGCCGCGACCGCGCAGCCCACTGTCTCGGCGACGGGCCGGGGCACCAGGCGGCCGCCTGCGACGAGCAGGGCGGCGCCGAGCAGGGGTGCGGCCACCAGCAGGGGCAGCAGGTCGTCCATCAGCCGCGCAGCTCGGAGAGTTCGTCGGGGTCGACGGTGCCGTGACGTTTGGAGATCTGGACGACGAGGGCGAGCAGCAGGGCGGTGACGGTGGCGCCGACCACGACGTCGGTCAGGGTCAGTGCCTGCACGAGCGGGTCGACGACCGGACGGGAGCCTGGTTTCAGGTCGGAGAAGACGGGTGCGGTGGCGTCGTCGCGGTAGCCGACGGCCAGCAGCAGAACGTAGGTGCCGGCCTGGCACACCGACAGACAGCCCACGGCGTGGATCAGGTTGCGGCTGGTGGCGAGGCCGTAGCAGCCGGTCAGGAAGACCCAGCCGGCCACCAGGTACGGAAGGACGTCCCTCATGTCCCGTTCCCCTCCTCGATCTCGACGGCCTGGTCCAGGAAACGGGCGAGCAGCACGACGACCGCGCAGGCGACCTCCATGCCGACGGCCGCGTTCAGCAGGGGGACGGTGCCGCCGGAGGACAGCGTGTTGAAGGTGCCGTACGGCAGCAGGGTGTTGGCGAGGAAGGCCGAGCCGCCGATCAGGGCCGCGAGGCCGGTGACGACGTAGGCGGAGGTGGCGACGGCGTCGCCGGTCTCGTACAGGGCGACCGGCCGGACCCGTTCCAGTGCTCGGTAGTCGGCGCCCAGGTAGAGCAGGTGCAGGGAGGTCGCGGCGACCACTCCGCCCTGGAAGCCGCCGCCGGGGCTGAGCTGGCCGTGGGCGATCACGTACAGGCCGGTCAGCAGGGCGACGGGGAGGACGAGGAGGGCGTAGCGGCGGACGGGGCGGGCCACCTCGCTGGGTTCGGGGGCGGCGCGGTGCTCGTCGCGGGTCTGGCGCAGCAGGACCCCGCAGCCGATGACCGCAGCGAAGAGGATGGTCATCTCGCCGAGGGTGTCGAAGGCGCGCTGGTCGAAGTTGATCGAGGCGATGACGTTGGCGGTGTGCCGGGCCAGGGAGGCGTGGACGGCCCGGTCGCCGTAGGGGTGGTGGTCGCCGCCGAAGGCGGGCAGGTCGAGGGCGGCGGCCGTGAAGAGGGCGGCCAGGCCCGTGCCTCCCACCGCCACGAGCCACAGCCTGAAGCGCCGGCTCACCTGCGGGGTCCTTCCTTGCGGCCGCGCCGCCGCACATTGTGGACCGCGAGCAGCAGCAGCAGCGGCGTGAGCGCGGAGCCCACGGCGAGCTGCGACAGGGCCACGTCGGGCGCCTGGAGCACGGTGAACAGGATCGCGAGGACCACACCGAGCACGGACAGGACCAGGGCCTGGCGGACCGGGTCGCGGGCGGCCACCGCCGCCGTCGCGGAGGCGGCGACCAGGAGCAGTGCGATGACGATCACCGCGTCAGCCATGGCGGGCCGCCGGGAAGCCGCCGGACAGGGCGCGCGAGGCCACGAGGTTCCCGCCGATCAGCAGGACGCCCACGAACAGCAGCTTGGCCGTCGCGCGGCTTGGTCCGGCGGCCACGCACACGGCCGGTACGACCAACGCGCCGACGGCGGCGGCAGCGTAGGTCAGCCTCCAGGCGCTCGGCGGGTCGCCGGCCAGTTCGTCGGCGAGCAGCCGGGCGAACACGAGGGTGCCGACCGGGCCCAGGAGGGCGAGGACCAGGGCGAGATCGACGTAGGAGGGGCGGTCGTAGCCCTGGGAGAGGAGCAGCAGGGCGGGGCAGGCGAAGGCGGTGCACAGGTTCTGTGCCACGACCCGGCGTCTGAGCGGACCGGTGGCGACGCCCCACACGGTGGCGCCCACTCCCCCGGCCAGGACGACGGCCGCCGTGAGGATCCAGCCGTTCACCACGCGCTCACCGCCCGGCGGGCGGCGCGGGCGGCCAGGGCGCCGAGGGCGGCGACGGCCGCGCCGACGGCGAGTTCCAGGGTGTCCACGGTGCTGATGAGCACGAGCCAGAGCGCGGCGAGCGCGGCCCACCAGATGAGGAGTTCGGCCGCGGCGAGCAGCGTGGTCCGCCCGGTCATGCGCCACCTCCTCGGAGCACGGCCGTGGGACACGGCCGTCGCGCGCCATCCAAACACCGCGCCGGGGGCGGAAGGGGGCGACGCGCGCGGTACTGAGGCCCCAGTGCCCCGACCGTACGAAGGGAAACCGAGGGTGGCCGGGACCGTACGGCATCTCCGGGACCTTCGGGGGTAATAGGGCTCCCACATAGGGAAGTTGGACAGTGGAGGAAGCAATGGCCTGGGTGCTCTCACGTTCGCGAACGGCGTCGGACGCCGGCACCGCCAAGAAGGAGCCCGAGGCGAAACGCGCCAAGAAGGAGCCCGAGGCGAAGCCCGCCCGCCCCCGGCGCAGTCCGCTCTCTCTCGTCGTCCGGTTCGTGGCGATGGTGTTCGCCTTCGCCTTCATGGTGGCGTTCGCCGTCGTGCTGGCCCGGCTCACCCTGGAGCCCTCGCCGGCGTCGGTGGACCTGACCCACACCAACCTGCATCCCGGGGCTTCCCTCAAGCTCTATCTGGACCAGCCCGAGATGCGGGACGCGATCAAGCAGATCGGCGGGAACATCCTGCTGGGCGTGCCGTTCGGGATCCTGGTGCCGATCATCGCTCCCAAGACCCGCGGCCTGCTGCGGATCGCGCTGCTGACGGCCGTGGTGATGCTGTTGGTCGAGTTCGCGCAGGGTGCCCTGGTGGAGGGGCGGGCCTTCGACATCGACGACGTCATCCTGAACACGGCCGGTGCCCTGATCGGCTATCTGCTGCTGGGACGGCGGCTGAGCCGTGCGGTGCACAAGAAGCCCGCGGCCAGGAAGCCGGTGGCGGACAAGGCGTAGGGGTCGCCCGGGTCTCGCCGGTTGCTCGACTTCTGGTCCGTACCAAGGGGTTGACGCCCCCTTAGCTCACTCCTTAAATCAAGAGGCGACACCTTCACCCCCACCTCGAAGGATGTGCCGTGGCCTCCTCACGCCTGCTGCGCAGATGTCTCCTCGCCGCCCTGTCCGCCGTTCTGCTCGCCTCAGGCACCGCGGCGGCCGACGCACCCGCTGCGTCGGCCGCCGCGGTGACGTTCTCCGACACCTTCGACGGACCCGCCGGAGCCGCGGTCGACTCCTCGAAGTGGCAGATCGAGACCGGCGACAACGTCAACAACCACGAGCGGCAGTACTACACGGCGGGGAACCGGAACGCCGCACTGGACGGCCAGGGCCATCTGGTGATCACGGCCCGGCGCGAGAACCCGGCCGGCTACCAGTGCTGGTACGGCAGCTGCCAGTACACCTCGGCCCGGCTGAACACCTCGGGGAAGTTCACCGCGCAGTACGGGCACGTCGAGGCGCGCATGAAGATCCCGCGCGGACAGGGCATGTGGCCGGCGTTCTGGATGCTCGGCACTCCGGTCAACTGGCCGGACTCGGGCGAGATCGACGTCATGGAGAACGTCGGCTTCGAACCCTCGACCGTGCACGGCACCATCCACGGCCCCGGCTACTCCGGCTCGGGCGGCATCGGCGCCGGCTACTCCCTGCCGAACGGCCAGGCCTTCGCGGACGCCTTCCACACCTTCGCCGTCGACTGGGCACCCGACTCGATCACCTGGTCCGTGGACGGGACCGTCTACCAGCAGCGCACCCCCGCCGACCTGGGCGGCCGCACCTGGGTGTTCAACAAGCCGTTCTTCCTGATCCTGAACCTCGCGGTGGGCGGCTACTGGCCCGGCGACCCGGACGGTTCGACGTCCTTCCCGCAGCAACTCGTGGTCGACCACGTCTCGGTGACCACCGGCGACTCCGCGCCGGGCGCGCCGATCCGGGGCCTCGCGGGCAAGTGCGTGGACGTCGCCGGGGCGAACCCCGCCAACGGCACGGCCGTCCAGCTCTACGACTGCAACGGCACCGCGGCCCAGCAGTGGACCGTGGGCGCCGACGGCACGGTCCGGGCGCTCGGCAAGTGCCTGGACGTCACGGGCGGCGGCACCGCGGACGGCACGGCGGTCCAGCTCTACGACTGCAACGGCTCCGGGGCCCAGCGGTGGACCGTCACGGGCGCGCACGACATCGTCAACCCGCAGGCGAACAAGTGCCTGGACGTGACGGGCAACAACTCGGCCAACGGCACCCGGCTCCAGCTGTGGACCTGCACGGGCGGCGCCAACCAGAAGTGGACGGTCGGCTGAGCCGGTGGGTCAGTGCCGGGTCCAGGTGAACTTGTCGCCGCCGACCCAGCGGACCACGTCAGGATCGTCCAGGTCGTGGACCGTGATGCCGAAGGCGGCGGCCGCCTCCAGTACGTCGGTGACGGTCCGCGCCTCGCCGACCACCTCCCCGTCGATCTCCACGATCCGGAAGGGCGGTGTGGTCGGCTGGACCCCGAGCACGATGATCCGCGGGTTGGCGATGTGCGGGCTCGCGATTTCGGTCATGGAACGAGCGTAGAACGCATCCCCCGGGAGGGAGAGTCGTACCTCACCCGCCCGGCAGTCCCTGACGCGGGGGCGGGGTTCGCAGGAGCCGGTGCGAGGCTCAGGGGCGCCGCCACGCGTCGTCGCCGAGATGCGAGCCCGCCTGCGGGCCCATGCGGAGCATTCCGCCGTCCACGCTCCAGGAGGCCCCGGTGACGTAGCCGGCCTCGGGACCGGCGAGGAAGGCGATCACGGCGGCCACCTCGCGGGCGTCACCCGGGCGGCCCAGCGGGATGCCGGGCCGGTCCTCGGTGCGCACGTCCTCGTCCCCCTGGCCGGTCATCGGGGTGGCGATCTCGCCGGGCGCGACCGCGTTGACGGTGATGCCGTGCTCGGCCAGCTCAAGGGCCATGACCTGGGTGAGCAGCCCGAGGCCGCCCTTGGCCGCGCAGTACGGGGCGGCGCCGACCCGGGGCTGGTGCTCGTGGACGGAGGTCACGTTGACGATCCGGCCGCCGGAGCCCTGGCGGATCATGTGCCGGGCGGCCCGCTGCCCGCACAGGAACGGGCCGACCAGGTCGACGTCGAGGACCTCGCGGACGGTGTCCAGCTCCAGGTCGAGGAAGGGTGTCATGGTGCCGGTGCCCGCGTTGTTGACCAGGACGTCGAGGCGGCCGAGCCGGTCGCACAGCTCGTCGACGGTGTCGGCGGCAACAGGCAGCCGGGTCAGGTCCATCCGCGCCACCTCGGCCCGCCGCCCTTGCGCACGGACCTCCTCGGCGGTCTCCTCGGCGCCCTCGAGATCGCTGTGCCAGGTGATGCCGACGTCCATCCCCGCCCGGGCCAGCCGGACGGCGGTGGCCCTGCCGATGCCGGAGTCGGCTCCGGTGATCACGGCCACCTTGCTGTGGGGTGCTGTGGGGGCGGACATGTCGGCCTCCTCGGGACGGGAGCGTAGGCAAGGTCGGGGTCTCGGACGACGCATCGCAGTACCCGAGGTCGTACCGGACAAACCGCTCGCCCGTCGTGCGGCCCCCGTGTCCCTGGGGAACGCTGGGTGCAGGAGGTGGCCATGGATCCCGTCGAGGCGCTGGAGCGGATCGCCTTCCTGCTGGAGCGCTCCCTGGCACCGACGTACCGCGTCCGTGCCTTCCGTACGGCGGCCCGGGTGCTGACGGGGCTGTCCGCGGACGAGGTGCGTGAGCGGGCGCAGTCCGGATCGCTGGAGTCGCTCAAGGGCATCGGCCCGAAGACGGCCCAGGTGGTGCGGGAGGCGCTGGCCGGAGGTGTGCCGGGCTACCTGGAGAAGCTGGAGGGCGAGGCCGACGCGCCGCAAACCGGCGGCGGCGCGGGACTGCGGGCGCTGCTGCGCGGCGACTGCCATCTGCACTCCGACTGGTCCGACGGCGGCAGCCCGATCGAGGAGATGGGCCGGACCGCGGCGCAGCTCGGCCACGAGTGGGCCGTGCTCACCGACCACTCCCCCCGGCTCACCGTGGCCAGGGGGCTGTCCCCGGAGCGGCTGCGGGAACAGCTGGACGTGGTGGCGGCACTGAACGAGACCTGGGCCCCCTTCCGGCTGCTCACCGGCATCGAGTGCGACATCCTCGACGACGGCTCGCTGGACCAGGAACCCGAACTCCTGGACCGCCTGGACGTGGTGGTGGTGTCCGTGCACTCCAAGCTGCGCATGGACGCCCGCGCGATGACCCGGCGCATGGTGGCCGCCGTACGCAATCCGCACGCGGACGTCCTCGGGCACTGCACGGGACGGCTGGTGACCGGGCGGGGGCGGCCGGAGTCGGAGTTCGACGCCGACGAGGTGTTCGCCGCATGCGCCGAGTCGGGCACGGCCGTGGAGATCAACAGCCGCCCCGAGCGCCTCGACCCGCCCCGCCGGCTGCTGCGCAGGGCCGTCGAGGCGGGCGTGCTGTTCTCCGTCGACACGGACGCCCACGCCCCCGGACAGCTCGACTGGCAGATCCTCGGCTGCGCCAGGGCCGAGGAGTGCGGGGTGCCGGCCGAGCGGATCGTGACCACCTGGGGCATGGACGAGCTGCTGGCCTGGTCCCGGGAGGGCCGGGTGCCGTCCCGAGTGGCGACCGCCTGACGTGGTACCCGGAACGGTACGACAGGAAAGGGGCAGTACATGGAACGGGCGGCAGTGTTCGACGTCGACGGGACCCTGGTGGACACCAACCACCTGCATGTGACGACCTGGTGGGAGGCGCTGCGGCAGGCGGGCCACCAGGTGCCCATGCACGCGGTCCACCGGGCCATCGGGCTCGGCTCCGAGGACCTCGTCGCCCATCTGCTCGGTGACGACCGCGACAAGGACCAGGACGCCGAGCTGAGCGCCGCTCACAAAGCCCTCTACGGGCAGTACTTCGACCGGCTGCCGGCCCTCCGGGACGCGGGGCGGCTGCTGCGGCGGCTCGATCACGAGGGCTGGCGGGTGGTGCTGGCGACCTCGGCGGGCGGCGCAGAGCTGTCGGCGCTGCGCCGGGCGATCGACGCGGACGACGCGATCATGGCGACGGCGAGCGCGGACGACGTCGAGGAAGGCAAGCCGGCTCCCGAACCCGTCGAGCACGCCCTGGAGCTGGCCGGGGTACCGGCCGAGAACGCGGTCTTCGTCGGGGACACCGTCTGGGACATGCAGGCCGGCTCCCGGGCCGGGGTGCGCTGCGTCGGCGTCCTGTGCGGCGGCATCCCCCGCGCCGACCTGGAAGAGGCGGGTGCGCAGGCGATCTACGACGACCCGGCACACCTCCTGGCGGACCTGGCGGACAGTTTCCTGGCATGACCTGCGGGTTTCCGCGGAACTCACAGCGGATGACTGGTGAGACGGAAGTGGTGAGGAGGCTGTCCCGGCCCGCGTACGCCCTCCAGCGGGAGGCCGGTGCCGTGGGCCGGGCGGCCCGTGCCGCCTGGCGTGGTCCCGGGCGGCAGCGCGACCTGGTGGTGCAGTCCCTCAAGGCGTCGGCTGCGGCGATTCTGGCCTGGCTGGTGGCGGGCGTGTGGATGGGCGACCCGATGGCGTTGATGGCGCCCTGGGTGGCGGTGGTGCTGGTGCAGGCCACCGTGTTCAGTTCCCTCATGCAGGCGGCCCGGCAGCTCGCGGCGATCTGCTGCGGGACCGTCCTTGCGGCGGTCGCGCTGGCCGTCACCGGGAGCACGCTGGGTGCGGTGGCGCTGTCCGTGCCGCCGCTGGTGCTCCTCGCGAACTGGCCCCGCTTCGGTGACCAGGGGATCTACGGGGCCACCACCGCGCTGTTCACCCTCGCCACGGGTGCCGCCGGCGTGTCCTCCGTCGGGCACCGGGTGGGTCAGGCCGCGCTCGGCGCGGTCATCGGCCTCGCCGTGAACGCGTTCGTGCTGCCGCCGATCCATCTGCGGGACGTCCGCGAGAACCTCGCGGCCCTGGCCCGGGAGGCGGGTGACGTCCTGCGCAGGGTGGCCGGTGACCTGCGCGAGGACGAGTGGGACAGCCAGGGCTGGTCCTACGCCTCGGCCCATCTCGAACACCGGCTGGAGGCGCTGCGCTCCGCCCGGGGCTGGAGCCGGGAGAGCCTGCGGCTGACCGCCGCCCCGCTGCGTGCCGTACGGCGGCCTCCGGAGCCTGCCCCGCCCGAGCAGGACGACGAGCGCTGGAGCCGGGTCACCGGGCACATCCGCGCGCTCACCCGGACCCTGGCCGTCGCCGCCGACGACGAGCGCGTCCCGACCGCGCCCTCGGGAACCGTGCTGGACTCCTACGCCCGGCTCCTGGAGCTGATCGGCGACGCCTGCCACGCGGAGGCCCGCCGGATGCTGGGGGCCGGCGACGACGTGCATCCGGACGACGAGGCGATGGAGACGATGCGGGAGCTGCGCGGGCGGCTCCACGACGGGCTGCGGGAGCACGCCGGACAGGGCGCCGAGGGTACGACCGTGCTGGGGACCCTGCTGCTCCAGGCCGAGAACCTGTGGAGCGAGACCCTTCCGACCGGCCGGACGGGGTGACACGGGCGGGGGGTGACACGGCTCACGCCGGATCGGCCCCTGAGGAGGAACACCACGGGGTCGTTGCCCGTTGAACAGACCGTGGGTGCGGATGGGACAGTGTCCCCGGGCCTCACCTTTTGCCCACAGGGACGATCGTTCGGCTGAAGCCCTGTGGAGCCTTTCGCCGAGAGGCGACCGCCATCCGTGCCCACCACATGACCGCCCCGACCGAGATTCCCCCGTCCGGTCGGGGCTTCCCCTTTTCTCGGGGGCTTTCTCCTTTTCAGACGCTCCTCTTCGTCCGGGCCGGGCTTGACTTCGAGCGCACTCCAATTCGTAGCGTTCCGGTCATGAGCACTGCACAGCACAAGATCGGTTCGGGGTTCGGCGCCCACAGCACGGCCGACGACGTCCTCGCGGGCGTCGACCTGTCCGGCAAGCTCGCGATCGTCACCGGCGGCTACTCCGGGCTCGGACTCGAGACCACCAAGGCCCTCGTCAAGGCGGGCGCCCGGGTCGTCGTCCCGGCCCGCCGTCCCGACACCGCGAAGGAGGCCCTGGCCGGCCTGGACGGAGTGGAACAGGACGTGCTCGACCTCGGCGACCTGGACAGCGTGCGCGCCTTCGCCGAGCGCTTCCTCGCCTCCGGCCGCACGGTCGACCTCGTCATCGACAACGCCGGGATCATGGCCTGCCCGGAGACCAGGGTCGGGCCCGGCTGGGAGGCGCAGTTCGCGACCAACCACCTCGGCCACTTCGCCCTGGTGAACCACCTCTGGCCCGCCATCGAGCCCGGCGGCGCCCGCGTGGTGTCGGTGTCCTCGCGCGCCCACCACTTCTCCGGCATGCGCTGGGACGACGTCCACTGGCGGACCGGCTACGACAAGTGGCAGGCCTACGGCCAGGCGAAGACGGCGAACGTCCTGTTCGCGGTCCACCTCGACAAGCTCGGCGCCGAGCGCGGGGTGCGGGCCTTCTCGCTCCACCCGGGCGGCATCCTGACCCCGTTGCAGCGCCACCTCCCCAAGGCGGAGATGGTGGAGCGCGGCTGGATCGACGAGCAGGGCAACGCGCTCAACCCGTCCGGCTTCAAGAGCCCCGAGCAGGGCGCGGCCACCCAGGTGTGGGCGGCGACCTCGCCCCAGCTGGACGGCATGGGCGGTGTGTACCTGGAGGACTGCGACATCGCCGAGCCCGCCGTCGACGGCGACCAGAGCGGCGGTGTCCGGGCCTGGGCGACCGACCCGGAGCAGGCGGCCCGGCTGTGGACGCTGTCGGCGGAGCTGACGGGCGTCAACGCGTTCGCCTGAGCCCTGAGCCCTGAGCCCTGAGCCCTGAGCCCTGAGCCCTGAGCCCTGAGCCCTGAGCCCTGAGCCCTGAGCCCTGAGCTCTGAGCTCTGAGCTCTGAGCCGACGGCTCTACAGCTCTTCGAGTACCTTCGGCCCGTACAGCGCGGCCGGCGCGCCCGTCTCCAGCGCCCAGTAGCGGTCGCCGTACGACCAGTGCCACCACTCGGTCGGGTAGTCGACCAGGCCGGCCGCGGCCAGGGCCCCGCCCAGCACGGCCCGGTTGGCCTTCGCCTCCTCGGTGATGTTGCCGGCGCCCGTGTAGCAGGCGCCGTCGCTCTCCTCCGGGTTGGCGTTCAGGGCGGTGCCCAGGTCGAGTTCGCGGCCGTCGGCGCTCACCAGGGTGAGGTCGACGGCCGCACCGGCGCTGTGCGGGGCTATCTCGGGAGGGGAGACGTACCGGCTGGCGGCGGAGCGGATCCGTTCGGCGGACCAGTCCGGGTGGTCCGCGCGCAGGGCGTCCGCGTACACCTCGAAGTAGTACCGCTGGAGCGCGGGCGGCCGGTAGCCCTCCACGAAGAGCAGCCGCAGGCCGTCCGGCAGCAGGGCCTCGGCGGCGAGCAGCCGGTCCAGGACGCCCTGGCGCAGATGGACCTCGGCGCCCCGGGAGTCCTCGTGCTTGCGGTCGTCGACCAGGAGCCGGCCGCGGACGTCGACCAGGGGCTCGCCGTTCTCCTCGACGGGCACGGCGGCGACGCGGGCGTCGGACATCAGGATGATCTCCCTCATGGGGCGATCATCTCGTGGCGCCGGGCGCCGCCCCGCACCGCGCGCATCGCCGGGAGGCGGCACCGCGTGCATCACCAGGGGGCGGGTACTCGGCCGGTTCCCTGCCCCAGCGGCCCGAAGGAGCCGAAGGTGAGCACTTCAAGCGGCAGCAGGATCGTGGTCACGGGCGCCACCGGCAACGTGGGAACCAGCGTGGTGCGCCTTCTCTCGGAGGATCCGGAGGTGGGCTCCGTACGGGGCCTGGCCCGGCGGATCCCGGACTGGTCGCCCGACCGCACCGAGTGGTCGGCGGTCGATCTGGCGTCCGCCCGGGCGGATCTGGCCGAGGAGTTCGCGGGCGCCGACGCGGTCGTCCATCTGGCGTGGGCGTTCCAGCCGACGCACGACCCGGCGACGACCTGGCGCACCAACGTCCTCGGTTCCATCCGCGTGTTCGAGGCGGTCGCTGCGGCCGGGGTGCCGGTGCTGGTGCACGCCTCTTCGGTGGGCGCGTACTCCCCGGGACCCAAGGAGCACGCGGTGGACGAGTCCTGGCCTACCCACGGCTGGCCGGACGCCGCGTACTGCCGGGAGAAGGCGTATCTGGAACGGGCCCTGGACACCTTCGAGCGCGACCATCCGGTGGTCCGGGTGGTCCGGATGCGTCCGGCGTTCCTCTTCAAGCGGGAGTCGGCCAGCGAGCAGCGCCGGATCTTCGGCGGCCGTTTCCTGCCCGGCCAGCTGGCGCGGCCCGAGCTGCTGCCCTTCCTGCCCGACATCCCCGGACTGCGGGTGCAGGCCCTCCACACCGACGACGCGGCGCGGGCCTATGTGCTGGCGGTGCACTCGGAGGTGCGGGGCGCCTTCAACCTGGCGGGCGAGCCACCGGTGGACGCGGAGCTGCTGGGCGAGCTGCTCGGCGCCCGTCCCGTACGGCTGCCCCGCACCGCCGCCCGCTCGGCGATCGCGGCGGCGTGGGGACTGCATCTGCTGCCCGCCTCCCCGCACCTGTTCGACGCGGTCCTGCGGCTGCCGCTGATGGACTGCACGCGCGCGCGGACCGAACTGGGCTGGCACCCGGAGCACACGGCGACCGAGGTCCTGGAGGAGTTCCTGCACGGGATGCAGCAGGGCGCCGGGGAGCCGACGGAGCCGATGAGGGGCCGCAAGGTCGGCTGAGCCCCGGCCGGGCGGTCCGGTGGTCAGCCGGAGGCCAGGTGGACAGGTGGTCGGCCGGTCTGGCGGTCCGGTGGTCAGCCGCAGGCCAGGTGGTCGGCCCGGCCGGGAGGGCCGACCCGCCGGTCGGCCGGCCGCGGTGTCCTCGGGCATCGCCGCCGGTCCGCGTTCGGGCCCGGTCGCGGGGCGGGCAGAGCGGTGGTCAGCCGGAGGACTCCTGTGCTCCCGGGTGCTCGGGGTGCACGGTGTCCGACCGCTGCGCCCCCTGCCGGCGGCTGGTGCCCGCCTCGTCGGTGTCGGGGACGTCCTCGGGCCGGTCGGCGCCGCCCTCGTCCTCGCCCGGCACGGTGGCGACCTCCCAGGGGTCCTCGCCCTCGCCGGCCTGCTGGTCCGGCAGGTCCCGCGGGATCGGGTCGCCGTTCTCTCCGGGCCCTTCGCTGCGGTGGTCCACGACGTCCTCCCTTTCGTTCTCGGCGTCGGCGGGAGCGCGAGTACCTCCGCCCGGGTCGACGAAACGCGGGTCGGCGAATCGCGGGCCGGACGAACGCAGGTCGGGGGACGTCAGCGCGGGGTCCGCTCGTCCAGGGCGGCCCGCCAGGCCGGCGCCGGCCCCTCGGGAGCGGGCTCGGGGCGACGGCCGCCACGGCCGAAGAAGTCGGCGAGCGGGAGGATGGCCGCACCGACGGTGACCGCGTCGGGCCCGAGCCGGCCGAGCTCGACGGTGACCTTCTCGGCCGGGTAGCGCAGCGCGTACGCCGTGGCGTGCCGCCGTACGGCGGGCAGGAACCGTTCGCCCAGCTGGAGCCCGGCCCAGCCGCCGATGAGGATGCGTTCGGGCTGGAAGAGGTTGATCAGGTCGGACAGACCGGCGCCCAGGTACTCGGCGGTCTCCTCCAGCACGGCGAGTGCCACCGGGTCGGGCGCGGTGTCCCCCTCCGGGTGGGCGGCGGCGAGCAGCGCGGTCAGCGCGGTCTCCTCGTCTGCGCCCCGTAGGCCTCCAGGCAGCCGAGGGCTCCGCAGCGGCAGCGGCGCCCCCTGACCCGTACGGTCAGATGCCCCCATTCGACCGCCCGGCCGTGCTCGACCTCGGGCGTCACCAGACAGGCGCCGACGCCGGAGCCGAAGAGGACCACCACCGCGCTGTGGGCCCCGCGGCCGCCGCCGAACCACATCTCGGCCTGGCCGAGGGTCCTGGCGCCGTTGTCGATGAAGTACCGGACGCCGGCGGGCAGCGGGGAGCCGGTGCGCAGCAGCGCCTCCAGCGGGACGGCGTCCCAGCCGATGGTCTGTCCGTGCACGACGGCCCCGCTGTCCGGGGTGTGCGCGACGATGCCGGGCACGCCGATGCCGACGCCGAGCAGTCGCTCGGGCTCGATGGCGGCTTCCGTGAGCACCTCGGCGATGCCGTCGCGGATGTGGCCGACGACCACCTCGACGTCGTAGCCGTGCCCGGTCAACGGGCGTTCGGCGCGGGCGAGTTCGGTGAGGGTCAGGTCGAACAGCTCGACGCGGACCCGGGTCTCGCCCACATCGACGCCGATCATGTGCCCGCTGCCGGGCGCCACCCGCAGCAGGGTGCGGGGCCGGCCGCCGTCGGAGTCGACGCTGCCGGCCTCCTCGACCAGCCCGTCGGCGATCAGGTCGGCGACGACGTTGCTGACCGAGCCGGAACTCAGTCCGGTGACGGGGCCGAGTTCGAAGCGGCTGAGGGGTCCGTCGAACCAGAGGCGCTGGAGCACGGCTGTGCGGTTGGCGCGTCTGAGGTCGCGTACGGTGCGTCCGTTCAAGGGGTTTTGACTCCTGTGACCCGGGAGAGGGCCTCGATCTCGTCCAGCGCCGCGACCAGTTGCGGTGCCACCGTCGACTGGACCCAGCGTTCCCTCTCGACGTCGACGGCCCGGGGGACCGTCTCGGTGAGCATGATCAGGTAGAGGTAGGCGCGGTAGAGGGCGAGCCGCACCCGGGCCGGGACGTCGAACTCGGCGCGGCCGCCCGCCTCCCGGTAGCCGGCGAGGAACGCCTCGTCCTGCTTGATGTCGCCGAGCAGCGCCAGGGAGACGAAGTCGGCGAGGGGGTCGCCCCAGAACATCCGCTCGCCGTCGATCAGCCCGCCGATGTGCGGCTCCCCGCCGGCCGGGCGGTCGACGAGGATGTTGCCGTCCCACAGGTCGAAGTGGACCAGCGCGGGGACGGTGACCTCGTCGAGGGCCGGGTAACCGGCCCGGACCGCGGCCTCCACCTGCGCGACGGACCGCGGCAGCCGCGCCCCGTAGTCCCGGGCGTCGCCGAGGATCGCGTCGATCATGGTCGTGAACGCGGTCCGCCAGTCGGGGGCGAGCGGGCCGAGGGCGCGGGAGGGGTAGCCGTGGCCGGGCCCGGTCACCGAGTGGAGCCGGGCCACCTGGCGGCCCAGTTCCCTGCGCAGTGGCGGGCGTTCGGCAGCGGTGACCGACGCGTTCCAGGGCTCGCCGGGACAGGCCGTCATCAGCAGATGCGGTACGGCGACGCCGGCCCCGAAGGCCACCACGTGCGGTGCGGCTACCTCGGCCTCGGCGGCCCTGCGGTAGAACTCCGCCTCGGCGACGAGGAGTCCGCGCTCGTAGCTCAGGCCGGGGACGGTGGCCGCGGGCGGGACCTTGACCACGTACCGGGTGCCGTCGGTGAGAAGGAGTTCTTCGACGGTGTTGTACGTACCACCGCTCAGGGGCCGGACCGCGGTGAGCCGGCCGGGGTCGAGTCCCGCGCCCTCCAGCACCTGTCGACCCCATTCCCAGGAGTCCGCCAACGTCCCGCCCCTTCCGTCACCCCGCGGCGTACACGTCCTCGACGTACCGCCCGTCCCGCACCAGACCGTCCAGCCACCGCTCGGCGGCCGACTCGTCGGCATGCGGCGTGTGCTCCCGGAACAGGGTACGCAGCGCGTGCCGTACCCCGGGAGCCATTCGTGATCCGTCTCCGCAGACGTACACACGGGCACCGGCCCGCAGGAGTTCCCACACCTCGGCCGACTCGGCGGCGATGCGGTGCTGCACGTAGCCGCTGCCGGGCACCGCGCTGAACGCCGGGCGCAGCCGTACGGCCCCGACGGCCTCGGCGGAGCGCAGTTCGTCGGCGTGCAGGAAGTCGGCGTCCGGGGCGTCGCAGCCGAAGTAGCAGAGCGCGGGCGGGAGTTGCTCGCCCCGGCCGAGGGCGGCGACGCGGTCGGCGACCGCTCCGCGGAACGGCGCGAGGCCTGTGCCCGCCGAGATCATCACGACGGGGGCGGAGTGGTCGATGCGGAAGGCGTCCCGGCAGGGCTGGATCCGGGCCAGGACGGTGTCGCCGGGCTGGACGTCGGCGAGGTATCCGGAGCCAGCGCCTCGATGGGTGCCGTTGCCGGAGCGTGCGGGGGCTTCCAGCAGGGAGACCATGAGGTCGACGTGGTCCGGGTCGGTCTGCGGCGACGAGGAGACGGAGTACGGGCGCGGGCGCAGCGGCGGCAGCAGGTCGAGCAGGGCCGGCCAGTCGAGGGCGCCGCGCAGTGCGGGGTGTGCCTCGAACAGCTCAACGAGGGTGCGCGGGTCGTCGGTGAGGGCGGCGAGCTGTGCCCGCTCGGGCGGGCAGGGGTTGGCGGCGGCCAGGGCAGCGATCTGCTCGGCGGTGGGCCGCTGCCGCAACTCGACGTGGTGGGTGAGCAGTTGGCGCACGGTGAGAGGCTGGTCGACGGCGAGTCCGTCGCGGCGCGGACGGGTGGGGCGGATGTCGAGGACGGCGTCCAGGTCGGCGCCGAAGGCGTCGGCGGCCCGTTCGACGAGCGCCTTGTCGTGGACCGGGAGCACGGTGACGTGGTCGGCGGTGCGGTAGGTGGTGCCGGCGGGCAGGGCGAGCCGTACGAACCGCTTGCGGCGGGGGTGGCCGGGGGCGGTGAGGTCGTGGGCCTCGGTGACGGTCATCGGGACGAGGGCGTGGCGTGCGGCGAGGGCGTCGAGGGGGCCGCCGCTCAGGGTGCGGACCTCGTAGGCGGCGGTCGGCTCGGCGTCGGCTGCTGTGGTGTCCGGGTCGCCGTAGGCCTCCAGGAGCGCGGTGCGCAGGCCGGTGGAGAAGGTGCGGACCGTGCCGGCGAGGTCGCCGGAGGCGTCACCCGCGGCTCGGTCCAGGATGCGCCGCCCGCCCAGTTCGGCGAGCCGCTCGTCGATCCGGGTCGGGAAGTGCTGGTAGGTGGCGGCCCAGTTGCGGTCGCCGACACCGAGGACGGCGTACGAGACGCCCGTCAGGTCGTGGGTGCCGTCCAGCCAGGTCGCGAACTTCCTTGCGTCGTCGGTGGGTTGGCCGTTGTAGGAGGCGGCGGTGATGACGACAGGGCGGTCGGTGGGCAGGCCGTGCGCGTAGGCGTCCAGAGGGGCGGCCTCGGTGTCGCAGCCCAGGGCGGCGGCCTCGTCGGCGAGGCCGGCGGCGAAGACGCGGCAGGTGCCGTAGTTGCTGCCGTGGAGGAACAGGGCGCGGGTGCCGGGCAGGACCCGGGAGGGCAGGGCGGTGTCGGCGGCCGGGGTGGCCGCGGTCCGCGGGGCCGCGCCGGGCAGGGGGGTGTGAGTGCGGCCTCCCGGGGTGCGGGAGGTCAGCTTCAGGGTGAAGCCGTCCGGCTTGAGGGTGAGGGTCTCCTTCACCGTGAGGCGGTAGTCGGCGTGGTCGTGCAGGCGGTAGCGGTGCACGAGGAGGGCCAGCAGCATGGTCGCCTCGTGGAGAGCGAACTGCCGTCCGATGCAGGCCCGTTCGCCGGTGCCGAAGGGCTTGAAGGCGTGCGGGGAGCGGGCCGCCTCGGCCTGCGGCGTGAAACGGGAGGGGTCGAACAGCTCGGGGTTGTCGCCCCACACGGGCTGCCGGTGCAGCATCGGCGCGATGACGGTGAGGGACTGTCCGGCGCGCAGCGGGATCCGGCCGCCGAGGAGGGTTTCCTCGCGGGCCTGGCGGCTGAAGGCGGCGGCCGTCGGCCACAGCCGCAGCGCCTCGTTGAGGACCTGCCGGGTGTACGTGAGCCGTCCGACCTCGTCGAAGGTCGGCTCCGGGTCGGGGGTGTCGCCCCACAGCTCGTCGACCTCGCGCCGTACCAGGTCGAGCACGGCCGGGTGCTTGGCCAGGTAGTACATCGCGAAGGACATCGCGCCGGAGGTCGTCTCGTGCCCGGCGATCAGGAAGGTGATGACCTGGTTGCGGATGTTGGTGGTGTCGAGGAGGGTCCCGTCGACGGGATGCGGGGCGCTGAGCATGAGCCCGAGGAGGTCGTCCGTTCCGGCCTCGCCCGAGGCCAGGCGGGCGCTGATCACGTCGTCGACGACCTGCGCGAGGTGGTCGGCGTCGGCCCGGAAGGCCTCGTCGGCGGCCGAGTGGTCGCTGCCCGGGGTGCGGGCGAGCCGGGTCATGGCCCACTCCAGGCAGCGCACCATGGACTCGACGAAGGGGTGCGCTTCGTCCCGCTCGAAGGAGCCGAAGTCGTAGCCGAACCCGGCGAGTCCGATGGTGTCGAGGGTCATCCGGGTCATGTCGTCGGCGATGTCCACGGGCCGGCCGTCCCGGGCGGCGCGGTCCCAGGCGCCGATCATCCGCTGCGCGACCCGCAGCATGACCGGGTGGTAGGTGCGCATCGAGCCCAGCGCGAAGGCGGGCATCAGGATGTCGTGCGCCTTGGCCCAGTTGGGTTCGTCGTTGTACGCGGTGAACAGCCCGTCGGCGGCGAACTCGCGGACGTTCTCCAGGGCGGGCCCGACGGCCTTGGAGAACCGGCTCTCGTCGGCGAGTTCGGTGACGAGGTCGAGATCGGAGACGAAGGTGACGTCCCGCCCGTGCAGCCGCCGCACGAGCAGCGGGCCGTGCTCGCCCATCAGCCCCATGATCTGCTGGATCGGGGTGTGGCCGGGCCCGGTGGCCGAGATGTCGACGACGGGGAGCCCGGCGGGGGTGGTCTGCACGGTGGGGGCGATCTGCACGGTGGGGGTGGTCTGCGCGGTGGAGGTGGTCTGCGCGGTGGGGGGCATGGCGCGGCAACTGCCTTTCGCGGTACGGGAGTACTGCGATCCAGACTGGTCGACGGGGCCCGGCGGCCCGGCCCGGCGCCCTACACGATCGTGTAGTCGAAAGCGTCCGACCAGGCTTGCGTGAACCCACGGCAGCACTTCACATCCGGGTCAGGGGTCACGTGCGGGACGCGGGAAGCCCCGCCGGGGCAGGGCGGCCGGACGGACCCCTGCCCCGACGGGGCTGCGGTGCTGTGCGGTTCAGCCGAAGTTCACGTCACTGCACCACATGTACGCCTGGTCGAGGTGCGAGGCCTGCCAGATCACGAACAGGACGTGGTGTCCGGTGTAGCCGGAGGTCCGGACGGGGAACGTGATGTTCTGTGCCGGGGCGAAGCGGCCGGTCTGCGTGATGAAGTCGAGGTTGCTCCAGCCCAGGGTCTGGGTCTTGGGGTCGAAGCCCTGCTTGCTCACGTAGACCTTGAAGTAGTCGGCACCGTGGGACGCCTGGTCGTACAGCTGGACCGAGAAGTCGTTGCCGACGGTGGTGGTCTTCCACGGTCCGGGCTTGTCCAGACTGGCGTTCCTGGAGAGGTTGTTGCTACACAGCGTCCCGTCGGGGGTTCGCGCCTGGAACTGGCCGCCGAGGCCGTCCCGGAGCGCGCTCATCCAGTTCCACATGGTGTCGGCGTTGGCCTGGAAGGCCTGCCAGCACATGGGGTCCTGGGTCTGCATGGCCGGGTTCATGTGGTCGCTGCCCCACGTCTTCCAGCACTGGTACGCGCGGGTGGCGGGGCCGACGACGGTGCCGTGAGCCTGGGCGGGGGACGACCAGGTAAGGGCGCCGACGACCACGGCGAACAGCATGACGAGCACCTGGAGAGGCCTGCGGAGGGGCGCCCGCGAAGGCCTGGCCAACGGACTCTTCTTGCGCATGTGGGGGGACTCCTTCCAGTTGCGAGGCTGTCATGGGAGCGCTCCCAACCTCGGGGCTGCCGAGCGAGATGTCAATGCAGCGGACTGGGTTGATTGCCGGGGTGGGTGGAGAACAGGACATCTGCCGTGAGAGGGGAGCGGACAACGAGCCACAGTTGAGCCATGCACCCTCTGAGCTGGATGTTCGATAGTTGATCACGCTCCATGATGGAGTGGAGCACGTACGCGCCCGGCACTTGCGCGGAGCAGTTGGAGGTGGTGGTGGACCGGTCTCGTCCGGAGCGGTCCCACCCTGAGGCGGTGGTCTGGCGCAACCGTGCCCTGATGCTCTTCGACCGGGTCTCGGTGCCGGTCGCGGTGTGCGATGTGCACGGCTCCGTCCTGCTCGCCAATCCCGCGATGGCCGCGGAGTGCGGCACGACACCGGGGCGGCTGCGGGACAGGAACGTGCTGGAGTTGTTCCGGCCGCAGGAGGCGACCCAGGTGGAGCGGATCGCCGAAGCGCTGCGGTTGCGGCACCGCTCGCGCTACCAGGTGTCGGTCTGCTGGCGGGCACCGGGAGGCGGCGAGCGGTTCGGCGAGCTCACGGCGGACCCGGTGAGCGACAGCGTGGAGGAGACCCCGTCGCTGCTGGTGATGCTGCGGGTCGAGGGCGAGCGGGAGCACTCCCCCGCCGCCGAGCCGGTTCGCGTCACCCGGGTCGAGGGCCGCGTCCTGGCCCTGCTCGCGGCCGGTGCCACCACGGCTCACGCGGCCCGGGAGACGGGCCTGACGGTGGACGGCGTCAACTACCACCTGCGGCGACTGTCGGCGCGGTGGGACGCGGCGAACCGTACGGAACTCGTGGCGCGGGCCTACGCGCTCGGGGTGCTCACGACCGGCGCCTGGCCCCCGTCGGCCTCCGGCGAGTAGGCCGCGCCGGCCGCGCCGGGCCGGGGCACCGCGCGCAGGGCGATGTCGACGGTGGCGTCCAGGGCCGCTCGGGTCGCGCCGGCGGCCGCGTGCACGGCGTTGCCTTCGCTGACGACCATGACGTAGCGGGCGAGCGCGTACGGGTCGGTGTCCTCGGGCAGGTCGCCCTCCTCGACGGCCCGGACCAGGCGCTGCGCGAGGGCGTGCTCCCCGGCGAGGCGGCTGTCGGCCAGGAACCGGGCGATGCGGCCGCTTTCGCCGCCCTCGGCCAGGCCGCCCTGCACGGACAGGCATCCCGAGGGACGGTCGGGGCGGGTGAGCGCCTCTGCATTGGCACGGAGGAAGGATTCGATGACCGCGTAGGCCGTCGCCTCCGCGAGAGCGTCGCGGGCGTAGGCCATGTCGGCCTCGGCGTAGCGGGCGACGGCGCGGTGGAAGAGCTCCTCCTTGTTGCCGAACGCCGCGTACATGCTCGGGCGGTTGATGCCCATCGCCTCGGTGAGGTCGGCGAGCGACGCGCCCTCGTAGCCCTGGCGCCAGAAGACCTCCACCGCACGGTCGAGTGCTGCCTCCGCGTCGAAGCCCCGGGGTCTGCCGCGTACCGCCATGACGCCCTCCTGTGTCGTTCCCCGAAATTTTAACCGAGCGGTACGGAATAGCTTTCCCGATGCTGCGGTTCTCCCTGGCGAACGACTTGAGTACCGCACGGTACAGAAAAGGAGAGCCCCTCATGGGACAGCTCGACGGCAAGACCGCCCTCGTCACCGGTGCCACCTCCGGCATCGGCCTGGCCGCCGCACGACGGCTCGCGGCGGAAGGAGCCCACGTCTTCCTCACCGGCCGCCGGAAGGAGGCGCTCGACGAGGCGGTGGCCTCCATCGGCGACCGCGCCACAGGAGTACGAGCCGATGTCTCCGACCTCGCCGACCTCGACCGCCTCTTCCTCCGGATCCAGCAGCACGGCAACCTCGACATCGTCTTCGCCAACGCGGGCGGGGGACAGTTCGCGGCCCTGCCCGACATCACCTGGGAGCACTACGCCGACACCTTCAACACCAATGTCGCGGGCACCCTGTTCACCGTCCAGAAGGCGCTCCCGCTGCTCAACCCGGGCGCCTCGATCATCCTGACCGGCTCGAACATCGACACCAAGGGCGCCGCCTCCTTCAGCGTCTACGCCGCGACCAAGGCCGCGCTGCGCTCCCTGACCCGCAGTTGGGCGGCGGAACTCGTCACCCGCGGCATCCGCGTCAACAGCATCGCGCCCGGTCCGATCGAGACGCCCGGCCTCAGCGGTCTCGCGGGCGGCCCCGAGGCGGCCGAACAGCTGCTCCAGGGCCTGGCCGCCGGAGTCCCCATGCAGCGTCTCGGCCGCCCGGAGGAGATCGCCGAGACGGTGCTCTTCCTGGCCGGCGACGCCAGCAGCTTCATGACCGGTGCCGAGATATACGTCGACGGCGGCGCAAGCCAGATCTGACCGACCACCACCATCACGACGGACCCGCTCTCACCGCACACCTGACACTGGAGCACCGGGGCGGCCTGCCGAGTTCTGCCGAGCCGGCCGGTCGCCCCGGTGGTTCCCGGTCGTCCCGCACACCCTGGAAGGAATCATGAGCGACGTGACCGACCTGCTCGCGGCCAACCTCCACGAAGTCTTCGGCAACCGCGACGCCGCGAGCCGCCGCGCGGCCATCGACCGCATCTACACCGAGGACGTCGTCTTCACCGACCCCGAGGAGACCACCACCGGCCGCGACGCCCTCGCGGACAAGGCCGCCGGCCTCCTCGCCGACGCCCCGGCCGACTTCGCGTTCACCGAGGACGGCCGACGCTACGCCAGCCCCGGCACCGGAGCTCTCGCCTGGGCCTTCGGTCCGCCCGGCGCGCCCGCCGTCCGCGGGATCGACGTCATCACCGTCCGCGACGGAAGGATCGCCACCGTCATGACGATGTTCACCGCCTGACCACCGTGACGGCGGGCCGCGACTGTCTCTACGTCGTCCCGGCGCCCCTCGTCGAGCAAGCCGCCCCCGCGGCCACCGCCGAAATGGCGGTCCCCGCCCCCTCCGGCGCCCCGAAGCGGGCCAGGGTGTGCCACACCATCTTCAGGTGCTGGAGTTCGTGACGGCCCGTGCGGGCGGCGTCGCCGATGACGCGCGGGTCGACCAGTCCGTCCTCGGCGATGCTCGCGCCCAGGTCGGCGTACTCCCGGCCGCGGTAGTCGGCGTGGTCGTAGAGCGCGGCGACGGTGAGGCGGTAGCCGGGGTGCCAGTCGACGGGGACGGGCAGCAGGCGGGCGGCGTCCTCGACGGGAGTGCCGCGGTAGCTCGCGTCCAGGACCAGGGCCTCCGCATGGCGGGCCAGATCGACCCCGCCGTGCACCTGGGCCTCGATGTAGTCGTTGAGGGGGTCCTGCTCGTCGGCCTCCGCGAGGGCGATCAGGGACATGCCGGCGGCGACGCCGAAGTGGACCGGCTCGGCGGCGCTGTCGGGATAGCAGAAGGTGGCCCGGGCGAGGGTCTCGCCGGTGAGCCGGAAGTGCGAGGAGCCGAACCGCGGGGCCGCGCCGACCACTTGACGCCGGAAGTTCAGCGCGCCGTACACGGGTCGTTCGTGCGCGGCGGCGTCGTCGTAGGCCCCGCCGAAGATCCGGCTCTCCCAGCGCCAGCGGTCGCCGCCGGGGTGCGCGGTCAGTCCGCCGTTGCTGGTGCCGGTGACGAACTGCGAGTGGTACACGCCGTCCCGGGCCAGCGCCTCCAGCAGGGGCAGCCCGCGCGCGAGCCGGTCCGGGTGGAAGTTCAGCGTGATGCGCACGTCCGGGGCGACGGCCGGCCCTTCCGAGAGGGCCGCCACATGGTTCAGGGCCGCCCGGGCCGACCTCGCTGGACTCATGGTTCCCCTCCTCGACGGCCTACTGAATGATGATCACCCGAGAAGGCGGAAGCCCGCACCTCATTTGACCAACTCCGGCGTGACCGACAGCACGATCTTGCCGCGGTTGTCGCGCCGCTCCAGCCGTTCGTGGGCGGTCCGCGCCTCCTGAAGGGGTACGACGGTCTCGACCGGCACCCGAAAGCCGCCGGCCGCGACCCGCTCGGCGATCTCCCGCAGGTCGGGACGCGGGTCGTAGCCGTGGACCTGGAGGTCGGTGAGCTGGAAGCCGAGGATCGAGGCGTTCTTGGGATAGAAGTCGCGGGTGTCGACGGTGCTCGGCTCCAGGGCCACGTTGGCCAGGGCGACGACCCGGCCGGCGTGTCCCACCTCACGCAGGCTGCGCCCGAACGCCGGTCCGCCGACCGTGTCGAGGACCACGTCTGCCCCGCGCCCCCCGGTGAGCCGCAGCACCTCCTCCACCTCGGCGTCGCCGGGGTGGGCGGAGGTGTCGACGGCGACGTCGGCGCCGAACTCCCCAGCCCAGGCTGCCTTCTCGGCCGAGCTGGCCAGGGCGAGCACCCGTGCCCCGGCCTCGGCGGCGATCTGCACGGCCGCGGTACCGACTCCGCTCGCGGCCGCCTTCACGACCACGGTGTCCCCCTTGGAGACCCGGGCGAGGTGCCGCACGCAGTACCAGGCGCTGAGCCAGGCGATCGGCAGGGCGGCGGCCCGGGTCAGGTCCACGCCGTCCGGGAGCACCACCACGTTGTCGGCGGACACCGTGGCCGACTCGGCATAGAAGCCGGACGACTTGCCGCCGTCCAGGGCCACGACCCGCTGTCCCGGGGCCGGTTCCGACACTCCCTCCCCCACCGCGACGACGACGCCCGCCGCCTCCGCGCCCGGGATCAGAGGCGGTTGCCCGGCCCGGTGGTAGCGGCCGGACCGGAGCAGGGCGTCCGCCCGGTTCACCCCCGCCGCGACGATCCGCACCAGCACCTCACCGGGGCCCGGCTCCGGATCGGGCACCTCCACCGGCACCAGGACCTCCGGCCCGCCGAACCTGTCGATCCGCACCGCACGCATACCGCACCCGCTCCCTCCCGCAGCCACCCTGGGGCAGCTGACACCGGTTGAACTGGTGTCAGCCTCCGACACCGTCTCAACCGGTGTCAAGGGGACCCTGTCGACATCCGAATCCCCGACACCCGAAGCCCCGGCATCCGACGGCCCACCATCCGGCAGCCCGACACCCAACGGCCGGACACCCCGCCGGCGCGCATCCGACGACCCCGCGTCCGACACCCCATGAACCGGTGTACGCTCGATCGCATGACCGGCAGCCCCGCCCCCGCCGACCCGGCGCTCGCCTTCCCGTTCATCGGCGGGCGCCCCTGCCTGGATTTCGTCGCGACCCTCGGCAGACGGCACGCCACCCCGCTGGAACGGATCCCCGACACCGCGGCCCTCGCCCGCTGGTTCGCGGAGGCCGAGCTGGCCGCCGGAGCGGAGCCGGTGCGGGTGAGCGCGCGTGACCTCGCCGACGCCCGCTCGCTGCGGGAGGCGGTGTACGGCCTGCTCCGCGCCGCGACGGCGGGAGCGGAGCCGGATCCGGCCGATGTGTCACGGGTCAACGCGGTCGCCGCCCAGCCGGATCTCGCACCGCAGCTGGGCGCCGCGCGCTGGACGGCACGCGGACCGGCCCGCGCGGCTCTCGCCACGGTGGCCCGGGATGCCGTGCTCCTGGTGCGCGGGCCGCTCCTGGAGCGGGTCAAGGAGTGCGAGAACCCGGACTGCTCGCTGCTCTTCCTGGACGACTCGCAGGCCAGGCGGCGCCGCTGGTGTTCGATGGACCGTTGCGGGAACCTGGCGAAGATCGCGGGATACCGGGCGCGGAGCCGCGTCACACGCTGAGGCCCCCGGACACGGCGTGTCCGCCGTCACCGCCCCGGCCCCTTGCCGCGAAAAGCCCGAGCCCGCACGCTTGGGCAGCTTGCGGACCCGATGGTCCGCGGTGATGTGTGGACGCTTCTGCGAAACGGGAACAGACCAGAGCATGCAAGGTGTACGTGAGTGGACGGCGCGTCTCGTGGCCTACGCGAGGCGGCGCCGGGACCCCGTGGTGGTGCAGACCCTGCGATCGGCGGCCGCGGCCACGATCGCGTACGTCATCGCCCTGCGGCTCAGTCCCGAGGCGGCCCCGCTCACGGCACCGCTGACCGCGCTGCTCGTCGTGCAGGTCACCCTCTACTCCACGCTCACCACCGGTGTCCGCCGCGTGAACTCGGTGGTGACCGGCGTCCTCGTCGCCATCGCCTTCAGTCTGCTGGTCGGGCTGACCTGGTGGAGCCTGGGCCTGCTGATCGTGGCGTCGCTGGTGGTCGGACGGCTGGTGCGGGTCGAGGAGTTCGTGCCCGAGGTGGCGATCAGCGCCATGCTGGTGCTCGGCGTGACGACGGTCGGGGACACCGCCTGGGCGCGGGTGGTGGAGACGCTGATCGGTGCGGTCGTCGGGCTCGCCTGCAATCTGCTGCTCGCTCCCCCGGTATGGGTGGACGAGGCCGGCGAGTCGATCGAGGGACTGGCCCGCCGGGTGCGCAAGCTGATGCTGCGGATGGGCGAGGAGGCCGCGGGCCGGCCGCCGGTGGAGCTGGCGACGGCCCGGCTGTACGAGGCGCGCGAGCTGGACCACGACATCGTCGAGGTGGACGCCGCGCTCCGGCAGGCCGAGGACAGCCTCAAGCTCAATCCCAGGGTGAAGGAGGGGCTGCTGCACCGGGTGGTGCTGCGCACCGGTCTGGACACCCTGGAGATCTGCACGGTCGTGCTGCGGGTCCTCGCCCGCACCCTGACCGACCTCGCCAAGGAACGCGACCCCTTCGCCGAGGGTCCGGACCTGCTCGACAGGGACCAGGATCCCGAGCCGCTGTTCGGCCCGGAGACCGGGCGCACGGTGGAGCAGCTGCTGTCCGAGATCGGGGACGCCGTGGTCAGCTTCGCCGTCCTGGTCACCACCCACGTCAGCGTGAGCGCCGAGTCCGCGGAGGGCCGTCTGACCGCCGAGCTGCGGCAGGCCTCCGCGACCCGGGACAAGCTCGCCCAGCTGCTCCTGGAAGGGATCCAGCGCGACTCCCGGCACTGGCAGCTGCACGGCGCCGTCCTGACGGAGGTCAACCGCATCCTCGACGAGCTGGACACCGAGCACCGCTCCCGTCGTCTGCTGGAGGAGCTGGACCGGGCGGCCCGCGAGCAGCGCGAGCGGATGCCGCACCTGACCCGGTTGCAGGAGAGCTGGCGCCGGAACCGCCGGGCACTCGCCCGTCGTTCTAGGTGAGACAGGCACAGCGATCAAGGGGGGGCCGATGGGCGACACGGGTGTGCGGATCGACGGGAACACGCTGCGGTTGCCGGGCGGCGCGGCGGTGCGGTTCATCCGCACCCTGCGGCTGCCCGAGACGGGCACGCATCCGCTGCCACCGGGGCTCGGCGAGTTCCCGGTGCGCCGGGTCTCGGACTACCCCGACACCGTGCCGGAGCAGTGGCGGGCGCGCGGTGGGGTGATGCTGCCCGTGTACCTGCGCGAGGCGATGTGGCTGAGCTTCGGCGGCACCCTCGAGCCCGCCGCCCTCCAGGTCGGGGTGGGCAAGGTGTGCGCGGTCTCCGGCAAGCCGTGGAGCGACCGCCTCGCCCGCGACCCGCAGAACTACGTGGTCCTGCCCCGCCAGCCCTGGCTGGACGGCATCAACTCCGGCAAGGGGACGGTCCGCCAGTTCGTGGCGGTGCCGCTCGGCCTCGGCGCGACCGTCGAGGGGCAGGTCACGGGCGAGGAGGTCTGGGGCGGTGTACAGCTCCAGTCCTACGCGCTGAAGGAGGAGCGGCTGGCCGAGTGGCGCGAGACGCAGCAGCAGATGCGGTCGACGAGCGGATTCGCCGGGGGCTACGGCGCCGCCGCGCCCATGGCCATGGCGGCGCCCGCGGCTCCGGCGGCGGCGCCCCCCAGGGCCTCGGCGATGGGGCTCGGCGTCGGAGGCTCGATGCGCCAGGAGGTCTACCGCGACGAACGGCCCCTGTCGGACTGGGCCGGCACCCCGGCGGGCCGGGTGTTCGTGCACCTGGTGACCCCGCCGGAGTGGCGCCGCATCACCGGTGAGGCTCCCCCGCCGTCCCCCGTGGACCGCGCGGCGTACACCAGGGCGGGATTGCCCTGGTTCGACTACTACGACCAGGACGCGCAGGACCTCGCCCCGACGGACGCCCTGGAAGGGGTGAAGCCGGTCGGGGACTGGCTGGGCGACGATCACGAGCCGTGGCAGCCGCCCACGTCTTCGCAGGTCAAGCCGCTGGGCGACGCGCCGGGCAAGCCGGTGGAGGACGGAGACTGGTAGCGGCGGGCCTGCCTCGGGTTGCACCGGCCGGGCGATCCGGGCGAAGGTGGCTGTTCAGGTCAGGAACGGTCGATCACCCGGAGTGCGCGCGGATGGGCAGGACGAACGGCTGCTGGAGCAGGCGCCGGTTCGTCGGCGCTCTCGCGGGAGCGGCTTCGGGCCTCACCGCCTGCGCGTCGCCCTCCGGATCGTCGTCGGAGTCGGCGCCCCGGGAGGCACCGGCGAGTTCCCGAGCGTCCCGTTCACCGGATCGGAAGGGCACGCCCTCACCCTCCACGTCCGCTCCGCCCGGCCCCCGTCCTCTCTACCTCGGCACCTACACCACCGTGGAGGGCGGCGGGCCCGGCATCGGGGTGGCCCGCTACGACACCGACAGCGGCCGGATCACCGGGACCGGCACGATCACCGGCCTCGCCAACCCGTCCTACCTCGCCCTGCACCCCGACGGCCGCACCCTGTACGCGGTCGCCGAGCACGACGCCGGTGCCGTGACCGCCGTACGCCTGGCCGACCGCAAGGTCTTGGGGAGCCGGAGCACGGGCGGGGCGGGGCCGTGCCATCTGTCGGTGCATCCGGGCGGCCGCTGGCTGCTGAGCGCGAACTACACCTCCGGCAGTGTCGCCGTGCACCCGATCGACTCCTCGGGCGCGCTCGGCGAGCGCCGGGAGACGGTCACGCACTCCCGTCCCGCGCCCGGCCCCGGCCAGGACGGGCCGCACGCCCACCAGTTCCTCACCGCTCCCGACGGCGGCCATGTGCTCGCCGTCGACCTGGGCACCGACACCGTCTACAGCTACCGCCTGAACGAGCGCACCGGCACCCTCGCCGAGGTCGCGCAGGCGCACACCCGGCCCGGTGCCGGACCACGCCATCTGACCTTCCATCCCGGGGGCAGGTACGCCTATCTGGCCAACGAGTCCGACAACACGGTGGCGGTGTGCGGCTACGACCCCCGCAGCGGCCGGCTGAGTGTCGGGGCGGCGCAGTCCACGGGCACCGGACCGGGCACCAGCTACCCGGCGCAGTTCCTGGTCACTGCGAACGGCTCCTTCGCCTATCTCGCCAACCGCGGCGACAACAGCCTCACCCGGTACGCGGTGGAGGCGGACGGCGCCCGGCTGCGGCTGCTCGACACCGTGCCGGTGCACGGGGACTTCCCCCGGCACATCGCCTTCTCGCCGGACGGTTCGCTGCTCTTCGCGGCGAACCAGAGGTCGAGCACGGTCAGCGTCTTCCACGTGAACGCGGCCGACGGTGAACTGCGGCTCGCGGGAGAGCCGTTCGCCTCACCCGTCGCCGTCTGTGCGCTGCCGCTGTAGGGCTCGCGGGCAGGACGCGGCGCTCGCCCGGGTGAGCAGGACGTGCATGCGCTCCGTCAGCCGCGCCACGTCGTCGGCGGGCGCGTGGAAGGGCAGGCGCACGTCGCCGTGGGCGCGGGCGCGCTCGATGCGCAGGGTCAGTCCGTGCCGGTCCACGGCGAGGGGCTGGACGCGGACCGCGCCGTACAGGCTGTCGGGGTCCACGAGCCGGGTGAGCCGCTCGACGGCGTCGGGGTGGCTGTCGGCGAGGTGGGTGAGCAGCCGGGCCTCTGCGGTGGCGAGCGGGTCCGGCGCGGCGGCTGCGAACTCGTCCAGGTCGACGACGACCGCGCCGGAGGGCCTGCGCAGCACCACGCGGGTGGGCTCGAACTCCAGCTTGCCGTCGGCGGGGACGAGCCGGCCGGCGATCCACAGCCGGGCGCGGATCCGGCTGCGCACCGGGACGGGGGCCACGTCGGCGAACTCCAGGACGGCGGACGGCTCGCCGCGGGGCGCGCAGATCGAGGCCGTCACGAGGGTGCTGTCCTCGGGGACGTCCAGCGTCACCCGTCCGTCCTCGGTGACGGTGTGCGCGCCGACGAACTCCTCGCGCCCGCCCTCGGCGGTCACCGCGCAGGACCACGCGGCGGCGAGCACCGACCGGGCGTGTTCCGCCGCGGACGGCGCGGCCGTCCAGGGTTGGCTGTCACCCATCCATTCCTCCTTAGGTAAGGCTTGCCTAACCTATCGAAGATCGGAGCGTAAGCCAACCACGGACGGGTGAGATCCGGTCAGGGCGCGAGAACGCCGAGCAGGGCCCGTGCGCACAGATCGCGCAGCTGCTCACGCGAGAGGTCCGCGCCCCGCAGCCACTCCAGACAGACGGCCGTGGTGAAGGCCAGCCAGCCCCGGACGGCCAGCCGGAGGTCGGGACGGGCCTGCGCCGCAGGCCCGAACTCCGGGTCGGCGGCCAGCGCGGCGAGGATCTGCCGCTCCTGTGCGGCCAGCGCCCGCTGATAGACCCGGCGCACTGCCTGGTCCCCGGCCGCGTCGGCGCGGTGGAAGGCACGGAAGCCGTGCGCGTGGGCGTGCACGTACTCCAGATACGTGTCCAGGCCGGCGGAGAGCTGCTCGCGCACCGGGATGCCGGGCACGGCGGCGGTCATGGCCAGCATCCGCTCGCTCTCCCGCTCGACGACCGCGGCGAAGAAGTCCCGCTTGGTCGGGAAGTAGTGGTACAGCAGCCCGCGCGAGACCCCGGCGATCTCGGCGACCTGCTCGATCCACACGTCGTCGTACGGGCTCTCGGAGAACAGCTTCGCCCCCACCGACAGGAGCTGCTCGCGACGCTCCCCGGTGCTGAGCCTGCGGCGCGTGCGCTCGCCCTGCTTCCCGGCCATGCCCGCACTTTACTTGACGCCGGTTCAACAAGGAGACCAGACTGAGTCGCGTTATTGAACTCGCGTACAACGCGCTGAACTGCCGCTGGATCAAAGGAGATCTCGCCATGGCGGAGACGACGGCCACGGCCCCTCAGCCGACGGGTTTCCGCAGTGCCGAGCTGGGCTGGCCCGAGCTGCGCCGCATTCCGCACCCCCCGCGCCGGCTCCCGCTGCTCGGCGACGTGCTGGGCGTCAACCGGGCCACACCGCTCCAGGACTCCCTGCGCTTCGCCCGCCAGTTGGGCCCGATCTACCGGCGCAAGGCCTTCAACCGGGAGTTCGTGTTCACCTGGGGCGCCGACCTGGTGGCGGACCTGGCGGACGAGTCACGGTTCGCCAAGCACGTGGGCCTCGGGGTCGCCAACCTGCGGCCGGTCGCCGGAGACGGGCTGTTCACGGCGTACAACCACGAGCCGAACTGGCAGCTGGCCCACGACGTGCTCGCCCCGGGCTTCAGCCGGGAGGCGATGGCGGCCTACCATCCGATGATGCTGGACGTGGCCGCACGGCTGACGGACCACTGGGACCGCGAGCGGGCGGCGGGCCGGTCGGTGGACGTGCCCGGGGACATGACCAAGCTGACCCTGGAGACCATCGCGCGGACCGGGTTCGGCCATGACTTCGGCTCCTTCGAGCGGGACCGGCCCCACCCCTTCGTGACGGCGATGGTCGGCACGCTCACCTACGCGCAGCGCCTCAACTCGGTCCCCTTCCCGGCGCTGCTGCGACGGGCCGCGCAGCGCAACGCGGACGACATCGCCTACCTGAACCACATGGTCGACGAGCTGGTCCGGGCTCGGCGTGCCGCGAGCGGCGACGGTGACCTGCTGGACCGGATGCTGGAGACGGCCCACCCGGAGACGGGTGAGCGGCTGTCCGCGGAGAACGTCCGCCGACAGGTCATCACCTTCCTGGTGGCCGGCCACGAGACCACCTCGGGCGCGCTCTCCTTCGCCCTGCACTACCTCTCCCGCCACCCCGAGGTCGCGGCACGCGCGCGGGCCGAGGTGGACCGGGTATGGGGCGACGCGGACCGGCCGGGCTACGACCAGGTGGCGAAGCTGCGGTACGTGCGCCGGGTTCTGGACGAGTCGCTGCGGCTGTGGCCCACCGCACCCGCCTTCGCCCGGGAGGCCCTGGAGGACACCGTGCTGGCCGGACGGCATCCGATGCGGCGCGGCGCCTGGACGCTGGTGCTCACGCCGATGCTCCAGCGCGACCCCGAGGTGTGGGGGGCCGACGCCGAACGGTTCGCCCCGGACCGCTTCGACCCGAAAGCCGTACGGTCGCGCCCGGCGCATGTCTTCAAGCCGTTCGGCACCGGGGCGCGGGCCTGCATCGGACGGCAGTTCGCGCTGCACGAGGCCACACTGGTGCTCGGTCTGCTGCTGCGCCGCTACGACTTGCGGGCCGATCCCGGGTACCGGCTCACCGTGACCGAGCGGCTGACGCTGATGCCGGAGGGGCTGCGGCTGCACCTGGAGCGGCGGACCGCTGCCGCCACCGCGACGGACACCGACGAACCGGCACCGGTGGCGGAGTCACGCTGCCCAGTGAGCGGGGCGGGTGACTGAGTCCGGGAGCCGGGTGCCGGAGCTGCCCCGGGCCGCGTTGAGCTGCGGCTGGGTGAGGAAGAACGCCCCGGTCAGGTCCGCGTCCGTGAGGTCGGCGTCCCGCAGGTCGGCACCGATGAGGTCCGCGCAGCGCAGATCGGCTCCGGTGAGGTCGGCCGCGATGAGGTAGGCGCCGCGGAGCGTGGCCCCGCGCAGGTCGGCTCCCTTGAGGCGGGCGCCCATCAGGTCGGCGCCCCGGCGGTTCTTCTTCCTGCCCTTGGCACCGACCCCTGCCCGCACCAGCTCGCTGGTCCTGAGCAGCAGGACGTTGACCTCCTCCCGGTGGGCGGGGACGTCCAGAGCCGCGAGCTCCTCGGCGGTCCCCCGGGTGAGGGCCTCGGTCCGCTCCCGCAGGCGGCGCAGGTCGGCGTGGACCGGACGGGCCGCGGGCAGGGTGAGCGCCTCCGTGAGGTACCAGAGCAGCTCGTGGAGCTGGCGCACCACGGGGAAGACGTCGAACATGCGGCGGGCGTCCTCGCGGGAGCCGGTGCGCCAGTCCCGGCCGCCGAAGGTGACCTGCGAGACCTTCTGGCCGGCGCCGAAGCAGTCGTAGACGGTGCATCCGGTGAAGCCCTCGTCCCGCAGCCTCGCATGGATGCCGCAGCGGTGGTCCTCACGGAGGTTGGGACAGGGTGTGCCGGCCGGCTTGTCGCGCGCGAAGTCCGCGGAGGCGGTGAAGGGCAGAGCGACACAGCACAGGCCGAAGCAGCTTCCGCAGTCGCCGCGCAGCTCGATCATTTGTTCTTGCATCGCGGCCCAGCCTAGCGGGCGCCAGGACCCGCCTCAGTAACGCTGCGCCTTCGCCAGCTTGGGCGTGAGCACCGGCTCGGCGGGCTTGCGGCTGACGGCGACGGGCTGGGCCTTCTCCCCCGGCTTCAGGTCCTCGGCGCCGACGTACCGGGTCTCCACCGTCTTGCCCGCGGAGTCGAGGAAGTCGACCTGGACGGCATAGGAGGCCGTCCTGTCCGTCTTGTTGGTGATGGTGACGACGACGGCGAGCAGACCGCCGGTCGTGGAGCGGGGCTTTCCGGTCATGGTGACCTCGGACATCGCGTTGCCCTGTCCGTCGACCTTGGCGAGCTCGGTCCGGGCCGCCTTGTTGGCGCGCTCCGTCTCCGCGGAGACGGAGGCCTCGAAGGAGGAGGCGGCCGCCGAGGCGGAGGCGGCCCGCTCGGAGGCCCTCGCCCGCACCGAGGCCTCCACGGACGCGAGCGCGGAAGCCGCGTTGCCGGAGAAGGACGCCGTGTCCGGGGCGCTGGGTGTCGCCGAGGAGGTCGACGAGTCCCCGGAGTCGTCGCTGCACGCCGCCAGGGCGAGCGTGCTCACGGCGGCAAGAGCCACGGCGAGGGCGGCGATCCGGGACCGTCCGTGGGGTGACGGTGTACTCATCGGGTGGCGTCCTCTCGACTCCGGCGTCGATTTCTGACCGAAAAGAACCTTATGCCGGAATCAAGGGGGAGGCATGTCGCCCGGGGTCCGTGACCCCTCAGACCTCGTCGCGGGTGAGGGCGAGCAGCCGGTCCAGGACCCTGGGCCCGCCCGCGCGGACGCCGTCGTGCTCGAACTCGTCGGTCACCCAGGTGCGCAGTCCGCGGATCGCGCGAGCGGTCCGCAGGGAGTGGGCCGTGTCGACGTACATGTCGTCGTGGTAGACGGCCGCCGCGACGGGGACCTCGTTGACGGCGAGCCGGGCCGGGTCGTACAGGGGCCGCCAGTCGGTGCGGGCGGCGAGGAGTTCGGCGGTCTCGCGCAGCGGGCGCAGGGCCGGGTCGCAGTCGAACATCCAGGGGTGGATGGACTCACCCGTGAGCAGCAGCGGTTCGTCGCCGGCGAGCGCCTTGGCCGCGTCGAAGCGCGGGAACTCGGCGCGGACCCGTTCGGCGGACCAGGCGGTGGGCCGCTCGTCCTGGGCGTAGACGGCCTCGTGGACGAGGGCGTAGAGCGGGTGGGAGGCGTACGACAGCAGGCCCTGCACCTCTTCCTGGAAGGCGTCGGAGAGCTCATGGCCCCGCGGGGTGCGGACGAAGGCGTCCTCCAGGAGGTGGTGCAGCCGGTGACTGCCGTCGCTGCCGCCGAGGAGAATGCCGAGGGACTGGAAGGCCTCCACGGTGAGCCGGTAGCCGTTCGGCAGGGTCACCTCGCGGGTGAGCAGGTGGTCGGCGATACGGCGGACCCGCTCGACGTCCTGCGGATAGCGGGCGTAGTGCGCGACGACCTTGCGCTCGATACGCGGGTAGGCGGCCCGGTAGACGTCGTCGGCGTGGGCGTCGAGGGAGGGCAGCCCGCCGGTGAGGACGGCGGCGGCGAGGCCCTCGGGGGCGATCGACAGGTAGGTCGTCGCACAGAATCCGCCGAAGCTCTGGCCGAGGACCGTCCAGGGGGCGCCGCCGGTGACCCGGGGACGGATCGCCTCGCAGTCCCGGACGATGGAGTCGGCGCGGAAGCGGGTGAGATAGGCGGCCTGTCCCTCCGGGCCGCCCCGGAGCGGGAGCGTCTGGCGGTTGGCGGGGCTGGAGTGGCCGGTGCCGCGCTGGTCGAGCAGGAGGACCCGGAACTCCTTCAGGGCCCGGCCGAACCAGGCGCCCCTGCCGATGAAGCGGTTCGCCCCGAAGCCGGGGCCGCCCTGGAGGTAGACCAGCCACGGCAGGTTCTGGCCCGCCTTCTCGCTCGCCACGGCCTCGCGGGCGTAGAGCTCGATGGTCTCCCCGGCCGGGTCGTCGTGGTCGAGGGGGACGGTGAACCGGTGGTCGGTCAGGACGAGGCCGGGCTGGCGGTAGGTCGAGGTCAACGGGGCTCCCGGGACGGACGGACATGCTCTCGGCGCGTCCCAGTTCAGCACAGGTTCGTCCGCCGTCCGACCCCTTCGATCATGAAATCTTACTGACTCCCGGGTCAGCGGGCGGGACGTCAGCGGACCCCGAGGCCAGCGGACCCCGAGGCCAGCGCGCCGCGAGGTCAGCGCGCCGCGAGGCTGGAGCGGCGCACGACCAGTTCGGGCTGGAGCACCACCCGGCGGTGCTCGTGCCGCTTGCCGGTGGTCTCCACCTCGGTCTCCTCCAGGAGCAGTTCGGCGGCGAGCGCGCCCATGGTGACGGCGGGCTGGCGCACCGAGGTGAGCGGGACGGCCGCGGCGGCCGCGAACTCGATGTCGTCGTAGCCGACGATGGCGAGGTCGTCCGGGACCGTCACGCCCGCCGCGTACATGGCCTGGAGGACACCGAGGGCGAGCAGGTCGTTGGCGCAGAACACGGCGGTCGGGCGGTCCGCGAGGCCGAGGAGGCGGGCGCCGGCGTCCCGGCCCGCGGCCACGTCGAGCCGCTCGGTGGGCAGTTCACGCAGGTGCTCGGGGCCGAGGCCCGCCTCGGCGAGGGCGTTCAGGGCCCCGGTGCGGCGGTCGCGGACCTGGTTGAGGCCGGGCGGACCGCTGACATAGGCGATGGAGCGGTGGCCCGCGTCCACGAGGTGGCGTACGGCGAGCGCGCCGCCGGAGACGTCGTCGACGGAGACCGAGCACTCGGTGGTGCCCTCGGCGACCCGGTCGACCAGCACGAAGGGGATGCCGTGCCGGCGGAAGGAGGCGATGTTGCGGCCGGAGGCGTCGGTCGGGGTGAGCAGCACGCCCCGCACCCGCTGTTCGGCGAAGAGGGAGAGGTACTCGGACTCCTCGCTCGCGCTCTGGGCGCTGTTGCAGACCATCACGCCGAGGCCGTCCTCGCGGGCGGCCCGCTCGGCGCCGCGCGCCACGTCGACGAAGAACGGGTTGCCCATGTCGAGGACGAGCAGGCCCATGATCCGGCTGCGCCCCGCGCGCAGCTGACGCGCGGACTCGCTGCGGACGTAGCCGAGCCGGTCTATGGCGGACAGCACCCGCGCCCGGGTCTCGGTGGCGACGGAGTCCGGGCGGTTGATGACGTTCGAGACCGTACCGACGGAGACTCCGGCGGCGCGGGCGACGTCCTTGATACCCACCGACTGGGCCATGGGGCAGGAACCTCCAGGTGGACGGGGGGCGGCCGGACGGCCTTCACATTATCGCCAGGCCGCTCCCCCACCGATGTCCGGTCAGGCGGGCAGCGCGAAGTCCACGATGTGGAGCGCCGAGGGTGTCGTGCCGGTCGACTTCTCCTGATAGAGGAACGACAACACGTTGTCCTGGGCGACCCGCGTCTCGTCGATCACGACCTCGCCGAAGGCGTTGAGACCGCTGCCGTCGAAGAGGATCTTCCAGTCGCTGTACCCGGAGGCCTTGGAGGCCCCGGCGATCCGGCCGAAGGGGAAGACCGCGTAGGCGTTGTCGTACCTGTCCAGGAGCAGCTTGGTGCGCTGGCTGGAGCCGAGCACGACCGGGATCTCGGTCTTCTGCCAGGTGCCCGAGGAGTTCTTGCGGACGTGGAAGGCGCGGCCGTTGGCGGTGCGGTCGGCGACGTAGTTCGTGGTGCACTGGCCGAAGCGGCCGGGTACATAGCTGATGATCGCGTGCGGGAGGCCCGCGGAGTCCGTGAACTGGCTCTCCTGGTTCATCAGGGAGTGGTCCGGGTTCAGCGCGTCGATCACCAGACCGGCGTCGGTGACGGCGACCTTGTCGGAACTGCCGGTGGTGCCGACGACGGTGCCCGCGTTGTTGCGCCAGGTGCGGCCGCGGTCGTCGGAGTACACGTAACCGGTGTCGTGGTTGGTGATGCCGCCGGACGAGCACATCACGGCGCCGTTCTGCTCCCGCCAGGTGAAGAACGAGTGCAGCCGGCCGTTGCGGTCGTAGTCGATGCCGTGCAGGTACATGTTGCGGGCCGTGGAGGAGCCGTGCTCGCTGGTGTAGGTGCCGGTGGAACTGGACCACTCCCCGAGGTCGGTCCAGGCCGAACCGTCGTACTCCGCCAGGGCGTTGCGGCCGTTGCCGGAGATCCCGGCCCGGTAGCTCAACTGGAGCTTGCCGTCGGGGGTGTTGAGGAACTGCGGGTAGGTGAACTGCGAGGTGAGGGCGAGGCCGTCCAGCGTGGACTGGGGTGCGCCGAAGCGGGCGGCGGTCCAGCTGAGGCCGGCCGGGTCGTCCATGAGCCCGGCGGCCGACTTGACGTAGGTGAAGCCGTCGCTGTGCGAGTCCATGTTGAGATGAAGGCGGCCGTCCACCTTGGACACGCCCATGGAGATGACGTTGTGGGAGTCGCTCGCCTTCAGGGTGTGGCCGACCTGGACGGTGGACCAAGTGCCGCCGCCGAGGACGCGGCGGCCGACGACGGCGTTCTTGTCGGCGGTGTACCAGACGGCGTACTGGTAGCCCTTGTAGGTCAACAGGCCGTTCTTCTGGAACGAGTTGTTGTTGACCAGGCCGTCGTAGGAGACGAAGAAGACGGCCTGGCTGTCGAGCGTGGTGGTGCCGGTCCGGGTGGCGGAGGGGCCGGGATCGGCGGCGCGGGCGGTTCCCGACGCGAGGGCAGGGGTCATGACGGCTCCGGTCAGCGCAGCGCCCAGCAGCGTACGTCTCTTCATCGGTGCGGCTCCTGAGGGGGGATGTCAGGCGAGGTGGAACACTTCGGTGAGCGGTTTCATGGCCTCGTCGGGGCGGGCGCCGTCCAGCGACTCGAAGAACGGCGCCATCTCCGTCTGCCAGCGGGCGTTGACCGCGGTGGCTTCCATGCCGGCCTGGGCGGCGGCGAAGTCCTCGGTCTCCAGATAGCCGACCAGCAGACCGTCTTCCCTGAGGAAGAGCGAGTAGTTCTGCCAGCCGGTGGCCGAGAGTGCCTCCAGCATCTCGGGCCACACGGCGGCATGCCGCTCGCGGTACTCCTCCAGACGGTCCGGGCGGACCTTCAGCAGAAAGCACACGCGCTGCATCAACGGGCTCCAGATCCCTAGAAGTTGAACTGGTCGATGTTCTTGGCGTCGAACACGGTCGGCTTGCCGAGGTTGATCACGCCGTCCTTGCCGATGGTGTACGTCGTGCCGCCGGCCTTGAAGCTCTCGCCCTCCGCGCCGGTGATCTGACCCGAGACCAGCGCGACCGCGGTCTGGGCGGCCAGCGCGCCGAGCTTCGCCGGGTCCCACAGCTCGAAGGCCTCGACGGTGCCGTTCTTGACGTACTTGCGCATGTCGTTGGGGGTGCCGAGGCCGGTCAGCTTGACCTTGCCCTTGTACTTGGAGCCGGAGAGGTACTGGGCGGCGGCCTTGATGCCGACCGTGGTCGGGGAGATGATCCCCTTCAGGTTCGGGTACTCCTGGAGCAGGCCCTGGGTCTGCTGGAAGGACTGCTGGGCGTCGTCGTTGCCGTACGCGACCTTGACGAGCTTGATGTTCTTGTACTTGTCCTGCTTCAGCTCGTCCTTCATGAAGCCGATCCAGGTGTTCTGGTTCGTCGCGGTCTGCGCGGCGGACAGGATCGCGATCTCGCCCTTGTAACCGATCTGCTCGGCGAGCAGCTGCACCTCGGTGCGGCCGAGGTCCTCGGCGGAGGCCTGCGAGACGAAGGCGTTGCGGCAGTCCGGCTTGGTGTCGGAGTCGTAGGTGACGACCTTGATCTTGTTGGACATCGCCTGCTTGAGGGCGGTGCACAGGGCGCCCGGGTCCTGGGCGGAGACGGCCATCGCGTTCACCTGCTGCTGGGTGAGCGTGTTGACGTAGGAGACCTGCCCGGCGGTGTCGGTGGCGCTGGAGGGACCGACCTCCTTGTACTTCGAGCCCAGCTCCGTCAGGGCCGCCTCGCCGCCCTTGTCGGCGGAGGTGAAGTACGGGTTGTTGACCTGCTTGGGCAGGAAGCCGACGGTCAGGCCCTTCTTGGTGGCCGCGTTCGGGTCGGCCTTGGCCGTGGAGCCGGCCGAGGCACCCTCGTCCTGCACGTCCTTCTTGGTGGTGCCACCGCAGGCGGTGAGAGCGAGGGCGAGAGAGGTACCGGCGGCGAGGGCGGCACAGGCACGGCGGAGGGATGACTTGCGCATGACGGTTTCCTTTGAACGAGGGTGAGCGGAGACGCCCCAAGGGGCGCGGGGAACTGCGCGACCAGCCACGACGGACCGGCAGCTGAAATACGGCCTATCCAGCGGAGCGTGCCGCCCTCGCCACAGCGACCTGACGCGCGACCCTGGGGCCGAGAACGGACAACACGAGCAACACACCGGTGACGACGATCTGGGACTGCGCGGAGACGTCCTGGAGGCTCATCACGTTCTGGAGCGTGCCGAGGAGGAAGACTCCGGCGATGGCGCCGCCGAGCGTGCCCTTGCCGCCGTCGAAGTCGATGCCGCCGAGCAGCACGGCGGCGACGACGGACAGTTCGAGCCCGGTGGCGTTGTCGTAGCGGGCGCTGGCGTAGTGCAGGGCCCAGAAGATGCCGGTGAGGGAGGCCATCAGGCCGGTCACCGTGAACAGGATCAGCTTCTGCCGCTTGACGCGGATGCCGGCGAACCGGGCCGCCTCCTCGCTGGCGCCGGTCGCGAACACGGACCGTCCGAACGGCGTGGCGTGCAGCACGACCACGGCGATCGCGAACAGGACGAGGAAGGGCAGGAAGGCCTGCGGGATGAAGGTGTCCCCCACCCGGCCCGCCGCGAAGTCCAGGTACTGGGTGGGGAAGTCGGTCACCGCGTCGGAGCCCAGCACGATCTGCGCGATGCCCCGGTAGGCGGCGAGGGTGCCGATGGTGACGGCGAGGGAGGGCAGGCCCAGGCGGGTCACGAGCAGACCGTTGACGAGTCCGCACACCACACCGAGGACCAGGCAGATCGGGATGATCATCTCGATCGTCAGGCCCTTGTTCCACAGGGCGCCCATCACCGCGCCGGACAGGCCGGCGGTGGAGGCGACGGACAGGTCGATCTCGCCGGAGACCACGAGCAGGGTCATGGGCAGGGCGATCAGCGCGATCGGCAGGGTGTTGCCGATCAGGAACGACAGGTTCAGCGCGTTGCCGAAGCCGTCGACCGTGCCGAAGGACAGCAGCAGGACCACGATCAGGAGGGTGCCGACGACCGTGTCCCAGCGAATGGCACGCGTCAGGGAGTCAGGCATGACGGGCGTTCCTCTTCTTCAGGGCGGAGGCCACGCGCAGCGCGACGACCCGGTCGACCGCGATGGCGAGGATGAGCAGGATGCCGTTGATGGCGAGCACCCAGACCGAGCTGACGCCGAGGGCGGGCAGCACGCTGTTGATGGAGGTCAGCAGCAGGGCCCCGAGGGCCGCGCCGTAGACGCTGCCGGAGCCACCGGTGAAGACGACACCACCGACCACGACCGCGCTGACGACGGTCAGTTCGTAGCCGGTGCCGGTCCCGGAGTCGACGTTGCCGAAGCGGGCCAGGTACATCGCCCCGGCGAGACCGGCGAGGCCGCCGCAGAAGGTGTACGCGGCCAGGATCCGCTTGCGCACCGGGATGCCGGCGAGCCGGGCGGCCTCGGGGTTGGAGCCGAGCGCGTACAGCTCGCGTCCACTGCCGAAGTGCTTGAGGTAGTAGGCGGTGGCGACGAGGACCGCCAGCGCGATCAGGGCCAGCCAGGGCACCGCGGAGATGCCGCCGGAGCCGAAGTTGACGAAGCTGTCCGGCAGGTCGGCCGCGGTGATCTGCCGGGAGCCGACCCAGATGGAGTCGATGCCCCGGATGATGTAGAGCGTGCCCAGGGTGACGACCAGTGCGGGGACCTGGCCGAGGCTGACGAGGAGGCCGTTGAGCAGGCCGAAGCCGATGCCGAGCAGGACCGCGAGCACGATCGCCACGACGGGGTTCCCGCCGCCCTGGAGGTAGGTGCCGGCGGCGAAGGCGCTGATGCCGAGGGTGGAGCCGACCGAGAGGTCGACGTTCCTCGTGATCACGACCAGCGATTGTCCGGTGGCGACCAGCACCAGGATGGTGGCGTTGAGCAGCAGGTCCTTGATGCCCTGCTCGGTGAGGAAGTCGCTGTTGCCGATCTGGGTGACGACGATCATCACCAGGAAGACGACCAGGATGGCGAGTTCGCGCATCTTGAAGACGCGGTCGACCAGACGGGTGCCGCTGGACTTGGGCACGTCGGTCACGGGGGCCTGGTTGGGAGTCGTCACCGTCATGCGGCGGCCCTCCCGGTGGCTGCGGCCATCACGGTTTCCTCGGTGGCGTCGGAGCGTGGGATCTCGGCGGTGAGGCGGCCCTCGTGCATCACCAGCACGCGGTCGGCCATACCGAGGATCTCGGGCAGGTCGGAGGAGATCATCAGGACGGCCACCCCGTCGGCGGCCAGTTCGCTGAGCAGCCGGTGCACCTCGGCCTTGGTGCCGACGTCGATGCCTCGGGTCGGCTCGTCGACGATGAGCACCTTGGGCCCGGTGGCCAGCCACTTGGCGAGGACGACCTTCTGCTGGTTGCCGCCCGACAGGGTGTTGACCGTGTCGGCGATCCGGGCGTACTTCACCTGGAGCTTGACGGCCCAGTCGAGGGAGCGGCTGCGCTCGGCGCTCCGGTCCATCAGGCCCGCCTTGACGGTGGTGCGCAGTCCGGTGAGACCGATGTTCCGCTCGATGGACATGTCCATCACCAGGCCCTGGGCGCGCCGGTCCTCGGGGACCAGGGCGAGACCGGCGGCCATCGCGGTGGAGGGGGCACCGTTGAGCAGCGCCTTTCCGTCCACGGAGACCTCGCCTGCGTCCCAGCGGTCGATGCCGAACACCGCCCGGGCGACCTCGGTGCGGCCCGCTCCCACGAGTCCCGCAAGCCCCACGATCTCGCCGCGCCTGACCTCGAACGAGACATCGGTGAAGACGCCCTCCCGGGTCAGCCGGCTCACCGTGAGCGCGACCTCGCCTGGCCGTACGTCCTGCTTCGGGTAGAGCTCCTCGAGGTCACGGCCGACCATGCGGCGGACGAGGTCGTCCTCCGTCATGCCCTCGATCGGCTCGCTGGAGATCCAGGCGCCGTCGCGCAGGGTGGTGACCGTCCGGCAGATCTGGAAGATCTCCTCCAGGCGGTGCGAGATGAACAGCACCGCGGCACCCTGCTCACGGAGCGTCTTGACGACCCCGAAGAGGCGGGCCACCTCGCTGCCGGTGAGGGCCGCTGTCGGCTCGTCCATGATCAGGACTCGGGCCTCGAAGGACAGCGCCTTGGCGATCTCGACGATCTGCTGGTCGGCGATGGACAGGCCGCGCGCCGGACGGTCGGGGTCGAGTTCGACGCCGAGGCGCTGCATCAGGGCGAGGGTCGCGGCGTGGGTGGCCTTGTGGTCGATGCGGCCGAGGGCGCGCCGGGGCTGGCGGCCCATGAAGATGTTCTCGGCGATCGACAGGTCGGGGAAGAGCGTGGGCTCCTGGTAGATCACGGCGATACCGGCGTCGCGGGCGTCACCGGGACCGTGGAAGACGACCGGCTCGCCGTCGAGCAGCACCTGGCCGGTGTCCGGCCGGTGCACTCCTGCGAGGGTCTTGATGAGGGTCGACTTGCCCGCGCCGTTCTCGCCGGCGAGGGCGTGCACCTCCCCGGGGAACAGCTCCAGGGAGACGTCCCGCAGAGCGCGGACCGCGCCGAAGGACTTCGAGATGTCCTTGAGCGCGAGTACCGGCGCCGGACCCGTGGTGGACGGGTGGGTCATGGGTGGCTCCTCGACGACGCCGGCGGGACGGCCCTCACGGCGTCGTGAAAGGTTTCAACTGGGTTGCCGGGACGTTAGGCATGGAGCGCATGTCACGTCAATGGGTTCGTGTCGAAAAAGTTTCGATGGACTCAGGTAACAGCAGGGTCACGGGCAACAGCCTTGGTCGCAGGGGTTGACACCTTCGCCGGGCCCTCATACTTTCCCGTCTTGAATCGTTTCACAGTGAAGCTGTTCGCAAGCCCTTCGGACCCGACGTCACAGGAGCCCTCAAGTGACCGAGCTCGCCGCGGTGAAGGCCGCGCTCAAGACCCAGGCCGTCGAGACACCGTCGTGGGCGTACGGGAACTCGGGGACCCGTTTCAAGGTGTTCGCGCAGCAGGGCGTACCGCGTACCCCGCAGGAGAAGCTGGAGGACGCGGCCCAGGTGCACGCCTTCACCGGGGTGGCCCCGACCGTCGCGCTGCACATCCCGTGGGACAAGGTCGAGGACTACGCCGCGCTGGCGAAGTTCGCCGAGGAGCGGGGCGTGAAGCTGGGCGCCATCAACTCCAACACCTTCCAGGACGACGCCTACAAGCTGGGCAGCATCTGTCATCCGGACGCCTCGGTGCGCCGGAAGGCGCTGGATCACCTGCTGGAGTGCGTCGACATCATGGACGCCACGGGGTCCACGGACCTGAAGCTGTGGTTCGCCGACGGCACCAACTACCCCGGTCAGGACGATCTGCGGGCCCGGCAGGACCGGCTCGCCGAGGGTCTCTCCGAGGTGTACGACCGTCTGGGTGACGGGCAGCGGATGCTCCTTGAGTACAAGTTCTTCGAGCCGGCCTTCTACTCGACGGACGTGCCGGACTGGGGGACGGCGTACGCGCACTGCCTGAAGCTCGGGGAGAAGGCGCAGGTCGTCGTCGACACGGGCCACCACGCGCCGGGGACCAACATCGAGTTCATCGTCGCCACGCTGCTGAGGGAGGGGAAGCTCGGCGGGTTCGACTTCAACTCGCGGTTCTACGCGGACGACGACCTGATGGTGGGGGCGGCCGATCCGTTCCAGTTGTTCCGGATCATGTACGAGGTCATCCGGGGCGGTGGCTTCACGCCGGACGTCGCGTTCATGCTCGACCAGTGCCACAACATCGAGGCGAAGATCCCGGCGATCATCCGGTCCGTGATGAACGTGCAGGAAGCGACGGCCAAGGCTCTGCTGGTCGACCGGACGGCTCTTGGCGCGGCTCAGCGCGAAGGGGATGTTCTCGAAGCGAACGCTGTGCTGATGGATGCGTACAACACGGATGTGCGGCCGTTGCTTCGTGAGGTGCGTGAGGAGTTGGGGTTGGACGCTGATCCGATCGGTGCGTACAAGCGGTCCGGGTGGGCCGAGAAGATCGTCGCCTCGCGGGTCGGCGGGGAACAGGCCGGTTGGGGGGCGTAAGCGTCTGCCTGGATCTGTCGTCTGCGGGGTGCGGGTCCGTTGTGGCTTGTCGCGCAGTTCCCCGCGCCCCTGGGTAAGAACACCTCCCCTCTCTCCAGAAGGAACCGAACGTCATGGCAACCCACCCCGAAGCCGCCGCTCTCCTCGCCCGGTCCCGTCGGCTTGGCTCCGATCCCCGTAACACCAACTACGCCGGTGGGAACGCTTCCGCCAAGGGCACCGACACCGATCCGGTCACCGGGGGTGATGTGGAGCTGATGTGGGTCAAGGGGTCCGGGGGTGATCTCGGGACGTTGACCGAGACGGGGCTTGCCGTGTTGCGGCTGGACCGGATGCGGGCGCTCGTCGACGTGTACCCGGGTGTCGAGCGCGAGGACGAGATGGTCGCCGCGTTCGACTACTGCCTGCACGGCAAGGGCGGGGCCGCTCCCTCCATCGACACCGCCATGCACGGGCTCGTCGAGGCCGCTCATGTCGATCATCTGCATCCTGATTCCGGTATCGCTCTCGCCTGCGCGGCCGACGGGGAGAAGCTGACCGCCGAGTGCTTCGGGGACACCGTGGCCTGGGTGCCGTGGCGTCGGCCCGGGTTCCAGCTCGGGCTGGACATCGCCGCCATCAAGGCCGCCAACCCGCAGGCCATCGGCGTCGTTCTCGGCGGCCACGGCATCACCGCGTGGGGTGACACCGCCGAGGAGTGCGAGCAGAACTCGCTGCACATCATCCGGACCGCCGAGAAGTTCCTGGAGGAGCGCGGGAAGGCCGAGCCCTTCGGGCCCGTCATCGAGGGGTACGGCGCGCTCGGCGAGGCCGAGCGGCGGGAGCGGGCCGCCGCGCTCGCGCCGTACGTCCGCGCGATCGCCTCCCAGGACAAGCCGCAGGTCGGGCACTTCAACGACTCCGAGCCGGTGCTGGAGTTCCTGGCCCGTGCCGAGCACCCGCGGCTCGCCGCGCTCGGCACCTCCTGCCCGGACCACTTCCTGCGCACCAAGGTGCAGCCGCTCGTCCTCGACCTGCCGCCGACCGCTCCCGTGGAGGAGGCCGTCGCGCGCCTGGCGGAGCTGCACGCCGAGTACCGCGAGGAGTACGCCGCCTACTACCGGCGGCACGCGCTGCCCGACTCCCCCGCCATGCGCGGCGCCGACCCGGCGATCGTGCTGATCCCCGGCGTCGGCATGTTCTCCTTCGGCAAGGACAAGCAGACCGCCCGGGTGGCCGGCGAGTTCTACGTCAACGCGATCAACGTGATGCGGGGCGCCGAGGCGGTCTCGTCGTACGCGCCGATCGAGGAGTCCGAGAAGTTCCGCATCGAGTACTGGGCTCTCGAGGAGGCCAAGCTCCAGCGGATGCCGAAGCCCAAGCCGCTCGCGACGCGCATCGCACTGGTCACGGGCGCGGGCAGCGGGATCGGCAAGGCCATCGCGCAGCGGCTGGTCGCCGAGGGCGCGTGTGTCGTGGTCGCCGACCTCAACGGCGAGAACGCGGCCGCCGTGGCCGAGGAACTCGGCGGTTCCGACAAGGCCGTCGCCGTGACGGTCGACGTGACGGACGAGGAGCAGATCGCCGGGGCGTTCAAGGCCGCCCTGCTGGCCTTCGGCGGGGTGGACCTCGTCGTGAACAACGCCGGCATCTCCATCTCCAAGCCTCTCCTGGAGACCTCCGCCAAGGACTGGGACCTCCAGCACGACATCATGGCGCGCGGTTCCTTCCTCGTCTCGCGCGAGGCGGCCAGGGTGATGATCGCGCAGAAGCTCGGCGGCGACGTCGTCTACATCGCCTCCAAGAACGCCGTGTTCGCCGGCCCGAACAACATCGCCTACTCCGCCACCAAGGCCGACCAGGCCCACCAGGTGCGGCTGCTCGCCGCCGAGCTGGGCGAGCACGGCATCCGCGTCAACGGCGTCAACCCGGACGGCGTGGTGCGCGGGTCCGGGATCTTCGCCGGCGGCTGGGGTGCCCAGCGCGCGGCGACCTACGGCATCGAGGAGGAGAAGCTGGGCGAGTTCTACGCCCAGCGGACCATCCTCAAGCGGGAGGTGCTCCCCGAGCATGTCGCCAACGCCGTCTTCGCGCTGACGGGCGGGGAGTTGACGCACACCACCGGTCTGCACGTCCCGGTCGACGCCGGCGTCGCCGCCGCCTTCCTGCGATGAGCGGGTCCGTGAAGTCGTACGCCGCGGTGGACCTCGGCGCGTCCAGCGGACGCGTCATGGTCGGCCGGGTCGGCCCCGACAGCCTGGAGCTGACCGAGGCCCACCGGTTCGTGAACCGGCCCGTGCGACTGCCCGAGGGCCTGCGCTGGGACATCCTCTCGCTCTACGGCGGTGTCCTGGACGGGCTCAGGGCGGCAGGCCAGGTCGACTCGGTCGGCATCGACAGCTGGGCCGTGGACTACGGGCTGCTGGACGGGGACGGCAGGCTGCTCGGCAACCCCGTGCACTACCGCGACTCCCGTACCGAGGGTGTCGCGGAGAAGGTGTGGGCGACCGTGCCCGCGCCCGAGCTGTACGCGGCGACCGGGCTCCAGTACGCGCCCTTCAACACCCTGTACCAGCTCGTCGCCGAACAACGCACGGGCGCCCGCAGGCTGTTGCTCGTCCCCGATCTGCTCACCTACTGGCTCACCGGTGAGCAGGGCACCGAGCTGACGAACGCCTCAACGACCCAGCTCATCGATCCCCGGACCCGCGGATGGTCGTACGACATCGCGCAACGGCTGGGCATCGACCTGGAGTTGTTCGCGCCGCTGCGGCAACCCGGCGATCCGGCCGGCCTGTTGCGGCCCGAGGTGCTGGAGGAGACCGGACTCGCGGGGCCCGTGCCGGTGACGGCGGTCGGCTCGCACGACACCGCCTCCGCGGTGGCCGCCGTGCCCGCGTCCGGTGAGCGGTTCGCCTACATCTGCACCGGGACCTGGTCCCTGGCGGGCCTCGAACTGGACGCGCCGGTGCTCTCCGAGGAGAGCCGGGCCGCCAACTTCACCAACGAGCTGGGGCTCGACGGCACGGTCCGGTACCTGCGGAACATCATGGGGCTGTGGCTGCTCCAGGAGTGCGTACGGGCCTGGGGCGACCCCGACCTGGGCGAGCTGCTGCGGGAGGCGGCCGAGGCGCCGGCACTGCGCTCGGTGGTGGACGCCTCCGATCCGGTCTTCCTCCCGCCGGGGCGGATGCCGGAGCGGATCGCCGAGGCCTGCCGTGCCTCCGGTCAGCCGGTGCCCGTCTCCCCCGGCGAGATCACACGCTGCATCCTCGACTCGCTGGCCCTGGCCCACCGCCGCGCCGTCGAGGAGGCGCAGCACCTGGCGGACCGTCCCGTCGACGTCGTGCACATCGTCGGGGGCGGCACCCGCAACGCCCTGCTCTGCCAGCTGACCGCCGACGCCTGCGGGCTGCCGGTGGTGGCGGGGCCCACCGAGGCGGCCGCGCTCGGCAACGTCCTGGTCCAGGCGCGGGCCCACGGGCTCGTCGGCGACCTCGCGGGCGGCCGCGGGCTGCTCACCCGGACCCAGCCGCTGACCCGGTACGAGCCCCGGGGCGATCCCGCGCGCTGGCGTGAGGCGCAGGCGCGGCTCGTCCGGATCTGACCCCGGGTCTCCCCGGGATCCCGCCTCCCGGTTACGCTGCACTCATCCGATGATCGACCACGAAGGAGCCGCGATGCGTGTCGCCCTGTTCCTGACCTGCGTCAACGACACGCTGTATCCGGACACCGGGCGCGCCGTGGTGAAACTGCTGACCAGGCTGGGGGTCGACGTCGATTTCCCGATGTCCCAGACCTGCTGCGGGCAGGCCCACTACAACACCGGATACCGGCATGAGGCGGAGCCACTGGCCCGGCATTTCTCCGATGTCTTCCGGGACTACGAGGCGATCGTGACGCCGTCCGGCTCGTGCGGGGCGATGGTGCGGGAGCTGTATCCGCGGATGGGCGAGCGGGCCCGGGCCGAGGGGCGCGGGGACAGTCTCGCGGCGACCCTGGCGCCGGTGGTGCCGAAGACGTACGAGCTGACGGAGTTCCTGGTGGACGTGCTGGGGGTGACGGATGTCGGGGCCTGCTACCCGCACACCGTGACCTATCACCCGACCTGCCACGGTCTGCGGGGGCTCGGGCTGGGCTACCGGCCGCGGCGCCTGCTCGAGGCGGTCAAGGGGCTCGAACTCAAGGAGCTGCCCGGCGCCGACGAGTGCTGCGGCTTCGGTGGCACCTTCGCGCTGAAGAACTCCGATGTCTCGGCGGCGATGGGCGCGGACAAGGTGCGCAACGCCGAGTCGACGGGCGCCGAGGTGCTGTGCGCGGCCGACAACTCCTGTCTGATGCACATCGGGGGCACGATGGGCCGGCTGGAGTCGGACATGCGGCCGGTGCACATCGCGGAGATCCTGGCGAGCACGGAGGAGGAGCCGGCCGTATGAGCGGGACGTTCGTAGGAATGCCGGCCTTCCCGGAGGCCGCGCACGAGGCCGTCAACAACCCGACCCTGCGCGGGAATCTGCGGCACGCCACCCACACGATCCGCGCCAAGCGGGAGAAGGCCGTCGCCGAGGTCTCGGACTGGGCGGAGTTGCGCGAGGCGGGCAAGCGGATCAAGGACCACACGCTGCGGCGCCTCGACCACTATCTCGTGCAGTTGGAGGAGTCGGTGGTGACGGCTGGCGGCACCGTGCACTGGGCCGCCGACGCCGACGAGGCCAACGAGATCGTCACCCAGCTCGTCAAGATGACCGGCGAGACGGAGGTCGTCAAGGTCAAGTCGATGGCCACGCAGGAGATCGGGCTCAACGAGGCCCTCGAAGCCGCGGGCATCCGGGCCTACGAGACCGATCTCGCCGAGCTGATCGTGCAGTTGGGCAAGGACCGGCCCTCGCACATCCTCGTCCCGGCCATCCACCGCAACCGGGGCGAGATCCGGGACATCTTCGAGCGCGAGATGAGCGAGTGGGGCCGCCCGGCCCCCGAGGGGCTCACCGACACGCCCGCCGAACTGGCGGAGGCGGCACGGCTGCACCTGCGGGAGAAGTTCCTGCGGGCCAAGGTCGGCATCTCCGGCGCCAACTTCATGGTCGCCGACACCGGCACCCTGGTGGTCGTGGAGTCCGAGGGCAACGGACGGATGTGCCTGACCCTGCCGGAGACGCTGATCTCGGTCGTCGGCATCGAGAAGATCGTGCCGACCTGGCAGGACCTGGAGGTCTTCCTCCAGACCCTGCCCCGCTCCTCCACGGCCGAGCGCATGAACCCCTACACGTCCACCTGGACCGGGACCACGGACGAGGACGGCCCCCAGACCTTCCACCTGGTGCTGCTCGACAACGGCCGCTCCGACACCCTCGCCGACGAGGTCGGCCGCCAGGCCCTGCGCTGCATCCGCTGCTCGGCCTGTCTGAACGTGTGCCCGGTCTACGAGCGGGCCGGCGGGCACGCCTACGGCTCGGTCTACCCCGGACCCATCGGCGCGATCATCAGCCCCCAACTGCGGGGTACGGCGAGCGAGATCGACGCCTCGCTGCCGTACGCCTCCTCGCTGTGCGGGGCCTGCTACGAAGTCTGCCCGGTCGCCATCGACATCCCCGAGGTGCTGGTGCACCTGCGCGAGCGGGTCGTTCAGGGCGGGCCGGTGGTCCGCGAGGGCAACAAGGTGGTGCTCAAGCCGGCCAAGGGGCACGCGGCCGAGCGGGCGGCGATGCGGGCGGCACGCTGGGCGTTCGCCCACCCCGGTGTCCTGCGCACCGGACAGCGGGCGGCCTCGCGCACCCGGCGTCTGCATCCGCGTTCGCTTCCGGGACCGGGCAAGGCCTGGAGCGACACCCGGGATCTTCCGACCGTCCCCCCGGAGCCGTTCCGCGACTGGTGGCAGCGGACCGACGGCGGCCGCTCGGAGAAGGGGGGCTCGAAGTGAACAGCAGGGAAAGGATCCTGGGCCGGGTGCGGCGCGCGCTGTCCGACGTCTCCGGCGAGGACGCTCCGATCGAGCGGACCTATCTGCGCGAGCACGGTGACCGCACGGTCGGGGAGACCGTGGAGCTGCTGGCCGAGAACCTCGCCGACTACCGGGCGATCGTGCACCGCTGCACCACGGCCGACCTTCCGGCCACCCTTGCCGGGATGCTGGCGGCGCGGGGCGCGAAGACGGTGCTCGTGCCGCCGGGCCTGGAGCCGTCCTGGCTCGCGGAGACCGGGGCCGAGCAGGTGCCGGACCGGGCCGGGAGCACCCCGCACGAGCTGGACCGGATCGACAGTGTGGTCACGGCGTGCGCGGTGGCGATCGCGGAGACCGGCACGATCGTCCTGGACGGCTCGCCCGACCAGGGCCGCCGCCGCATCACGCTCGTCCCCGACCACCACATCTGTGTCGTACGGATCCCGGACCAGGTCGTGTCCTCGGTGCCGCAAGGCCTCGAACGCCTCGACCCGGTACGCCCGTTGACCTGGATCTCCGGCCCTTCGGCGACCAGCGACATCGAGCTGGACCGGGTCGAGGGGGTGCACGGTCCGCGCACCCTCGAGGTGGTACTGGTGGCGGATCAGGCGAGCGCGGAGGTCAACTCGTAGCGCCCCGAAGGCAGTTCGTAGGAGGCGACGCCGCCCTCGAAGCCGAGGTGCTCGACTCCCCGGACGCGTGACAGGGGGGTGCGGCCCTCGCACACGGAGCCGGGGTCGGCTGTGGGGATGCGCAGGGTCGCCGTGCTGTTGGCGGGCACGGCGATCCGGTGCGTGAACCGGCTGTCCCGTACGGCCCATTCGCTGACGATCTCGCCGTACGGCGACAGGTGCGAGCCGCTGACCCGGGTGATCCGGCCGGTCGGGTCGAGGTGGGGCCGCAGGAAGAAGTGCTTGAACCCCGGGTGCGCCGGGTCCTTGGCGATGCCGGCCATGCTCTCGTACATCCACTCCATGATCGCGCCGTAGGAGTAGTGGTTGAAGGAGTTCATCTCGACCGGCCCGAAACCGTCCTCCCTGGAGTACGAGTTCCAGCGCTCCCAGATGGTCGTCGCGCCGTTGCGCACCGAGTAGAGCCAGGACGGCATGGCGTCCTGGTGCAGCAGCTTGTAGGCCAGCTCCACCTGGCCCTCCTCGGTGAGGACGGGCGCCAGGACGTTCACGCCGAGGAAGCCGACGGACAGGGTGTTCTCGGCGTGTCCGGCGCGCGTGCTGTCGGGGTGGGCGGCCTTGTAGGCGGCGGAGTTGCCGATGTTCTCGGTGAGGAGCTCGACGAGACGCCGACGCTGCTCCCCGGTGTCGTACAGGCCGAGTTTGAGGATCCAGAGCAGGGCGGTCTGGGTGTCGTCCTCTGGCTGGGTGGGGCTGTCCCCGGGGGTGTACGGCGGCGGGTCGCCGAGGCCGGAACGCACGGTGAGCCGGCCTTCCTCACCGCTCAGGTACGTGGTGACGAAGGCCCGTTCGATCCGCGCGAAGAGCTCGTCGTAGGCCTGTCCCTCGGCGGTGCGGCCGGTGGCACGGGCCATGTCCGCCATGAGCCGGGCACTGTGGGCGTAGTAGGCGTCGCTGACGAGTCGGGTGCTGGTGACCTGGAAGGCCAGCCAGTCGCCGAAGATCGCACCCTGCCCGGCCCCGGTGTCGCCGGTGCGTGCGCGGATCCAGTCCATGTACGCCGTCATCGCGTCCCAACTGCGGTCGACGACGGTGGAGTCACCGCTCATCTGCCACACCGTCCAGGGCACGACGATCCCGCAGTCCGCCCAACCGCTCGCTCCGACGGGCTCGTTGTAGCGGGCTCCGGGGGCGATCCAGGGGAACTGCGCGCCGTCGGCGCCGTAGGTGCGCTGGGAGTCGGCCAGGATGTCCTGGAAGTGGCTCAGGAAGGTGACCGCATCGGCGTTGTAGAGGCCGGTGGTGGCGAAGACCTGGGTGTCGCCGGTCCAGCCGCAGCGTTCGTCGCGCTGCGGGCAGTCGGTGGGGACCCAGAGGTAGTTGCCGCGCTGGCCCCAACGGACGTTGCTGATCAACTGGTTGATGTCGGGGTCGTCGGTGGTGACCTGCCCGATGTCGCGGAGGGCGGAGGTGGCGACCCGGCCGGTCAGGTCGGTGAGGGTGACGGTCTCGGTCGTGGTGACGGAGAGGTAGCGGAACCCGTAGAAGGTCAGGGAGTCCTGGTGGGTCTCGCCCTTCGGGTCGCCCTTGAGGATGTAGGTGCCGGCGGCCTCGGCCGTGCGCAGGTTCGCCCGATAGACGGAGCCTTCGGGGCCGTCGGCGCCCGCGCTGGTGTCGTTGAGCATCTCGCCCGGCGCGAAGGTGACTTGGGCGCCGGACGGGCCGCGGAGGGTGTAGCGGGGCACACCGACCAGGTTCTGGCCGAAGTCGATCACGGCGGTGTCGCCGGGGTGCAGCGTCAGGGCGGCGGAGGCGGCCCGGGTGGGGTCGGTGATCGTGCGGGTGGGGTCGGCGGTGAAGTCCCTCCCGCCCGTGTGGACGGCGATCGACTGCGGCCTGCGGTCCCACTGCGGCATCAGCCGGGCCGACTCCCCCGGGTATGCGACCAGTCGGGAGCCGGGGAACCTGGTCGTGAAGTCGTGCGCCTCGACGCCGGACCAGGCGGAGGCGTCGAAGCCGTTCGCGGTCCAGCCGGGCAGTTCCCGGCGGGCGTCGTAGGTCTGGCCGTCGTAGAGGTCGTCGGCGCGGTAGGGGCCGGTGTCCGTGGCCCGCCAGTCGCTGTCGGGGGTGGTCACGATGGTCTGTGCGGAGCCGTCCTCGTAGCGGATCAGGAGTTTGGCCTTGAGGGCGAGGCGGTTGCCGTCCGGCGAGCAGTAGACGCTGTTCTCGGAGATCCGGCCGTTGTACCAGCCGTTGCCCAGCACGGCCGCGAGGGTGACCTCCCGTTCGTCCGCCAGGAGACCGGTCACCTCGTAGGTGAAGTAGCTGACGGTGGTGTCGTAGTTGGTCCAGCCGGGGGTGAGGAGTTCGTGGGTGGCGCGGCCGTCCTGAGAGACGGTGACGCGGCGGCCGTTGACGTAGGCGTCGTACACGCCGAGCGCTGAGACGTAGAGCCGGGCTTCGCGCACCCGGCCGCCGTCGAGGGCCGTCTGCTTCCTCAGGAGGGGGGCGCCCGGACTGTTGGGGGCCTTGCCCGCCATGGTGATCCACTGCGCACCTTCCCAGCCCGTCACGCCGTCGGTGCTGAGCAGGCCGGTCTCGAAGCGGGCGGTGGGGGCCTCGGGGAGCGGGCGGCCGTTCTCGTCCCAGAGCTCCACCGTCCAGTGGTAGCGCGTCGAGGGCTTCAGCGCGGGGCCGGCGTAGCGCACGGCCACCGAGTCCGCCGAGTCGACCCGGCCGCTGTCCCACACGTCCGCCTGGCCGACGGTGAGACGGTCGGGGGTGGACGCGACGAGGAGACGGTAGGCCGTCTGGCGCCGGCCGCGGACCCGGGAGGCGGTGCGCCAGCCGAATCGGGGACGGGCCTCGTCGACGCCGAGCGGGGTGGTGCGGTGTTCCACGGTGAGGCCCTCGACGGCGGTGCGGTCGTCTCCGTCGGTCATGCCGGTGTCCCTTCGGCCCACTGGGAGATGTGTCGATCCAGCCCAGTCTGCGGTGCGAGTCGGTCGCTGTCTCCCCACGTGTCTACTGGGCCGACAGGCGGATGTGGGCCAGGCGCGCGTGTGTGCCGGGCAAAACCGGATGGTGGTTCTGCCCGCGCAGGGGGGCCGATCGCGGGTGGGAGGGGGAGGAACGCGGGCGTGGCAGATGTGCCGGTTCGTTCGGGCAGCTCCGGCCCGGTGGGGGTCGGAGCTGCCCGAAGGGTCACGGGACGCCGGGATGCGTCACTGGGTGTAGAACGTGGCGTCGGCGCGGCCGGTTGCGGTGCTCACGGCCTGGACGTACAGCAGGTAGTCGTAGTGGCGGATGTAGGAGCCCGGCAGGTTGAACGACTCGTACGAGACCCCCGCGGAGTCCGCGAGACCGGCCCGGGCGACGAAGGAGGCGTCACTGGCGAACAGGGACGTCCCGTCGTTCTTCTCCACCCACACCTCGTTGTTCTTGTGGCGCAGGTAGTAGCCGGGGAAGTTGGCCGATTCCAGGGAGACGGTGCCGGTGCCGGCCAGGCCGGTGACGACGCGGAACTGCGAGTCGGCGATCGGGGCGACGTTCGCCTCGATCCTGGCGCGGTACTCCCAGTGCCGGATGAACCGGTCGGGGAAGTTGTACGACGAGAGCCGGATCGGGGTGAGACCGTCGGCGACGGGGATGCCGAAGTCGGGCGTGCCGTCGGCCTTCCAGTAGATCTTCTGGACACGGGTGCGGCGGTTGGGATCGTTGAGCGGGGAACCGCTGATGTCCTTGTAGCTGCGGTCGTGGTAGACGAGGAGGTCCGACGTGCCGTCCTCGGAGACCGTGAACTGGTTGTGCCCGGGGCCGTACTGGCTGGTGGCCGCGAAGCTGGCGAAGACCGGGCCGGCGCTCTTGGCCCACGCCGAGGCGCTGAGCAGGTCGGCAGAGGCGGACGCGGTCAGCATGCCCATGCAGTAGTTGGCGTCTGTGGCGCTGGCCGAGAAGGTCAGGAAGACCTTGCCGTTGCGTTGGATCACGGCCGGGCCCTCGTTGACGGTCTCGCCTCCGGCGGTCTCCCACGCGGCGGTCGGCCTGCTGATCATGACCGGGGTGCCGGTGATGCTCCAGGGGCTGGACATCCGTGCGAGGTAGATGTTGGTGCCGCGGCCGACGGCCGGGTCGTTCTGCGCCCAGGCGAGGTAGCGGGTGCCGTTCACGGTGAAGGTCGTCGCGTCCAGCGAGAAGGTGTCCAGCGGCAGCGCGATACGTCCCTTCTCCGTCCAGCTCCCCGTGATCGGATTCGCGGCGGCGCACTCCAGTACGTAGGGCCGGATGTGCCAGATGTCGTTGGCATCACCGGCGGCGAAGTAGATGTACCACTTGCCGTCGATGAAGTGGATCTCCGGGGCCCAGATGTAGCCGCCCATCACGCCGGTGGCGTGCTTGGTCCAGATGGTCGTCTCGGCGGCCGAGGACAGCCCCTGGATCGTGGTGGCCCGGCGGAGCACGATGCGGTCGTACTCCGGCACCGTGGCGGTGAAGTAGTAGAAGCCGTCGGTGTGCTTGAAGATGTGCGGGTCGGCCCGCTGCTCGGCGACGGTGTTCCTGTACGTCACGCCTGGTGACGCGGGCACGGCGGCTCGGGCGGACCCGGCAGAGACACCGGTGACGGTGGCGGCCGCCGAGCCGGCGATGATGCCGAGCAAAGATCGACGGGTGAGGACAGGTCTCACGTATTGCTCCCTTTGGTGCGGGCGGCACAGAGGACCGGCCACTCAACTTCCGATATTTCGAACGCCGTTCGTGAAATCGGCCAGAACGTAATCCCTGCATCAAGTCCTAGTCAACGCTTTGATCAAAGAAGGATCCGGCGAGTTCGTCGACATGCGGCGTGAAGCACCTATGGATGTCGAATGTATTGACGCGTCCCAGTTGCCACTCTTACTGTCTGCCCGATTCTACGAACATCGTTCGGCATTTCGAACAGTACGGCCCTTTCCGGATCGTGCGGTAACCGTCCCGCCCCGTTTCCCCCCACGAGAGTTCCCCGCCACCGCGCTCTTCCCTTCTCGCGACGGTGGCACCTGCACGAAGACAGGAGATCCACATGTCCGCGCTCCGCGCCCGGCTGACGGTGATATTGCTCGCCGCCTGCCTCCTCTTCGCCGGCCAGGCCCTGACCGCGCCCCAACAGGCCGACGCAGCCGATCCGGGGTACCTGATGGTGCACTTCACCGGCGAGGGGGCGACCAACCAGCAGATGTACCTCTCGCACAGCACGGACGGCCTGCACTGGAACGACCTCAACGGCGGCGGGATGGTCCTGCGCTCCCCGGTCGGCACGAAGGGGGTGCGCGACCCCGCATTCGTGAGATCCCCCGACGGCAGCAAGTACTGGATCATCGCGACCGACCTGTGCATCAGCTGCGGGCAGGACTGGAACGCCGCCATCAACAACGGCAGCCGCAACCTGGTGGTGTGGGAGTCGACGGACCTGGTCACCTGGTCGCAGCCCTGGCTGCTCAACGTCGCCGGCGCCATCCCCGACGGACGCAACGCCTGGGCGCCCGAGGCGATTTGGGACCCGCAGACCAACGACTACGTCCTGTACTGGGCGACCAACGTGCCCCTCGACGGCAAGACGAAGCACCGCATCTACTACGCCCGCACCAGTGACTTCCGCACCATCACCACCCCGCAGACCTACATCGAGCGCCCCGGCACGCAGGAGATCATCGACACCCAGATCATCGAGATGCCGGCCGGAGTCGGCAGCTACCGCTATGTGCGGGCCTCCGGTGACGGGCAGATCACCCTCGAGGGCAGCAACTCCATCCTCGGAACCTGGACGCGGCTCGGCGACCTCTCCGGCATCGGCCTGACCGGTTCGATGGTCGAGGGCCCGATGTGGATGAAGTTCAACGGCACCAACAAGTGGGCCCTTTACCTCGACCAGTACGCCTCCGGCGGCGGCTACATGCCGGTCCTGACGACCGACCCGTCCAACCCCGCCTCCTACCAGAAGCAGGCTTCGGGAAGCTACACCATGGGCGGCACGAAGAAGCGCCACGGCTGGATCATGAACCTGACCGCCGCCGAGGAGAGCCGTGTGCTCGCCCGCTGGCCGAACACCCCCGCGCAGCGGCTCCAGTCGTACAACTTCCAGGACCGGTACGTGCGTCAGACCAACTTCGATGTACGCATCGATCCCAACGTGAGCCCCGCCGAGGACGCCCAGTTCCGGCTGCGCCCCGGCCTGGCGGGCACCGGCACCGTCTCCTTCGAGTCGGTCAACTACCCGGGCTACTTCCTGCGCCACTTCAACTTCGACTTCCAACTGGTCCGCAACGACGGCAGCGCCCAGTTCGCCGCGGACGCCACCTTCCGCAAGGTCGCCGGCCTCGCCGACGCCGGCTGGTCCTCGTTCCAGTCGTACAACTACCCCGACCACTACATCCGCCACTACGCCTACGAACTGCGCCTCGATCCGATCACCACGACGACGGGACGCAGCGACGCCACCTTCCGTGTGACCAGCTGACCCCACGCCGACCGGGACCGGGGACCGCCCTCACCGCTCCGGGATGTGACTGCTGCCGGCCCAGCTCCACCAGTGGGCGAGCAGCACGTCCCGGAGCGGGTCGGCGGCGCCCCGGTTCCCAAGCCCGTCGGATCCCGCTCCACGTGGAACTCCAGGCCGAAACCGGACCCCGCCCGAACAGCACGACAGTCGTCGCCTCCTCACATCAGCTGTAGACGATCGGGCAGCCCTGGCGCAGGGAGTGTTCGGCCGCGCGGAGGTACAGCGCCACGTAGAACGACGCGTCGAGGTCCTCGGCCCACGGGCCCGGCCTGGCGGCAGCCACCCGCTCCGCGTCGCCTTCCAGGAACCAGTAGGTCAGGTCGAGGTTGTCGCAGGTCGCCGGTATCTCGTCCAGGGGCAGTCGCACCGCCTCGGCGAGCCGGCGCGTCATGTCGAGGACCTGAGGTGCTCCGGCGATCACCGTGGTGTCCGAGTAGGAGGATTCGACGGGCAGTTCGATCTCCTCGTCGAGCGAGACCGGCACCAGCACCGACCAGTCGAGGAGGGTCTCCGGCTCGGAGGGCCCGAGATGGGCGTGGGCCAGCCGCACGAAGCCGTCGATGGGCGGCACCAGCTTCTCCTCGAACCGCGTCCCCGATCCGCGGACCAACTCCGTGTCCTCGGGAACGGACTCGTACGACGGCAGCCCCCTGCGGCGCAGCTCCTCGTTCAACCCCGTGGCGACGGCCGCGCGGCCCTCCTCCTCGTCGGTGTCGAACCACTCCCGCGCCCCCACGCTCACCAGATAGATCCCCATGCCCCGAAACGTACAACGCACCACTGACAACGCCCCCGCGTCCCGGCCTCCAGCGACTGCCGCCCCGTGACAGAAGCGATGAACAAGCGCTTAGATAGTCGGGAAACGCGTTCCCGCCGAGCTGGAGGCCCCGTTGCTGTTCACATCCGTCGACGACGTCTCCGCACGCCTCGCCCGGACCGGCTACCTCGCCTCCCCCGCCGTCGCCACCACCGTGTTCCTCGCCGACCGGCTGGGCAAGCCGCTCCTGGTCGAGGGCCCCGCCGGGGTCGGCAAGACGGAGCTGGCCAAGGCCGTGGCCGAGGTCGCAGGCGCCCGGCTGGTGCGCCTCCAGTGCTACGAGGGCGTGGACGAGTCCCGGGCGCTGTACGAGTGGAACCACGCCAAGCAGCTGCTGCGCATCAGCGCCGGCCGGGACGAGACCTGGGACGAGACGCGCACGGACATCTTCAGCGAGGAGTTCCTGCTCTCCCGGCCCCTGCTGACGGCGATCCGCGGCGACGAGCCCAAGGTCCTGCTGATCGACGAGACCGACAAGGCGGACGTCGAGGTCGAGGGGCTGCTGCTCGAGGTGCTGAGCGACTTCCAGGTCACCGTCCCCGAGCTGGGCACGATCACCGCCGCCCGCCGCCCCTTCGTCGTCCTCACCTCCAACGCCAGCCGCGAGCTGTCGGAGGCCCTGCGCCGGCGCTGCCTGTTCCTGCACATCGGGTTCCCGGAGGAGGAGCTGGAGCGGCGGATCGTACGGCTGAAGGTGCCGGGTCTGGACGAGACCCTGGCCCGGTCCGTGGTGCGGGTGGTGGGAGCGCTGCGGGCGATGGACCTGCGCAAGGTGCCCTCGGTCGCCGAGACCATCGACTGGGCCCGCACCCTCCTCGCGCTCGGCGCGGACCACCTCGACGAGACGGTCGTACGGGACAGCCTGGGCGTGCTCCTCAAGCACCAGGAGGACATCCTCAAGGCCGGGGCCAAGCTCGACCTGGACGCCGTGTGAGCACCGCCGAGCGGCTCACCTCCCTGGTCGGCGCCCTGCGCGCGCACGGCGTGCGCATCGGGACCGGCGAGACGGTGGACGCGGCCCAGGCGGTCGAGGCGCTGGGCCTCGCGGACCGGGAGCGGTTGCGGGAGGGGCTGGCCGCGACGCTGCTGCACGGCACCACGCAACGGCGGGTGTTCGACCCGGTCTTCGACCTGTACTTCCCGCGGGGCGTCGGCGCGCCCGACACCGCTCCTGCGGACCGGGAGGAACTGCGCGAGCGTCTCGCCCGGGCCCTCGCCGCGAACGACGAGACCCTCATGGCCCGGCTCGCCGCCGAAGCCGTCGACGGGTTCGGCGGATACGGCAACTCCCCCTCGCCGGACGGCTGGTCGTCGTACCAGACCCTCGACCGGCTGCGCCCGCAGACCCTGCTCGCACGCGTCCGGGACGAGGTGCGGGGGCAGCAGCAGGGCGGCTCCGGGTTCACCGACCGGTTGCTGGAGGACGAGATCCGGCGGCGCATCGAGGCGTTCCGGGCCCTGGTGGCGGCGGAGGCCCGGCGGCGGGTGGCGGAGCGCCGGGACCGGGACGAGATCGCGCGCCGGGCGGTGGCCCCGACGACCGACCGGGTCGACTTCCTGTTCGCCGGGAAGGACCGGCTGGCCGAACTCCGGCGCACGGTCCAGCCGTTGGCACGCAAGCTGGCCACCCGGCTGGCGGCCCGCCGCCGCCGTGCCGCGCGCGGCAGCATAGATCTGCGGCGGACCTTGCGCGGTTCCCTGTCGACGGGCGGGGTGCCGATGAAGCCGGTGCTGCGCAGGCGCCGGCCGGCCCGGCCCGAACTGGTGCTGCTGTGCGATGTGTCGGGCTCGGTGTCGGGGTTCTCTGACTTCACGATGCTGCTGGTGCAGGCGCTGCACGACCAGTTCAGCAAGGTGCGGGTGTTCGCCTTCGTCAACCGGCTCGACGAGGTCACCGGGCTGCTGCGGCACGGAGCAGCCGACCCGGAGGGACTCGGCGCCCGGATCCGGGCCGAGGCCACGCTCACCGGCTGGCACGGCAGCAGCGACTACGGCGTCGCACTCGGCGAGTTCGCCTCGCGGTACGGGTCCGCGCTGAGCCCGCGCACGACGGTCTTCGTGCTGGGTGACGCCCGCACCAACATGAGCGACCCGAACCTGTCCGCCGTACGGGAGATCACCGAACGGGCCCGTCGCGTCCACTGGTTGAACCCGGAGGCGCGGGCGCAGTGGGGCACAGGCGACTCGGCCGCGTACGAGTACGCCGAGTTGGTGGACATGCACGAGTGCCGCAACGTACGGCAGCTCAGCGCGCTGGTGGGGCGACTGCTGCCGATCTGACCCCGGTGAAGCGGTCGACAGGTGTCGGGACACCGGCTGATCTGCCACCTCCCCCGGACAACCCGAACGGTTTCCGATGGCAGGGTGGGGTCTCTTCCGTCGTCTCTTCCGTACGCTCCGCAGTGACGGAGGGGGTCGTATGAAGGCAGTCGTCCAGGATCGCTACGGCTCGGCGGACACACTGGAGTTGAAGGAGGTCGACCGGCCGGTGCCGGGGGCCGGCGAGGTGCTCGTGCGCGTGCACGCGGCGTCTGTCAACGCCTACGACTGGCACTACCTGCACGGCGATCCCAGGATCGCCCGGCTGTCGCTCGGGATGCGCGCACCGAAGGTCCGGATCCGGGGCCGGGACTTCGCGGGCCGGGTGTCGGCGGTCGGTCCCGGTGTCGAGGGACTGCACCCCGGGGACGAGGTGTACGGCGAGGCGGACGGCACCTTCGCGGAGTTCGTGTGCGCCAAGGACAGCGAGACGGACCTCAAGCCCGCCGGCCTCAGCTTCGAGCAGGCGGCCGCGCTGCCCTTGGCCGCGAACACCGCGCTGATCGGCCTGCGGGACGTGGCCGGACTCCGGGCCGGCCAGTCCGTGCTGGTGAACGGCGCCTCGGGCGGGGTGGGCAGCTTCGCCGTGCAGCTCGCCAAGGCGTACGGCGCCGAGGTGACCGGGGTGTGCGGCGCGCGCAATGTCGAACTGGTCGGATCGCTCGGGGCCGATGACGTCGTCGACTACACGCGGGAGGACTTCGCCCGCGCCGGTCGCCGCTACGACGTCGTGCTGGACCTGGTCGGCAACCGCTCCCTGGCCGACCTCCGGCGCACGACGGCCCCCTCGGGAACCGTCGTCCTCTCCGGCGGGGGCGTGTTCGAGGGCGGCAGTCTCCTGGGCCCGGTGCGGCTCATCGTGCGCGGCCGGTTGCTCTCCCCCTTCGTGCGTCAACGCGTGCTCCCGCTCACCGCGAAGGCGAGCAAGGCGAATCTGACCGTGCTGCGGGAACTCGTCGACGCCGGCAAGGTCGCCCCGGCCATCGAGCGGATGTACCCGCTGAGCGGGGCGGCCGAGGCCGTCCGGCATCTGGAGGTGGAGCACGCGCGAGCGAAGATCGTGATCACGGTGTGAGGTCACGAGGGTCGGACATGGGCTGCGCGACGACCGCCCGGGACGGGTCCGTCCGCCGCTCGTTCGGGTAGTCCGTTGACCGCTCCCTCGCGTAGACCCTTCACTGCTCCTTCGCGTAGTCCCTCGCCATGCCGCCCGCGAAGTCGTAGACCACGCACTGCTCGTCGCCGACGACCCAGGCGTCGTGTCCTGGAGACACCACGAAGATGTCCCCGGGGCCCAGTTCGCGCTCTCCGCCGCCCTCGTCCATCAGGATGTGCATACGGCCCTGGACCACGTAGCCGTTGTGGTGGACCTCGCAGCTCTTGGTGCCCGCGATCGGTCCCACCGACTCCGACCAGCGCCAGCCGGGCTCGAAGGTGCCCACGGCGAAGTCCAGCCCGCTCATGTGGACCGCCTCCAGGTGGCCCCGCGGGAAGTCCCGGCGCTCGTCCGGCTTGTCGAGCGTCTTCACCTCGAACATGACGGATCTCCCTTCCGGCCGTGTCGGTACGGCCAGGGCCGGTCTCCGTCTCCCACCCGTCCCGGGCGGCACCGGCGGGGCCGGTCCCACGCCTCCATCGTCCGCCTGTCCAGCCGGGGCCGCCATTCGGGTGACCCACGCCCTGTCGCCGACCACCGCGCCCGGTAGAAGCAGTCCGTATCAGGTCGTGGGGTGGCGGCGGGCCCGGAGCCAGTGGACGCCCTTCACGGCGTAGCCGGCGGTCATGAGCGGGAAGCCGGCGAAGCCGAGCCAGAGCCAGGACTCCCCGGCCACGAGACCCAGCAGGCCGCCGCCGAGAAGCAGCAAGGAGCCGACGGCGTCCAGCAGGTCGAGGCGCGCCTCGCCCCGCAGATCGGAGTCGGCTTCCCGCAGTCGATGCAGGACGACGAAGAGAACGAGGACCTGCCATGAGAACAGAACGAGAAAGATCCAGACGGACCAGCCGGGTATGCCCACGGCGTGCACTCTATGCACCGCATGGAACCCCACGGAGCAAGATTCAAAAGATGTGCCCTGGCCGCAGCCGAAGCTCCGGCCCATCGACACCGGCCCTCACGCCCCGCACAACCGCGCGAACCGCTCCGCATCCACATTCCCACCCGAGACGATCACCCCCACCCGGCCCGGAAGGCCGCTCACCCGGCCGCTGAGCAGCGCGGCCAGCGCACTCGCGCCGCTCGGTTCGACGACGATCTTCAGGCGTTCGAAGGCGAACCGCATGGCGTCCCGGATCTCGTCGTCGGAGACGAGCGCGATCTCGTCGACCAGTCGGCGGTTCACCGAGAACGTCAGCTCGCCCGGCGTGTGCAGGGCCTGTCCGTCGGCGATGGTCTTCGGGACCGCGATGCTGACGCGCCGCCCTGCTTCCAGGGAGCGCCGGGTGTCGTCGCCGGTCTCCGGCTCGACCCCGATCATGCGGATGTCCGGATACCGGCCCTTGGCCGCGGTCGCGCTCCCCGCCATCAGCCCACCGCCCCCGACTGGCACCAGCAGGGCACCCAAATCGCCGGTCTCCTCCAGGAGTTCGAGGGCAGCCGTACCCTGTCCCGCCATCACATGCGGGTGTTCGTACGGCGGAATGAGCGCCAGGCCACGCTCGGCGGCCAGGGCCTCGGCGATGGCCACGCGGTCGCCGGTGTAGCGGTCGTAGGTCACGATCTCGGCGCCGTAGGCCTCGGTGGCCGCGCGCTTGGACTCCGGGGCGTCCTCGGGCATCACGATCACGGCGGTGGTGCCGAGCTCACGGGCGGCCAGCGCGACGGCCTGGGCGTGGTTTCCGGAGGAGTAGGCGGCGATGCCCCGCGTCAACTGGTCGGGGGTGAGCCGGGAGGCCGCGTTGTAGGCACCGCGGAACTTGAAGGCGCCGACCCGCTGGAAGTTCTCGCACTTGAGGTGGACCTCGGCGCCGACCAGCGCGTCGAGGGTGCGTGAGCGCAGCACCGGCGTGCGGTGGGCGACGCCCTTGAGCCGGGCGGCCGCGTCCAGGACATCGTCCAGGGTGACCGGCGGAATGCTCGTCACGATTGCCCTCCATCCTTCGCCCAGTCCCGAGCCGCGTCCCGAGCGCGGTCCCGAGCACCTTCTCCAACCCCGTCCCGATCCTCTTCCCGAACCCCGTCGCGGGACGCGGTTCGGGGCTGTTTCCGGGACTGGGACAGATAGCTGTACGCGGAGGCCCGCGAGATCCCGAGCCGTCCCGCCACCTGCTCGATCGCCCGCCGCACCGCGAACACGCCCCGCTCGTCCAGGCTGCGGAACAGGTCCAGGCGCCCGGCGCGGTCGAGCAGCGCCCACGACTGGTGTTGGTGCGCGTCGAGCATGACGTCGACGACGGAGTCGATGTCGTCACCGAAGGTGGTGACGGGAGGTTCCGCAGGGATCGCGCCGGTCCCGGCCAGCGCTCCCAGCAGGGCGTGGACCTCGTTCACCGCGCCGACGTCGACATTGACGCACAGGGCGCCGAAGACCGCGCCCGAGGAGTCCCGCAGCAGCATCGTCGACGACTTGACCAGCTTGCCGGTGTCGGTGCGGGTGACGTAGTTCAGCTCGTCGGCCGCCTCGTCGCCGCGGGCCACCATGCGCAGGCCGATCTGGCTCATGGCCCCGCCCACCGAGCGCCCGGTCACCGCGCCGGAAAGGGCCACGACCGACTGCTCCGGTCTCCGGTAGTCGTGCAGCACCACCTCGCACACCGGCCCGAAGGTCGCCGCGATCCCGTCGACGACCGGTCTGAGCGCGGCAAGGATCGCGTCCCGCTCGGCCTCCATCACACGCCTCCTGTCTCCGTCAGCAGATCTAGACTACCAATCCAATCCCTGGACCACCAGTCCAATCACCCTCGACTCCCCCGGCGCTACGAGAGATCTTGACGACCTTTGAGTTACCGGTAACATCGACACCCACGCGCACGCTCGTCAGCTCGTCCGCAGCGCCCGAACCCCCTGAACTCCCGCCCCTTCGAAGGGATGCCCCGCATGCCCGCTCTGACGACGTCCACCGACGGTTTCCTGCTGCACGGCGAACCGTTCCGGATCCTCTCCGGAGCCATGCACTACTTCCGGATCCACCCCGACCAGTGGGCCGACCGGCTGCGCAAGGCCCGGCTGATGGGTCTCAACACCGTCGAGACGTATCTGCCGTGGAACCACCACCAGCCCGAGCCCGGCACCCTCGTCCTGGACGGCTTCCTCGACCTGCCCCGCTGGCTGCGCCTGGCCCAGGAGGAGGGGCTCCAGGTGATCCTGCGTCCGGGCCCGTTCATCTGCGCCGAGTGGGACGACGGCGGGCTGCCGTCCTGGCTGCTCGCGGACCCCGACATCCGGCTGCGCACCAGCGACCCGCGCTTCACCGGGGCGTTCGACGGCTACCTGGACCTGCTGCTCCCGGCCCTTCGGCCGTATCTCGCCGCGCACGGCGGCCCGGTGATCGCCGTCCAGGTGGAGAACGAGTACGGGGCCTACGGCGACGACACCGCGTACCTCAAGCACGTCCACCAGGCGCTGCGTGAACGGGGCGTCGAGGAGCTGCTGTTCACCTGCGACCAGGCCAACCCCGAGCACCTGTCGGCCGGCACGCTGCCCGGCACGCTCGCCACCACGACCTTCGGCAGCCGGGTCGAGGAGAACCTCGCCGCGCTCCGCGCCCACCAGCCCGAAGGGCCGCTGATGTGCGCGGAGTTCTGGATCGGCTGGTTCGACCACTGGGGCGGCCCGCACCACGTGCGCGACGCGGCCGACGCCGCCGCCGACCTGGACCGGCTGCTCGCGACCGGCGCCTCGGTCAACATCTACATGTTCCACGGCGGCACCAACTTCGGCTTCACCAACGGCGCCAACCACAAGCACGCCTACACCCCGACGATCACCTCCTACGACTACGACGCGGCCCTCACCGAGAGCGGCGACCCCGGCCCCAAGTACCACGCGTTCCGCGAGGTCATCGCCCGCCATGCCGGCGTCCCGCAGGAGCCGGCCCCGGCCCCCGCGCCCAAGCTCCCCGTCACCGACGTCGACCTGGACCACCGGGCGCCGCTGCTGCCGTACGTCCGCGGCCTCGCACCGGTGCGCACCGAGCACCCGGCGACGATGAACGAACTCGGGCTGCGGTCGGGGTACGTGCTGTACCGCACCACGCTGCCGGCCTCCGGTGAGGGCCTGCTGCACTTCGCGGGCGGGGTCGGTGACCGCGCCCTGGTGTTCGTGGACGGCGCGTGCCTCGGCGTGCTGGAGCGGGAGCGCCACGACGAGACGCTGGTGGTGCGGGTGCCGCACTCCGGTGCCGTGCTGGAGGTGCTCGTGGAGAACATGGGCGGCGTCAACTACGGGCCGCGCATCGGCACCCCCAAGGGGCTGCTCGGTCCGGTCTCCTTCCAGGGGACCGCACTGGAAGGCTGGGAGGCCCGCCCGGTGCCGGCGGACGATCCGGCCGCCGTGCCGTTCGGGGCGTACGAGACGGGCCCCTCCGCCGGACCCGCCTTCCACCGGGGCACCTTCGAGGTGGCCACGCCCGCCGACACCTTCCTGGCCCTGCCCGGCTGGACCAAGGGCCAGGCCTGGGTCAACGGCTTCCACCTCGGCCGGTACTGGAACCGCGGCCCGCAGCACACCCTGTACGTGCCCGCCCCGGTCCTGCGCCAGGGCTCCAACGAGCTCGTCGTCCTCGAACTGCACGCCACCACCGCCACCCGCGCCCGGCTCACGGACAGCGCCGACCTCGGCCCGGAGAACACCTGGTGACCGGTGCTCACCGGCTGCGCTTCCCGGCGCCCGCCGCTCCCCCGCTCACCGGTCACCTGCCCTTCGCCGACGCGCCGGGCGTGGCCGACCCGATCGAGGTCACCAGCCGCTGGCTCACCCGTGGCGGCCGCCCCTGGTTCCCGGTGTCCGGCGAGTTCCACTACTCCCGCTACCCCGCCGGGGAGTGGGAGGAGGAGCTGCTCAAGATGAAGGCGGGCGGGGTCACCGCCGTCGCGAGCTACGTCATCTGGATCCACCACGAGGAGATCGAGGGACGGGTCCGCTTCGACGGCGACCGCGATCTGCGCCGTTTCGCCGAGCTGTGCGCCCGGCACGGCCTGGACTTCGTCCCCCGCATCGGCCCCTGGTCGCACGCGGAGGTCCGGGGCGGCGGTCTGCCCGACTGGGTGCTCGCCCGCGACTGCGCACCCCGCACCGACGACCCCGCGTATCTGGCGGCGGTACGGCCCTGGTTCGCGGCGATCGCCGGGCAGTTGAAGGGCCTGGACCGCGCGCACGGCGGCCCGATCGTGGCGATCCAGATCGAGAACGAGCTCTACGACCGGCCCGGCCACCTGCTGACACTGAAGCGGATGGCCCAGGAGGCCGGCCTGAGCGCACCCCTGTGGACCTCGACCGCCTGGGGCGGGGTGCGACTCCCGCCGGACGAGCTGCTCCCGCTGTACGGCGGCTACACCGAGGCCTTCTGGACCGAGGCCGACGGCCGCTGGCCCGACACCTGCCGCAAGCACTTCTTCTTCACCCACCAGCGCGACGACGAGGGCATCGGCTCGGACCTGCGCCCGGTGACCGTGCGCGGCAGCGAGCCGGACGCCTTCGCGGACCGGTTCCCCTGGGCCACCTGCGAGTTGGGCGGCGGCATGGCGGTGTCGTACCACCGGCGGCCGTACGTCGAGCCGGACGACATCGGCGCGCTCGGCCTCACCAAGATCGGCTGCGGTTCGGTCTGGCAGGGCTTCTACATGTTCCACGGCGGCACCAACCCGCCGGGCGAGCTCAGCACCCTCCAGGAGTCTCACGCCACGGGATATCCGAACGACCTGCCGGTGCTGACGTACGACTTCCAGGCGCCGCTCGGCGAGTACGGCCAGTACCGGCGCACCTATCACGAACTCCGGCTCCAGCACCTGCTGTTGGCGGACTTCGGGCACCTGATCGCCCCCATGGAGTCGATGCTCCCCGAGGAGCGTCCTGCCGGACAGTCCGACCGGGACACCCTGCGGTGGGCCGTGCGCGGGGACGGCGCGTCGGGCTTCCTGTTCGTGAACAACCACCAGCCGCACGAGCCGCTGCCGGAGCACCCGGAGACGACGTTCACCATCGAATTCGCCGACGGGAGAGGCGAGTTGGCGCTGCCCAGCACTCCCGTCACCGTTCCGGCCGGCGCCTACTTCTGCTGGCCGCTGCGGCTGGAGCTGGCCGGACTGCGGCTGGAGTGGGCCACCGCCCAGCCGGTGTGCCGGCTCGATGTCGGGGGCCGTACGGTCCTGGTGCTGGCCGCCACCGACGGCATCGCGCCCGAACTCGCCCTGGACGCGGACACGGTGGCGTCGGTGAGCACACCCACGGGCGATGTCGTCCCGGTTGGCGAGCGGCTGCTGGTGACCGGGCTGCGGCCCGGCACCGACGCCCTCGTGGAGGTGGACACCGCCGACGGCGGTCGGGTCGGGCTGCTGGTCCTTGACGCGGCGACGGCCCGTACCGCCTACCGGGGTACGGCCTGGGGCGCGGAGCGGCTGGTGCTGAGCACGGACGGCGTGGTCTTCGACCGGGACGAGGTACGGCTGCACGGTACGGGGAGCGCGACGTCGTTCGCCGTGCTGCCGGCGCCGGAACGGGCCCCCGTGGTGGACGGGGTGGCGGCGGAAGCGGTCACCGACGGCGTGTTCACGCGTTACGCGGTCCCGTCGGCCTCGGGCGATGATGTCCCCGCCGTCGAGGTCACCCTGGTCAGGGCCGCCGGGTCCGCCCCCGAGGCGGTCACCGGTGTCCAGGGCCGGGCAAGCGTTCCTGCCGACTCGTACTTCGACACCGTGGCCGCCGAGTACCGGGTCGAGGTGCCGGACGGACTGCCGCCGGGGACGCTGCTGCGGCTGCACTGGCACGGGGACGTCGGACGGGCGTACCTGGGCGGGACCCTCGTCGCCGACCAGTTCTCCGCGGGGCGGGTCTGGGACATCGGCCTGGACCGGCTGCCCGCGGAGGCGGTGCGGGGCGACGGGCTGCGGGTGCGGGTGCTGCCGTTGCACGCTCGGGCGCCGGTCCAGCTGCCGGAACAGGCGTGCGCCGAGCGGGAGACGGCAGCTGTCACACACGCCGAGTGGATCATCCGACGCACCCGGAAGGTCCGGACCGGCTGACCTGCCGGGAGTCCGGATCCCCGGTCCCGGCCCGCCTATGCTGAGCCATCGGGTGGGCCGGGGCCGCCGTCCCATCGTCACCGCCACCGTCACTTCCACTGCCGTCCCGGCGCCCGCCGTACGCCTGCCGTCGTCCAGCCGCACCCGGCAGCCCCACCAGGTCGAGATTCCGGCCGCGCCACCACACCCCCCACCAGGTCGAGGAACCGCCACCATGAGCCCAAGCGCCGCCGAAGGAGCCGTGCCGAAGGGGCGCAGCCGACGGAACTTCGCGGGCTCGCGCCCGGTGATGGACGACGTGGCCCGGCTGGCGGGCGTCTCCAAGCAGACCGTCTCCCGGGTGCTGAACGAGCATCCGTCGGTGCGGCCCGAGACCCGCGAGGCGGTGCTGACGGCCATGCGGACCCTCGGCTACCGGCCCAGCCGCAGCGCCCGGTCGCTGGCCAGCGGGCGGACCCGGATGCTCGGGGTCATCTCCTTCGACGCGGCCCGCTACGGGCCTGCCTCCATCCTCACCGCGATCAACACGGCGGCCCAGGAGGCCGGTTATCTGCTGAGCTCCATCGCCCTCGACACGGCCGAGCACGACACGGTCGTCGAGGCGGTGGGCAGGCTCTCGGCCGAGGGCGCGGACGGGGTGATCGCCATCGCCCCGCAGCTGTGGGTGGGGCACGCCCTGGCGGACGCCCGGTTCGACACCCCGCTGGTGGTGCTGGAGAACGGTTTCGACCCGGAGACCGAGGAGATCACCGGCGGCTCACGGGAGGGCGCCCGCATGGCCACCGAGCATCTGCTCGGGCTCGGGCACCCGACCGTCTGGCACATCGCGGGCCCGAGCGGCTGGACCTCGGCCGACCACCGCCTGGAGAGCTGGCGCTCGACGCTGGCGGCGGCCGGTGCACGGGTCCCGGAGCCGCTGTTCGGGGACTGGAGTGCCGACTCCGGCTACCACCTGGGCGGGCGGCTGGCCCGGCGCCCCGACGTCACCGCGGTGTTCGTCTCCAACGACCAGATGGCCCTCGGCGTCCTGCACGCCTTCCACGAGGCGGGCCGCTCGGTGCCGGGCGAGGTCAGCGTGGTGGGCTACGACGACATCCCGGAGGCCGCGCATCTGCTGCCGCCGCTGACAACCGTGCGCACCGACTTCGCGGAGATCGGCACGCGCTCCCTGCGGCTCCTGCTGAGCCGCATCGACGGCGGCACGCGGCCACCCCTCCCCGAGACCCCGATCCCGGTCGGTCTCGTGGTCCGCGCGAGCTGCGGGCCGGTGCCGGGGAGCTGAGGCCGAGGCGCGGGCCGTAGCCCGGGGCAGGCCGCGCAGCTTCGTGCCGATCCAGCCGTCACATCGAGGCCAGGCCGCGCGGCTGCGCCCCGGAACATCCAGCCGTCACATCGAGGCCAGGCCGCGCGGCTGCGCCCCGGAGCATCCGGGCGTCACGCCCGGACCAGGCCGTGCAGGGCCTCGCCGACCACCGCGATGCCCTCCTCGATGTCGTGCGCGGCGCCCGCCGCGTAGCCGAGCACCAGGCCGGGCGGGCCGGGGGTGAGCCGGTGCCAGGACAGGGGGTGCACCTTGACGCCCCGGGCCAGCGCGGCCGCGGCGAGGTCGGTGTCCCGCAGGCCGGTCCCCCGGTCGTCGAAGGTGACCATGAGGTGCAGGCCCGCGGCGGCCCCGTGGACGCGGGCGCCGGGCAGCCGGGCCCGGACGGCCCGCAGCATCGCGTCCCGGCGCCGGCGGTGGCGCAACCGGACGTGGCGCAGATGGCGTTCCAGCTCGCCGGAGTCCATCAGCCGCGCGAGGACCAGCTGGGTGAGGACGCCGTTGCCGAGATCGGCGTACCGCTTCGCCCGCACCACGGCGTCCAGCCGGTCCGGCGGCACGAGCAGCCAGCCCACCCGGAGCGCGGGCGCGAGGAGTTTGGAGACGCTGCCCGCGTAGCAGACCCCGTCGGGCAGCAACGAGCGCAGGGCCGGGACGGGCGGCCGGTCGTAGCGGTGCTCGGCGTCGTAGTCGTCCTCGATGACGACCCCTCCCCCGGCGGCCCAGGACAGCAGTTCGCGCCGGCGTTCCCCGTCGAGGACGACGCCGGTGGGGAACTGGTGGGCCGGGGTGGTCAGCACCGCCCGGGCACCGCTCGCGCGCAGGGCCCCGACGTCGAGTCCGCCCGCGTCCACGGGGACGGGGACGACGGTGTGGCCGCCGTACTCCAACTGCTGGCGTGCTCCGAGCGATCCGGGGTCCTCGACGGCGACGCGGTGGACGCCGTCCTCCCGCAGCAGCCCCCCGAGGAGGGCGAGGGCCTGCGCCACCCCGGCGACCACCACGACCTCGTCGGGGTCGGCGCGGATGCCGCGGTTGCGGGCCAGCCAGCCGACGACGGCCCGGCGCAGGGCGGGGGCACCGCGCGGGTCGCCGTAGCCGAAGTCGGCCGGGGTGACACCCGCGAGGACGGCCCGCTCGGCGCGCACCCAGGCGGTGCGAGGGAAGGCGGCGAGGTCGGGGAGGCCCGGGGAGAGGTCGATACGGCACGGCAGGGCGCGCAGCTCGTCGACGACGCCGTCGCGGGCCGCGGACGCGAAGAGGGCGCGGCCCGGTCCGGCGGCATCGGGCGCACTCTCGCCGGCTGCGGAGGGAGGGGCGCTCTCGCGCGGGGCGGCGGGTGCGGCGGGCGCGGCTACGACGACGGTGCCGAGCCGGCCGCGGCCCGCGATCTGGCCGGACTCGCCCAGCCTGCGGTAGGCCTCGGTGACCACGCCCCGGGTGACGCGCAGTTCGGCGGCGAGGACCCGGCTGGCGGGCAGCCGGGTCCCGACCGGCAGCCGGCCGTCGGCGATGGCCGCCCGCAACCGGTCGGCGAGCCAGGCGGTACGGCCGCCGGCCGGCGCCTGTCCGATGTCCAGCTGGAGGAAGTCCGAGCCCGCGGCCGCGCCGTCACGCTGCGTACCGGATCCCGTTTTGGACCCCTCGGCCGGCGACTTCGTGGACCTGCCCATGGCGTCCATTGTGCGGGCAGGGTGGGCGGTATGGACACACCTTCCACCTCGTTGACCCAGCTGGTCCCCGGCATGATCGGGATGATCCTGGTGGGGAGCAGCGTCAGCGTCTCGCACACTCTGGTGGACGCCCCGCTGTTCACCACCCAGGCGGTCCGGTACCTGGCCGCGGCCGTGATCCTGGTCCTCCTCGCCCGGCTCGCCGGTGTCCGGCCGGTGTGGCCTCGGGGGCGGGAGTGGCTGTGGCTGACCGGGCTCGCCGTCACCGGTCTGGTGCTGTTCAACGTGGCCGTGGTCCGGGGCGTCGCACACGCGGAACCGGCGGTGATCGCCGTGGCGGTGGCGTGCGTACCGCTGGTGCTCGGGGTGGTGGGACCGCTGCTGGAGCGGCGCAGGCCGAGCCGGCAGGTGCTGATCGCGGCACCCGTCGTCATGGCGGGCGCGGTGCTGGTGGAGGGGACCGGCCGCACGGACGCGGCCGGGGTGGCCTGGGCGGGCCTTGCCCTGGGGTGCGAGGCCGCGTTCACGCTGCTCGCGGTGCCCGTGCTGGCACGCCACACGCCCTGGGGAGTGTCGATCCACGCGACATGGATCGGCGGTGCGCTGCTGGCCGTTCTCGGCGTCCCTCTCGAAGGACCCACCGCCGTACGGGAGGTGACGGCAAGTCAGTGGGCGGCCGCCGGTTATCTCACGCTGATGGTGACGGCGGTCGCATTCGTCCTGTGGTACTCGACGGTCCGCGCGGTCGGGGCCGGACGGGCCGGGCTGCTCACCGGCATCGCACCCCTGGCCGCGGCGGTCGTGAGCGCGCTCTCGGGCACGGGCACGCCGGGGCCCTCGGTGTGGCTGGGCATCGCGGTGGTGATCGTGGGTCTGGTCGTCGGTCTGCGACCCGTTCCTGCGCGAGTGGTTGAGACGTCTGCGGCACCGACGGCCGCCAACCCCCTTCCCTCAAACCTTACTTCACCTCTTGACGCAAGTGGTCCATACCTTTAGGTTCCGGGGCAGCCAGACACCTCGCACCACCTCACCCCCACGAAGGGCTCCGCGCATGCCCACCCGCACCCGCCTCCGCGGATCCGGCGCCGCCGCGCTCGTCACGGCGGCCGCCGCGTCGCTCCTGACGTTCACCCCCGCACCCGCGAGCGCCGCCACCGCGATCCCCACCGGCTTCATGACTGTCATGAACGCGGCAAGCGGTCGCTGTCTCGACGCCAGGTCGGCCGGCACCGCCAACGGCACCGCCGTCCAGCAGTACGCCTGCAACAGCACCACGGCCCAGCAGTGGCGCTTCACCGCCACGAGCGACGGTTACGTCCGCATCGACAACCGCAACAACACCAGCCAGGTGGTGGACGTCGCCGACGTCTCCACCGCCGACAGCGCGCCCGTCCATCTGTGGACCTACGGCGGCGGCGCCAACCAGCAGTGGCTGCCCGTCGACGAGGGCGGCGGCGCGTACCGGTTCGTCAACCGCAACAGCGGCAAGTGCCTGGACGATCCGGGTGCCTCGACCGCCGACAGCGTGCAGTTCGTGCAGTACACGTGCAACGGCAGCGCGGCCCAGCGCTTCCAGGTGGTGCCGGTGACCCCGACGGCCGGCGACCCGGATCTCGGCCCGAACGTGGTGGTCTTCGATCCCTCCATGTCGTCCTCGACGATCCAGTCGAGACTGAACTCGATCTTCCAGCAGCAGGAGACCAACCAGTTCGGATCCCAGCGCTACGCCGTCCTGTTCAAGCCGGGTTCCTACACCGCGGACGCCAACGTCGGCTTCTACACCCAGGTCGCCGGGCTCGGCCTGACGCCGGACGCGGTCACGGTCAACGGCGCGGTGCACGCGGAGGCCGACTGGTTCCAGGGCAACGCGACGCAGAACTTCTGGCGCGGGGCCGAGAACCTCTCCGTCAACCCCGTGAACGGCAGCGACCGTTGGGCCGTCTCCCAGGCCGCCGCCTACCGCCGGATGCATCTGCGCGGCAACCTCGCCCTGGACGACAACGGCTGGTCCAGCGGCGGCCTGCTCGCGGACACGAAGATCGACGGACAGGTCAACTCTGGCAGCCAGCAACAGTGGTTGACCCGCAACTCCCAGCTCGGCAGCTGGACCGGGTCCAACTGGAACATGGTCTTCGTCGGCAGCCAGGGCGTCCCCGGCACCAGCTTCCCCAACCCGCCGTACACCACGGTCGCGCAGACCCCGGTCAGCCGCGAGAAGCCCTTCCTGTACGTCGACGGCGACGGCTCCTACAAGGTCTTCGTGCCGTCGGTGCGGTCCAACTCCACGGGCACCAGCTGGGCGAACGGGACCCCGCCGGGCTCTTCCCTCCCCCTGGACACCTTCTACGTCGTGAAGCCGGGCGCGAGCGCCGCGGACATCAACGCGGCCCTGGCGGCGGGCAAGAACCTCCTGGTCACGCCGGGTGTGTACCACCTGAACCAGACACTCCAGGTGAACCGCGCCGACACCGTCGTCCTCGGTCTGGGTCTCGCCACCTTCGTCCCGGACAACGGCGTCACCGCGATGAAGGTGGCCGATGTCGACGGAGTGAAGGTCGCGGGCCTCCTCTTCGACGCGGGCACCGTCAACTCGCCCACCCTGATGGAGGTGGGGCCCGCCGGCGCCGCCGCCTCCCACGCCGCGAACCCGACCTCCCTGCACGACGTGTACTTCCGCGTAGGCGGCGCAGGCGTGGGCAAGGCGACCACCAGCCTCGTGATCAACAGCGACAACGTGATCGGCGACCACATGTGGATCTGGCGCGCCGACCACGGCAGCGGCGTCGGCTGGAACACCAACACCGCGGACACCGGCCTGATCGTCAACGGCGACGACGTCACGGCGTACGGCCTCTTCGTCGAGCACTACCAGAAGTACCAGACGGTCTGGAACGGCAACGGCGGCCGCACGTACTTCTACCAGAACGAGATGCCCTACGACCCGCCCAACCAGACGGCCTGGACGAACGGTTCGACGCAGGGCTGGGCCGCCTACAAGGTCGCCGACTCCGTCACCAGTCACCAGGCCTACGGCCTCGGCAGCTACTGCTACTTCAACGTGAACCCGGGTGTGGTGGCCGAGCGGGCCATCGAGGCCCCGAACAGGGCCGGCGTGCGCTTCCAGAGCATGGTGACGGTCTCCCTCGGCGGCACCGGCACCATCCGGCACGTGGTGAACGGCACCGGCGGCCCGTCCAACTCCGCGGCCAACGTGGCGAATCTGACCAGCTACCCGTAGAGCTCCGCCCTTGTGCCGCCCCCGCTCGGCGGGGGCGGCCTCCCCGGCGTCCCCCACCCCCTCAAGGAGCGTGCCCACCCATGTCCTTCTCCCCGCGCGCAGCCCGCCTCGCGGTCCTCGCCGCCCTCGCCTGCGTGCTCACCCCGCTGTGCACGGTGACTCCCGCCCATGCCGCCTCCGGGACCATCACCGGCCTGGCCGGCAAGTGCGTCGACGTGGCGGGCGCGTCCGCCGCCAACGGCACGGCCGTACAGCTCTACGACTGCAACGGCACCGGCGCCCAGGTCTGGTCGAACCCCGGCGACGGCACCCTGCGGGCGCTCGGCAAGTGCCTGGACGTCGTGGACCGCAGTACCGCCGACGGCGCGGCCGTCCAGCTGTGGGACTGCTCGGGCGGCGCCAACCAGCAGTGGGTGGTCTCCGGCGCCCGGGACATCGTCAACCCGGCCGCGAACAAGTGCCTGGACGTGCGGGACAACAACAGCGCCAACGGCACCCGCTTGCAGATCTGGACCTGTTCCGGCACCGCCAACCAGAAGTGGAACGCGCCCGCGAGCGGCGGCGGGAGCCAGCCGTCCGGATTCGTCGTCAGCGAGGCGCAGTTCAACCAGATGTTCCCGAACAGGAACTCCTTCTACACCTACAGCGGCCTGGTGGCGGCGCTGAGCGCCTACCCCGGGTTCGCGAACACGGGCAGCGACACGGTGCGGAAGCAGGAGGCCGCCGCCTTCCTCGCCAACGTCAACCACGAGACCGGCGGGCTGGTGTACATCGTCGAGCAGAACACCGCCAACTACCCGCACTACTGCGACGCCGGGCAGCCGTACGGCTGTCCGGCCGGACAGGCCGCGTACTACGGGCGCGGACCCATCCAGCTGTCGTGGAACTTCAACTACAAGGCGGCGGGCGACGCGCTGGGGATCGATCTGCTGGGCAACCCCTGGCTGGTGCAGAACGACTCCGCCGTGGCCTGGAAGACCGGCCTCTGGTACTGGAACACCCAGTCCGGCCCCGGCACCATGACCCCGCACAACGCCATGGTGAACCAGGCCGGGTTCGGCCAGACGATCCGCTCCATCAACGGGTCCCTGGAGTGCGACGGCCGCAACCCGGCCCAGGTGCAGAGCCGGGTCGACGCCTACAACCGGTTCACGTCGATCCTCGGGGTCGCTCCCGGCGGCAACCTGTACTGCTGACACGGGAGTTCGCGCCGGTACCGGGCGGCCCCGGTACCGGCGTCACGCGTCTTGCGTCACGCGTCGGCGTCGGCCTCCAGGTGGGCCCTCAGCCACTCCTCGGTGTTGCTGACGTGCACCAGCGCGGTGGCCTGGCTGAGCGTGGCGTCCCGGCGGGACAGGGCGGCGAAGATCGCCTCGTGCTCGGCCAGGGTGCGGCCCGCGGCCTGTGAGTCGACCAGGCCACGCCAGATGCGGGCCCGCAGGGTGCGGCCGGAGACGCCCTCCAGGAGCGTGAGCAGGGACTCGTTGCCGGTGGCCGACACGACCGCGCGGTGGAACGCGGCGTCATGGGCATTGAGCAGTTCGACGTCCTCGCGCGCCTCGCGCATGGCGTCCAAGTGCTGCTTGACCTCGGCGAGTTGCTCGTCGGAGATACGTGTCGCGGCGAGCGCGGTGGCCATCGGTTCGAGGAGCCGCCGCACCTCCATCAGGTCCCGCAGGGCACCCGAGTCGCCCTGGAGGAGTTCCACCGCACCGCCGAGTCCCTCCAGGAGCAGGCTCGGCTGGAGGCTGGTGACATAGGTGCCGTCGCCCCGTCGCACCTCCAGGACCCGGGCGACCGCCAGGGCCTTGACCGCCTCACGGGCGAGGTTGCGGGACAGGCCCAGCTGCGCCGCGAGGTCCGGTTCCGGCGGCAGTTTCGAGCCGGGAGGCAGCGCACCGGAACGGATCAGTTCCCGGATCTGCTCGATGGCCTTGTCCGTCAGGGACACCCCGAACTCCTTCCACCGCCGTTGAGCGATGTTGATGATACGGCCCGGCTCGACAGGTCTACGCCAAAGCGGAATTCATGTGATGTCTGATGGACCACAAAAGCCTCATAGCCACTCAAATACTCATTACTGCCCGTCAGACTCCGGTATTCATCCCTGCACGCTGGTTGACACGGACCCGACACAGGGCCGACCTTCATCCGTAACATCCGGCTTTCGGGTCCCCGTGTCCCCCCTCCGCACCAGGGATGTCCCATGTCGAGTTCGCTCAGCAGACGTCAGTTCGTCGCCGGCGCCACGGCCGTCGTGGCGGCCGCGGTCACCGCCGACGCCTTCGCCGCCGGCCGCGCCCTGGCCGCCCCCGCCACGTACACCCCTTCGTGGAACTCCGTGAACCAGCATCCGGCGGCCCCCGAGTGGTTCCGCGACGCCAAGTTCGGCATCTACTTCCACTGGGGCGTCTTCAGCGTCCCGGCGTACGACAGCGAGTGGTACCCGCGCAACATGTACATCAGCGGGAGCAACGCCAACACGCATCACAAGGCCACCTACGGAGACCCCTCGGTCTGGCCCTACCACAACTTCATCAACGGGGCGAAGGACCTGGCGGGCAACACCGTGCAGTTCGCCCCGAAGCTCAAATCGGCGGGCGGCGCCTTCGACCCGAACGAGTGGGCGCAGCTGTTCGTGGACGCCGGAGCGAGGTTCGCCGGCCCGGTCGCCGAGCACCACGACGGCTTCTCCATGTGGGACAGCCAGGTCAACGAGTGGAACTCGGTGGGCAAGGGCCCCGGCCTGAACCTGCTGCGGCTGTTCACCGACGCCATCCGCGCCAGGAACCTGAAGCTGCTGGTGGCCATGCACCACGCCTACAACTTCAACGGCTACTACGACCACGCGCCCGCGCAGACCGACGCGAGCCTGAAGAAGCTCTACGGGCAGTTGGGTTCGACAGCCGAGAACCAGCTCTGGTACGACAAGCTCAAGGAGGTCATCGACCGGGCGCAGCCGGACATCCTGTGGCAGGACTTCGATCTCAGCGCGGTCGACGAGCAGCAGCGGCTCAACTTCCTGTCGTACTACTACAACCAGGCCAACTCCTGGGGCAAGGAGGTGGTCGCCACCTACAAGGACGGGTTCAACGGCCACGGCGAGGTCTTCGACTACGAGCGCGGCGGCCCGGGCGACCTCACCGACCCCTACTGGCTGACCGACGACAGCATCTCCAGCTCGAGCTGGTGCTACACGCAGGGCATCGGCTACTACTCCACCCAGCAGATGCTCCACGCACTGATCGACCGGGTCAGCAAGAACGGCAACATGCTGCTGAACATCGCGCCCATGGCCGACGGGACCGTCCCGCAGGGCCAGAAGGACGTCCTGCTGGCCATCGGCGACTACCTCAAGCGCTTCGGGGAGTCGATCTACGACACCCGGGCGTGGACGGCGTACGGCGAGGGCCCCACGAAGATGGGCGGCGGCGCCTTCACCAACCCGACCGCCGGCACGGCCCAGGACATCCGCTTCACCCGGAACAAGGCGAACACCGTACTTTACGCCACCGTGCTCGGCTGGCCCGGCAGCTCCCTGACCATCAAGACGCTCAACTCCGCCCGGATAAGTGTCAGTTCACTTCAGTCGGTGCAACTGCTCAACTCGACCGCCGGTACCTACACCACCCTGCCCACCCCGGCCCAGAGCGCGAGCGGTCTCACGGTCACCCTGCCGTCGTCGGCACCGTTCAGCGCCAACGCGTACGTGCTGAAGCTGACCTTCAGCGGCCAGATTCCCGGCCTGCGGCCGGTGGCCGGAGCCGTGACCTTCCAGGACGTCAACTACGCGGGCACCGGCACCGTCCTCGGGATCGGCGACTACACCGCCGACGCCCTGACCCTGGCCGGCCTCGGCGCGGGCACCCTGTCCTCCCTGCGACTCGCCCCGGGCCACCAGGTCATCGGGTACTCCGGTGACAACTTCACCGGCACCTCATGGACCTTCACCGCCGACAACGCCGATCTGCGCGCCACCGGCAACAACGACGCGGTGACGTCACTGAAGGTGCAGTTCAACCCGTCGACGTACTTCCAGCTCGTCAACGTGACGAACGGGCTGGCGCTGGACAGCGGCGGCAACGTGGCCTCCGGCTCCAACCTCAAGCAGTGGGCCTGGGACGGCAGCCCCAACCTCCAGTGGCAGGCGGTCGAGGTCGGCGGCGGCTACTACAGGCTGGTCAACCGCACCAACGGCATGGTCGCCGACGGCTGGGGCGCCACGGACAACGGCTCCCCCGCCCGCGAGGCCGCGTGGAACGGCGGCAGCAACCAGCAGTGGCAGATCACCCATCGCGGAGACGGCCGCTACTCGATCGCCAACCGCACCACCGGGCTCGTCCTGGACGGCGGCGGCAACGTCTCGTCCGGCTCGGTCACCAAGCAGTGGACGTACGGTTCCAGCACCAACCTGCTGTGGACGTTCACCGCTCTGTAGTCAGGTGCTGCACGGCGCGAGGGGCGGGCCCGGAACACGGCCCGCCCCTTCACTCACGCGGACCGGAGCCCACCGGGCCCGAGCTCACCGCCGGTTCAGCCGGGCCAGCAGCAGGTTCGGGTCCGGTACGGCGGCGAAGTACGAGGCGCTGGGGACGTAGACCGTCCGCTTGCGCACGGCCACGGAGGTCGGGTTCGAGAGGCCGTCCTGCTGGGTGAGCACGACGGAGCGGCTGCCGTCCGGGCGCACCACGACGACCTGGTTGCTGCTGTTGATCGCGGCCAGGACGGTGTCGTGTTGGCGGGAGGCGAAGGCGAAGTCGTCGATGCCGTCGAGCCCGGTCGCCCGGGTGCGGACCGGACCCGCGGAGCCGTCGGGGCGTACCGGAATGCGCAGCAGCGTGCCGCGGTCGGTGTTGGAGACCCAGACCGCGCCGTCGTGGACCTTGATGCCGTTGGCGCCGAAGCCGGTTCCGGACGGCACCGGGGTGAGGGGCGTGCCCGTGGCCCAGGCGGTTCGCGGACCGCCGGTCACGGGCACGCGCCAGACGGTGCCCCGTACCGAGTCGGCCGCGTAGAGCACGCCCCGGTGCTCGTCGAGGGCGAGGCCGTTGGGCAGCCCGTCGGCCGGCAGCTTCGCGATCTGCCGGGGCGTGCCGCCGCCCGCCGGGATGCGCCAGACGCCGGTCTCGCTGGTACCGGTGGCGTAGGTGACGTAGAGGGTGCCGTCGTGGGCGCGGGCGATGCCGAGCACGATGGCGGCTTGGACGATGGGGGTGTCCGGGTTCGCGACGCCGGGCAGGGTGACGCGTCCGCGGATGTCCCCGTGCCGGGTGACGTGGGCGACCTGGCGGGCGAAGGCGAAGGTCAGGTCGGCGGAGCCGTCGGGTTCGACGGCGATGTTCTCGGGGGTCTCACCCGCGGCGAAGTCGAAGTGGGCGACCACCCGGGGGTGCGACACGAGGGGCTCGTCACCGGACGCGGGAGCCGTCGCGAGCAGGCCGAGGGCGAGAGTGGTCGCGGCGACGGCGGCCAGATGCGGGAGTCGGGGCATGAAGGGCATGAACCTCTCCTTGGGCTGGAACACGGGCCACCGGTGTGGCGGCAGGGGCAGCCTGCGCCACACCGGCGGGTGAGCGCCGCAGTCACGGCCGGGGGGTCGCCCTCGTGGCCTACGGGGCGCTCCCGCGCGGGTCAGCGCAGTCCGGCGAAGAGGTCGTTCTCGGGTACGGGGGTTCCGGTCGGGTCCTGGACGCGCAGGAAGGTCTCCGTGCCCATCAACTCGCCGAACCGCTCCTTGCCCATCCTGAGGAAGAAGATGTTCTCGCCCTGGCTGGCGTGCGCGGCCAGCGCGTCGTACTTCTGGTCGCTGAACGCGGTGGTGTCCACCCACGTGGTGATCTCGTCATCGGGCAGGCCGATCTCGGCCATCGCGGCGGCCTCGGCGGGATCCGGCTCCGGCACGTCCTCGCCGAACTCGCGCATGGCCTCGCCGAACCGCCCCATCGCCGAGTGGGGCATCGTGGTCCAGTACACCTTCGGCGTCAGATCGACCAGCTCCAGTGCCGCCATGGTGATGCGGTGCGCCTGGATGTGGTCGGGGTGGCCGTAGAAGCCGTTCTCGTCGTAGGTGACGACCACGTCGGGCCGGTAGTGCCGCATGAGTTCGGCGAGCCGGGCCGCGGCCTCCGCCACGGGGGTCTGCCAGAAGGACCCGGGGGCGTCGTTGCCGGGCCAGCCCGCCATCCCGGAGTCGGCGTACTCCAGCATCTCCAGATCGGTGACCTTCAGGACCCCGCAGCTCTCCTCCAGTTCCTGCCGTCGCAGCGCGGCGACCGCCGCCGGATCGTGTCCGGGGTCGCCCGGCTTGACGCCCCCTGGTCCGTCACCGCAGCTGCCGTCGGTACAGGTCACGAGAACCGTGCGGACACCTTCCGCGGCGTACCGCGCGAGGACCCCTCCGGTTCCGGTGGCCTCGTCGTCGGGGTGTGCGTGCACCGCCATGAGCGTCAAGGGCCGGTCAGTCATGAGAACAGTCCTCCAGCAGAGATACGTCGTGAATCACTTGCCCGATGCAACCAGATCGGGGCAGCCCCCTGTTCCCGGTGGGAGGGCGCGGGAGGAAATGCGTCAGATCCGGTGGGCGAACCGGCCAACCCAGTGCACGGACGTGCCGTCCGGGCGTCGGCCCCTCGCCGTTCGCCGCCGGCACCGCGGCCACGGCCGGCGCATCACCCCGTCACCGCGGCGTCGAGCAGCGGGGCGAGTTCCCGGGTGACGGTCGTCAGGGGGCGGACGTCCCGCTCGGCGCGGGCAAGGAGGATCGCCCCCTCCAGGGAGCTGAGCATGAGCGTGGCGAGCGCGGACGACCGTTCCAGCGGTACGCCCATGTCCACGAGGGCCGCCGCCACCGCGCCGTGCCACTGGGCGAAGGCGGCGGACGCGGCCTGCCGGGTGGAGTCCACGCGCTCGGCGCAGTCCGCCGTGGCGGCGGCGACAGGGCAGCCGCCCGCGAACCCGGACGTCTCGTACTCGTCGGTCCACTGGCGCACCATCTCGCCGAACAGCCCGCTCGGCGTCGGTGCGGGCAGGGCGGCCAGGAAACGGGCGACGCGCCCCGCCGCGTACCGTCCGGCCCAGCCCACGGCCTCGTTGACCAGCTGTTCCTTGCCCCCGGGGAAGTAGTGCTGAAGCGAGCCGCGCGGCGCACCGGCGTGCTCGGCGACGTCCCGCATCCCGGCGGCCGAGACCCCGCCGCGCCGGATCAGCTGGGCCGCGCTGAAGACCATCCGCTCGCGTGGTCCGCGTTCGGACACCGCCATGTCCGGCCTCCCGCTCCTCGATCTTCCGAACCCCCACTCTATGACCGCCGTCATAATCCCGACTACTATGACGGCGGTCATAGTCGACGGAAGCGGTGAGCGTCATGGCGTACGTGGGTTTCGTCGGGCTGGGTGTCATGGGGCAGCCCATGGCCCTCAATCTCGCGCGTGCGGGGACCCCGCTGGTCGTCTGGAACCGGTCCCCGGCCAGGTGCGCGCCCCTGCGCGCCGCGGGCGCCGAGGTCGCGGCGAGCGTGGCCGAGGTCTTCGAGCGGGCCGGCACGGTGTTCCTCATGCTGGCCGACGAGACCGCCGTCGACGCGGTCCTGGGCCGCGGCACCCCGGACTTCCCGGTCCGCGTGTCCGACCGGACCGTCGTCCACATGGGGACGACCTCGGCGGAGTACTCGGCCGCCCTCCAGGCCGACGTCCGGGCCGCGGGCGGGCGGTACGTCGAGGCGCCGGTGTCCGGTTCCCGGGTGCCGGCCGAGCGGGGCGAGCTGGTGGCGATGCTGGCGGGTGACGGCGACGCCGTGGCGGCCGTACACCCGTTGCTGTCCCCCATGTGCCGGGAGGCGTTCGACTGCGGTCCCGTCCCGGACGCGCTGCTGACCAAGTTCTCGGTGAACCTGTTCCTGATCACATTGGTCACCGGCCTGACCGAGGCGTTCCACTTCGCCGCACGGCAGGGACTCGACCCGGGGCTGCTCCGGGACGTCCTGGACGCGGGCCCGATGGCCAGCTCCGTCTCCCGGATGAAGACGCCCAAGCTGCTGGCCCGGGACTTCGCGGTCCAGGCCGGAGCCGCGGACGTCCTCAAGAACAACCGCCTGATCGCCGAGGCGGCCCGCAGAACCGGTGTCGCCTCCCCGCTCCTGGACGTCTGCCACGCCCTGTTCGGCGAGACCGTGGAGCAGGGCCACGGCGACGAGGACATGGTCGCCGTCCTGCACGCCCTGGAGACGCGCACCGCCGGGGGTGACGCCGCAGGAGCCGCGGTCGAGGCCGGGAATGGCGCCGCAGGGGCCGCGGTCAGGTCGTGAGCGCTGCTCGGCGGCGCCTCGTTCTACGTAGCGGACTCCGTGTTTTCCCCGATGGACCCGTGGCCGCGCCTTGCGACGATGGGGCCTTTGTCGGCCGCGAGCGGGCCGGCGTCGAGGGGAGAGAACATGGGGATGTCCGGCAACGGGATGCGGGCGGCGCGATGGGGTGCGGGCACGCTGGTCGTTCTCGGTGCACTGGCCGGGTGCAGCGGCGGGGACGGGAAGCCGTCCGCCCACGCCGAAGCCTCGTCGGCGGCTGCCGGACCGACGAAGGGGCCGGGCGCCTACCGTCCGCCGACGGCCCTGTGCCCGGAGGTCGACTTCGGGCCGCTGACCGCGGCCGTGGCGCCCACGGCCGGTGCGCCGAAGGGTGAGCTGACCGGCTCCGATCCGTCGACCGCCGCCGGCGCTGCCTGTCTACAGGCTTTCAGGACGACCGGGACGAAGGCAGACGGCCGTTCGACCGTCTACTGCACCGCCTGGAAGGACGTCCCCACCGCGATCAAGATGTACGCGTACCGGCTGTCCTCGGCCCCGAAGGAAGCTCGGGGTGCGGTGGTGAAGGAGTCGGGCCTCGGCGGGGAGGCGTTCCGGTACCAGAACCTCAAGGACGCCGCACCGTTCGCCGACGACCTGCGGCTGGTGGTGCGGGACAGCAACATGGAATGCGAGGTCCAGGTGCAGAGCCTGAAGCCCTTGACGGACCAGCAGGTCAAGGCGGCCTGGCCGGCCATGGCGGTCACCGTCCGGACGCTGTTGCCCAAGCTGCGCTCCTGACCCGCCCGGGCCGAGAGCGAGGACCGGAGCGGCCGGTCAGACGGGCGGCCGGTGGACCATCGCCCCCAGCGCTCGCGGCAGTGCCGCGCGGGAGGGGATGTCGAGCTTGCGGTAGATGCGGCCGAGGTGGGCTTCGACCGTCCTGGAGCTCACGAAGAGCTCCTCCGCTATCTCCTTGGTGCGCTTGCCCCCCGCCGCCAGTTCCGCGATCTCCCGCTCCCGCTCGGTGAGAAGAGCCACTGTCGCGCGGACACCTGACTTCTGCACCGTCGTGACCGAAGCACCGGCGGTGACGCAGGACGCGGTCAGCAGGGCCCTGACCCGTGCCGCCTCCTCGATGATCCGCTGAGCTCCACAGGCCCGGGCGGCCTTTCCCGCCGTGTCGAGCCACTCCAGCGCCTGCTGCATGCCGTGGGCCGCGTGGACCGAGGGCGCACCGGTCACCAGGGTCCAGGCGTGTTCCAGCGGGACGCCCGCGCGGCGGAACGACTCCGCGACCTCGAAGAACAGCTCCGCCGCCCGAATGTGCTCCCCTTCGGCCGCGTGGAGCTCGGCACGGGCCCTGCGCACGTGGTGCAGTTGCAGCGGCAGCCCCAGCTGTGCGGCCACGACCTCCCCCGCTTCGACCCAGTCACGGGCGGCGTCGATGTCTCCGCAGCGCAGTGCCGCGACGCCGGCGAGGGCCAGGAGGGAAGGCTGCCAGGCACGCACGAGCAGCTCCAGCCGCGGGCCGCCCTCCTCGGCGAGGGTGCGCAGACAGCCTTCCGGGTCCCCGCCGAGGAACTGGGCCTGGGCGCGCAGGCCCACGGCCACGGCTGCCCGCCACGCCCGCTTTGCCACGGCGAGGGAGTAGCCCTCGTCGGCGAGTTCGAGCAGCCTGTCGGTGTCCCGCCGTGAACGGGTCCAGAGCAGTCCCGTGGCCCGCAGGATCATGGCGAGGCCCGCGGCTTCGTCGACCCCGCTCGTCCGGGCGAGCAGACGGGCCTCCTCGGCACGGCGGCACAGCGTCTCCAGACGCCCCGTCAACTGGTCGAGGTGGCACAGCGCCACCAGCTGGTTGATCCGGATCAAGCGCCGGGTGGCACCGGTGGTCGCCTGAAGACCTCGCTCCAGATGCCGGTAGGCGTCATGGACCCGCTCCTGGAACAACTCCGCGCAGCCGAGCATCGCCAGGACGTCGGGCAGGGTGACGGCCTCGGTGTCCGGCAGGGCGTCCACGATCCGCGCGCACTCGGTGACCTCGGCCACGGCCTCCGGCAGCAGCCCGAGCTGGGTGTCGCCGAGGGCGGCGAGGGCGCGCAGGTAGGGCACGGCCGGGTCGACGGTCCCGGCCGCCTCCACCGCTTCCCGGACCACGTCCCGAGCCTCGCCGTAAGCGCCCCGGAACAACTGCACCCGCCCGTACGCGGTGATCAGTTCGGCCGCCGACGGCGGGAGCGGCACCGGCAGCGGTCGGGGCACGAGATCGAGCGCCGTCCGGACCACTGCCTCGGCCTCCTGGTGACGGCCCAGCAGCCGCTCCAGTTCACCGCAGACCGCGTAGGACCTCAGCAGCAGGTCCTCGGAGAGATCCGCCCGGTGCCGGAGCAGCTCGTGCACCAGGGAGCGGGCCTCCTGGAGTCGGCCCACGGCACTGAGGGCCTGGCACTGGTCGAGCACGAGCAGAGCACGGGAAGCGCTGATCCGCTCTCCGGCGGGCAGGTGGTCCAGCGCCAGGCGCAGCCAACGGGCCGCGGTGGCCGGTGACTTGGCCATCGCCTCCGCCGCGCCGTCGACCAGCACCTGCCGGGCCTCGGCACTGCCCGCGCCCACCAGGTGCTCAGCCTGCCGGGCCCGCAGGAGCGCCGGCGCCCGTCGAGCGGTGAGCAGATCCATGGCCCGCCCGTGCGCCTCGACGCGCAGGGCAGGCGAAGCGTGTGCCAGGGCGACGTGGGCGAGTACCGGGTGCCGGAAGGCGTAGCCCCCGCCCCAGGCCAACGGCCGTATCAAGTCGACGTCGACGAGCTCGGTGAAGGCGGCGAGGGTCCGTTCCAGACCGAGGCCGGACACCGTGGCGACGTCGCCCGGGAGGAAGGGATCACCCAGAACGGCGGCGACCCGGACCGAGTGCGCGGCGTCGGCGGTGAGGACGTCCAGTTCGGTGACGACGGGGACGGCGGCCCGGAGCATGCCGTCGCGGTCGGGACCGGCACTGAGCGGCCACTCGTCCGGGTCCCACCGCGCCGCGAGCAGGATGCGCAGCATCCGGGGGTTGCCGCCGGAAGCGGCGTGCAGCTGCTCGAGGTAGGTGCCGTCGACCACGGGCGCCTCCGGGGCGCGCCATTCGGTGTAGGCGTGGTCGGGCGCCGGGTGGGAGACGGCAGGCGGGGAGCAGACGTCGGTGCGGGAGTCCTGGCCGAGGACATCGGATATCGCCCGGACGTCGAGGGCGGAGAGGGTCAGGCGGACGACCGAGCCGGTCTCCACCCCGTGTTCGAGCGCTTCTCTCAGCACCGGGCCGGACTGGCGCGGACGGTGCGCCAGCGCCAGCACGAACGGGCCGGGCGGAGGTGTCCGCACCAGCTGCGCGATCCGTCCCGCGGACTGCTCGTCGCACAGGTGCGCGTTGTCGAGGACGAGCACGCCGCCACGCCGCGCCGCCCAGCGCCCCAGCACGCTCCGCAGCTCGGCGTCGGCCCCTGCGTCGGGCTCCCGCGCCGTCGAGGGATCCCGCCTCTCCAGGGCTTCCAGGATCTCGGTGATGATCTGGCCGGGGCGTGTCGCACCACGTGCGGCGTGGGCTCGCGCCACGAGGGCCCCTGCCTCGGCGGCCCACTCGGCGAGCAGACCGAGCACGGTGGTCTTTCCGATCCCCGGCTCTCCGGCGACCTCCAGAACCACTCCCTTACCGTCGGCCAGATCTCTGACCACCGCGGAAAGAAGCTCGGTCTGCGCCTGTCTGCCGACGAGAACGGCACCGTTCCCCCTGGCCTGATCCTTGGGGGGCAAGTGGCCATCTCCCTTCGCATGGACGTGCACACGAACGAGCACACCGTCTGTTACCAGTCAATTCGGATACTAGGTCATCCCGTTGACCGGCCCACGGTCTGAACGGCGCACGGTGAGACGGCCAAGTGCGAGGGCCGTGAACCTAGGTACGCGATTGCGTAGTTCTACGCACGCCTCCGGAAGGCAGGGTTGGGAGACTCGCCTCCCGGGCTTCCGGACGGAGCCGCGGTGCAGCGAACGCCGTCCGGTCGACCGAGCCCGGCTGAACAGGGGAGTGCTCCGTTGGTTTCCAAGATCCGTGTCCTGCTGGGGATGCTCGTCCTCCTGGCTTTGGCCATCGCCTCCATCGCCCTGCTCGCGGCCGCGAAGGCCGCTCCTGTCTGGTTCACGATCGTCCCTCTCGGCATCCTCTTCATCGGCGCGTCGGTCGGCCGGTCGGCCGGATGGTTCGACAAGAAGCAGTGACCGGTCAGGCGGCTCGCGGGGACACCGGACGGTCAGCGCGGCACGGCCTCGATCACGCTGATCCGGTGGACCTGGCGGCGACGCGGACTGCAATGGACGTCGACGACGTCGCCCACCCGGAACCGGTCCGCGAGGTCCTGGTTCTTCCGGCCCGAGAACATCGGCCGGCTCCACCGGTGGACCTCGAAGGACCAGGCCGTGTGTGAGACGGGGTCCTCGATCGCGCAGCAGTAGTGCGTGATGTCGGTCAGGGGGTCGTCGTAGTGGGTTTCGTAGTCCCAGCGGCAGATGACGACACCACGGAACCTCAGCTCGGCGGGAACGGCCAGGACACGGCGCCGGGCCGGCAGCAGCAGGACCCAGAGCAGGGCACCGACCAGAACCGTGGCCGCCACGAGCGCCCCACCGTAGGGGATGTGGCTGGTCAGGGTGGCGATCAGCGTGGTCGTGGCGACGGCGCAGACGGTCACGACAAGCAGGACGAGCTGCCACGTGTGGCCCCAGCGCGGCGGATCCAGCGGGGCGGTGTCCACGACATGCCAGGACCTGCCGTACGAGGACCAGATCTGGCGCGACTCCCTCACGGGCAGCGCCGACTCGGGACCGTCCGCTCCCACCTGCCGTCCGGGCAGCCGGTGCGCTGCCGCGTCGGCGCTGTTCCGTACCTTCCGCGCGGCCTGTCGACCGGCGGCCGTCAGCCGGGGGCCGGACCGGCCCCGGAACGGAGGCCTCTGCACCGCGGCCACCGCACTCAGCGGCAGGACGACGAGGACAACCACACCCGCCCAGCGCGGGCACCACGACAGGACGGCGTACAGGGACCCGAACCAGGCCACGAGCACGATGGTCCGCAACAGCAGGGTCAGGTAGGTGTTGCGCGCCGGCCGTATCATGTTCAGGGCCTTGGCCTCTTCGCGGACGCTCTGCTGAAAGCCGCGCCACCACACCCAGAACTCGTCACCGTCGCCTGGTCCGAGAGCGCCTACGGGGACGCGGTCGACGCCGTTGCGGCAGCGGTGCCGGACGCGTTCGACCAGAAGTTCCTCGAAGGGACGCAGCCCCGCCGGGCCGGCCTTCCCACCAACCGTCCGTACGGTCACCGTGCCGTCCGCCTTGCGCTCGGCCTTCAACCGGCCGGTGCGGGCCATCTCCAGGGCGGTCGTCTCGATGGCCTTCGGCGTCACCTCGCCGTCCCCCAGAAGCAGGTTCACCACAGCCGCGGGCAGCCCCTGGTCCTCCACACGCATCCCCCCTGACCTGTGACCGGGAACGGGAGACGTCGCTCCCCCGCCCAACGACCGTAGGCCGCCGGGGAGATCACCGCATCGGGGAAAACACGTAACCCCCACGCACACGTCGGAGCTTCCCCACGGGTGAGTACACGTACTCATGCGGCGCGGGATCCCGGGTGCCACGATGACGGTCACCTGCACGCCAGGCAGGCAGGCAGCGTCCGGCTTCCGAGACGCCGAAAGGAACGGCAGCCCGTGCTCACCACCCTCGCCCGCACCGTGGTCCCCGTCCTCGGCCGGCTGTCCGTGACCACCGGTACGGTCGGCGCGATCGCGCCCGGCAGCGTGGTGGCGCCCAACCACACCGCGCTGATCGATCCCGGCGTCGTCCTGACCGCGCTGCGCGCCCTGGGCACCGAGCCCGTCGTCCTCGCCGCCGCCGGACTCTGGAGAGTCCCCGTCCTGGGCCGACTCCTCACCAGGGAAGGCCACATTCCGGTTCACCGTGGGAGCCGGCAGGCAGCCGCGGCACTCGATCTCGCGTCCCAGGCACTCGCCGCCGGCCGGGTCGTGGTGATCTACCCCGAGGGCCGCATCCCACGGCGCCGGGACTCCGCCGACCGCGCCCCCGCATCCCTGCGCACCGGCGTCGCCCGCCTCGCACTCGCCACCGGCGCCCCCGTCGTCCCGCTCGGACATGCCGGGGCCCGCCGGATCGTCTCCGGCAGCGTGCCGAAGCAGATCGGCGGCCTGCTCACCGCGCCGCTGCGCCGCCCGGCCCTGCACGTCCACGTGGCCGACCCCATCCACCTCACCGGCGACCTCCCCGACGCCACGGCACACCTGCACGCCGCCGTCCGGCAGGCCTGGCGGCAGGCGGTCGACCAGGTGATCTCCCACCGGTCCGGGAGAGGCGGACGGGCGGGTGCGGATCGTAGTGACGCGCACTGACGGTGACAGCTCCGGTCACCGGTCACACGACCGCCACTCGTCGTAAGGTGCCGACGCGGTGGGGGCCTGCCCCCTTGTCCACTGGCTCAGTTCGCGGTCGGGACGCCGCCGTTACACCCTCCTCGGGCTCGGCAGGACCTCGTCCGGGGCCGCCGGGCGCAGGAAGCGGATCGCTGGGTGGCCGGGGTCATGGGTGACCTCGGCTCGGACCCCGTAGACCTGTTCGATCAGGGCGGGTGTCAGGACCTCGGCCGGTGTACCCTCCGCGACCGCGCGGCCCTCGCGCAGGACGAGCAGCCGATCGCAGTACATCGCGGCGAGGTTGAGGTCGTGCAGGGCGATCACGGTGGTGACCGGAAGGCTCACGACGAGCGTCAGCAGGTCCAACTGGTGCTGGATGTCGAGGTGGTTGGTGGGTTCGTCGAGGAGGAGTTCGCGGGGTTGCTGGGCGAGCGCGCGGGCGATCTGGGCGCGTTGGCGTTCGCCGCCGGAGAGGGTGTGCCAGGACTGGTCGGCCCGGTCGGTCAGGCCGGTGCGGGCCAGCGCCTCGGTGACGGCCGCGGCGTCGGCCGCCGTCGGTGGGGTCCAGGCACGGCGGTGCGGGATGCGGCCCAGGGCGACGACGTCCTGGACGGTCAGTTCGGTCCGGGTGTCGGCGTGCTGCTCGACGGTGGCGATCCGGCGGGCGGTGACGCGTCGGCCGACCTCCGGCAGCGGACGTCCGTCGAGGGTCACGACCCCGGTGGTGGGCGCGAGGACACCTGCCAGCAGCTTCAACAAGGTCGATTTTCCTGAGCCGTTGGGGCCCAGCAGTCCGACCGTCTCACCGGGACGCAGAGTGAGGGTGACGTCGTCGACCACCACCGTGTCGGCGAGGCGCCGTACGACACGGTCCGCGTGCAGGCCGGTCACACCCTTCTCCTTCCGCGGTACAGCACGGCCACGAACGCGGGCACGCCGATCAGGGACGTCACCACGCCCACCGGGACCTCCTGGGGGTCGAGGACGGTACGGGCCAGCGTGTCCACCCAGACCAGGAACACTGCGCCCGTCAGCGCGGTGACGGGCAGGAGGCGGGCGTGGCCCGCGCCGGTGAGGGCACGGGTGGCGTGCGGGAGGACCAGGCCGACGAAGCCGATCGCCCCCGCACAGCTGACCAGGGCCGCGGTGAGCAGCGCCGTCGCGCAGAGCAGGACCAGTCGCGTACGGGCGACCCGGACCCCGAGTCCGGCGGCGGCCTCGTCACCGAAGGCGAAGGCGTCGAGCGTACGGGCGTACCCGAGGCAGACGACGAGGACCCCCACCAGGACGCCCGCACAGAGCAGCACCTGTCCCCAGTCGGCGCCGGCGAGCGAGCCCAGCAGCCAGAACAGCACGCCCCGGGTGGTCTCCGCGTCGGCGGAGGTCAGCACGACGAACGAGGTCAGCGCGGAGAACAGCTGCATGGCGGCGACCCCGGACAGCACCACCCGGTCGGTGCTGCCGCCGAGGGTGTGGCTGAGCAGGAGGACCAGGGCGAAGGAGAGCAGCGCGCCGAGGAAGGCGCCCGCCGACAGGGACACCACTCCCCCGCCCACTCCCAGCACGACCACGGCGACCGCTCCCGTGGAGGCGCCGGAGGAGACCCCGAGGACGAAGGGGTCGGCGAGCGGATTGCGCAGCAGCGACTGCATCACCGCCCCGCAGACCGCGAACCCGGCCCCGCACACGGCGGCAAGCAGCGTGCGCGGCATCCGCAGATCCCAGACGATGCCGTCCCGCAGTGGCGCCGACGTGCCTTCGCCGACGCCGAGATGGGCCGCGACGGCGGCCCAGACGTCCCCCGTCGAGATGTCCGCCGGTCCGATCGTCACGGCGACGGCGATCGACGCGAGCAGCGCGGCGAGGCCCCCGCCGGTCAACAGCAGCGTACGGAGGCTCACTTGGCGAGTCCGAAGTCGCGCAGTCCCGCCGCGACCTTCTCGATGCCCTCGACCGTACGGATGGAGGGGTTCATCGCCTGGCCGGACAGCAGGACGTAGCGCTTCTTCCGTACGGCGGTCAGGTTGCGGGTGGCGGGGTTGGTCTCCAGGAACCGGATCTTCGCCTCGGCGGTCTCCGCGGTCTGCTGCCTGCGGGTCAGGTCGCCGATCACGATGACGTCGGGGTCGCGGTCCGCGACCGTCTCCCAGTTGATCTGGGGCCACTCGTCGTGGGTGTCGGCGAAGGCGTTCCGCGCGCCGACCGCACGGGTGATGGCGCCCGGCGCGCCGCAGCAGCCGGCGAGGTAGGGCGACTGGGAGTTGGCGAACCAGTACATCAGCGAGACGTCCGAGGCGTCGATCCCGGCGGTGGCCGTGCTCACCCGCTTCCTCAGCGAGGCGACGAGCTTCCCGCCGCGCTCCTCGACACCGAACGCGCGGGCGAGGTCGCGTATCTCGCCGTAGACGGCGTCGAGGGTGAGCGGTTCACTGCGCGATCCGTCGCCGCCGCTGTCGTTGTCCTTGCCGGAGCAGTCGGACGGTGAGACATAGGTGGGCACGCCGAGCTTGTCGAACTGCTCGCGGGTGGCGACGCCTCCCTTGCCGAGCGTGGAGACGAACGAGGCGGTGACGAAGTCGGGTCGGGCGTCCAGGACCCTCTCGAACGAGGGGTTGTTGTCGGCGAGGCGCGGCACCGAGGCGTTGGCCTTCTCCAGTCCCTTCATCACCGGGTCGGTCCAAGTGGCCGTACCCGCCGTCCGGTCGGCGAGGCCGAGGGAGAGCAGGATCTCGGTGGAGCCCTGGTTGAGGGAGACGGCCCGCTTCGGGGCCGATGTCAGGGTGATCTCGCGACCGCAGTTGTCGAGGGTCACCGGGTAACCGGCGGCGGTTGCCTGGGACTTCGCGTCCTTCGCGTCGGACGAACCGCACGCGGTGAGCAGCAGGGCTGACACGAGGAGGAGCGCCGGGGTACGGAGCAGGGCGGGGGTGCGGAGCACGGGCATGCCTCTGGGGTCGGGGCTCTTACGCGGAGCCTGGCCTACGGACGTCCCCCGCGCCGGGGCGCGGAGGTGCCAGCAGGTCTTCGGACTCGGGTTCGTCCGGACGGGGCGCCTTCCCGGTCTCCCAGTGGCGTCGTGCCCCGCCCGTCCCCCTCACCGCTGCGCGTCAGTTCCGGATTCGCACCGGATTCCCTGGCCTCGGATGTGGCTCGACTGGCCCGACGAGGCTACCAAGCCGGTCGCACGGTCAGGACGGGCGGACCCTGCGATCCGGCACGGAGTACGGCGCGAGCGTGTGGCGTCCGCGGGTGCCGTACTCCGTTACGGGACGGCCGAACTACGTGACGGAACGGCCGAACTACGTGACGGGACGGCCGAACTACGTGACGGAACGGCCGAACTATGTGACGGAACGGGCGTAACACAAAGGAGCCGGTCCGGAGCGCCTGCTCCGGACCGGCGGTGCGGGGTGGGTCAGCCCGCGGCGGGTACCGGCTCGCGGCCCGCCCCCGCTGCCGCCTTCGGGTCGGCGTCCTCGGCCTCACCGCTCGCGGCCTTCGGGGCCGTGTCCCCGGCCTCCCCGGGGCGCGGGTCGGACGTCGGTTCGAGCCGCGCCGCGGAGGGCGTGGAGGTGAACGGGATCTCGCCGCGCAGGACGGCCCTGGCGCGTTCCTCGTCGAGTTGTCCCTCCCACTTGGCGACCGCGAGGGTGGCGACGCCGTTGCCGACCACGCTGGTCAGGGCGCGGGCCTCGGACATGAACCGGTCGATGCCGAAGATCAGGGCCAGCGCGGCGACGGGCACATGCGGCACGGCGCTGAGGGTGGCCGCCAGGGCGATGAAACCGGAACCGGTCACCCCGGCCGCGCCCTTGGAGGTCAGCAGCATGACGGCGAGCATGGACAGCTGCTGGGTGAGGCTGAGGTCGATACCGAGGGCCTGGGCGAGGAAGACCGAGCCCATGGTCAGGTAGATGGCGGTGCCGTCGAGGTTGAAGGAGTACCCGGCGGGCAGCGTGATCCCGACCACCGGCTTCGAGGCACCGGCGTGCTGGAGCTTGGCCATCATGCGCGGCAGCACCGGCTCGGAGGACGAGGTGCCCAGGACGATCAGCAGTTCCTCCTTGATGTAGCGGAGGAAGGGCAGCAGGCGCAGGCCGTTGAGGCGCATGACGGTGCCGAGCACCACCAGGACGAAGAACAGGGCGGTGAGCCAGAAGGAGCCGACCAGCAGGAAGAGGTGGCGCAGGGTGTCCAGTCCGTAGTTGCCGATGGTGAAGGCCATGGAGCCGAACGCACCGATCGGGGCGAGTCGCATGATCCAGCGGATGAGCGTGAACAGGACCCTGGAGAGCTTCTCGATGCCCTGGGTGAGCCCCGCGCCCGCCTCGCCGACTGCGTTGAGACCGAAGCCGAACAGGACCGAGATCAGCAGCACGGGCAGGATCTCGTGGCCGGTCAGCGCGCTGAGCAGGGTGTCCGGGATCATGGCGAGCAGGAACGCGGAGACGCTCTCGTGGCTCGCGGTCGCCTCCGGCGGCAGCCCCTCGGTCGACAGGGTCGAGGGGTCGACGTGCAGCCCGCTGCCGGGCTGGACGACGTTCACGACGACGAGCCCGATCACCATGGCGACGGTCGTCAGGACCTCGAAGTAGATGAGCGCCTTGAGACTGACCCGGCCGACGGCACGGGCGTTGCCCATGGAGGCGATGCCGTGCACGACGGTGCAGAAGATGACGGGCGCGATCATCATGCGGACCAACGCGATGAACCCGTCGCCCAGCGGTTTGAGATCGGCTCCGAAGGACGGCCACAGCGCGCCGACGGCGGCCCCGGCCAGGACGCCGATCAGGCACTGGACGTAGAGCAGGGACAGCAGAGCGCGCAGGCGGCTCGGTGGTGCGTCGACGGTACCCGGGGCGGCGTCGTTGCGGCTCATACGGGGCGTCCTTCCAGGACGGGAACGAGGAGTTCGGCTCGGGCGATGCGGCGGGCGGCGCGGTGCAGCAGCACCGTGGGGGACGCGCCCTCCTTCGCGGGGACGGCTCGGGCGGTGATGACACCGGCCGGGGTGCCCAGCCGCAGCGACCCATCGGCGGTCTGCCGGGCGACGCGGTGGGCGAGGGTGCCGGGGATGGCGGCAGCGGTGGCCAGGGCTACGGCCGAGGTGAGACCGATCGCCGGGTGGGGCGCGTGCATGGAGACCATGCGCACGGCCAGGTCGTACGCGTCCTGTGGGACGAGGGTGCCATCGGTGGTGCGGTAGGTGACAGGGCGGGCGACCACTCCGACCTTCGGGACGGCGTGGCTGACGGCGTCGCTCTCCTGGACCAGTCCCATGGCCAGGGCGGCCTGCCGGCGCAGCACGGTGAGGGCGGGCACCGCCGTGGCGAAGTCGGCGAGGGACTCGGTGCCGTCGAGTCCGAACGCCTTGGCCTCGAACAGCGCGGCCGGGGCGCCGGCGTCGACCAGGGACGCCTCGACGGTGCCGGTGGGACCGGTCAGCGTGTCCAGGGCGTGGCCGGTCGGCAGGGCCCGGCCGGTCGAGGTACCGGCGGGGTCCTCGAAGCCTAGGAGCACCGGCACGCCGAGCGCGGCGGTGCCCGGCACCCGGGCCGTGCCCGCGTCGGGGGCGGTGCGCCCCGGGGTGGGGATGGTGCCGCTGAGCCGGGCTCCGGTGTTGATGTTGAGCATCCGTACCGTGGTCGACTCCGGTGCGAGAGGCACCAGTTGGTGGTGGACGGCGTACAGGGCCACGGCGGTGGCGCAGTTGCCGCAGTTGCTGGTCCACTCCACCCGCGCGTCGCCGATGCCGACCTGGGCGAAGGCGTACTCGACGTCGACGTCCGGCTTCGTCGAGGTCCGGACGATCGCCGCCTTGGAGGTGGTCGAGGAGGCGCCGCCGACGCCGTCGATCTGGCGGGGGTCCGCGGCGTTGTAGGCGGCGAGCAGCAGGGTGTCGGCGTCCACGCCGGTCGCCACCACGTCGTGGTGGTCGAAGATCCAGCACTTGCTGGTTCCTCCGCGGATCATCTCGCCCTGCACACGCAACACAACGGACTCCTCAGGGACATCCCGACGGCATCTCCGTGCGGGCTGCGATCCACAGTGGGCGCGGGCAGCGTGAAGTACAATCTCGGAAATCTGCATGGGTATTAACTTGAACTGAACGCTGGAGGTGGCGGGATGCTCGACGTCCGGCGCATTCTGCTCTTCACCGAGGTCGCCCGCCGGGGTTCCGTCACGGCGACCGCACGCGCCCTCAACTACACGCCGTCAGCGGTGTCGCAGCAGGTCAGCCGTCTGGAGGCGGAGGCCGGACAGCCCCTGTTGGAGCGTCATGCGCGGGGCGTCACCCTCACCGACGCGGGGCGCGCGCTGGCCGAGCGGGGAGAGCGGATCGAGCGCGAACTGACGGCCGCGGAGAACGAACTCGCCGACTTCGCGGGGCTGCGGGCCGGCACACTCCGCGTCGGAACCTTCCCCACCGTCGGCGCCTCCCTGCTCCCCCGGGCGGTGATCGCCTTCCGCCGCACGCACCCCGACGTACGGCTGACGGTGCGCAGCGCCCGGATCGCGGGGCTGTGGGCGATGCTGGAGAACCGCGAGATCGAGATGTCCCTGATGTGGGACTACGACTGGAACCGCATCGACCGCGAGGACATCGTGGTCACCTCGCTCGTCGACGACCCTCCGGCGCTCCTCGTCGGCGCGGACCACCCCCTCGCCGGCCGCACCTCCGCCGCCCTCGCCGACTTCGCCGAGGACGCGTGGATCACCCGTGCGGAGAACCACCCGGTGGCCGAGGCCCTGGCCCGCAGCTGCCGTACGGCCGGTTTCGAGCCGCAGATCGCCTACGAGGCGCACGACTACCAGGAGGCCCAGGCGATGGTCGCCGCAGGAATCGGGGTCGCCCTCGCCCCCACCCTGGCCCTGGAAGGCATCCGCGGCGGCGTCAGTGTCCTGCCGCTGCTGCCTCCCGCCCCCGTGCGCCGCATCCTCCTCGTCCGCATGAGCGACCACGCCCTGACCCCGGCGGCCGAGGCCTTCGTGGGCTTCTTGCGGGACAGCGCGGCGGCCGCCGGGGGTCTGGCTCCGCCGAAGCAGCCCTGACTACCAGGGGGCGACGCACCGAGCGCGCCGGCACGGGGCCGGCGCATCGTTGTCGAGGGCGCCGGGAAGCGGATGCCGGGCTTGCCCTTGTGCACATCGGCTCGGCCAGTGCGCCCACCGGGCGACCGGCGCCTTCCATCGGGAAGCGGGGAGCCGTGTTTCCTCCGAAGAAAAGACGGAAGCGATCAAAATCGGCCGTTTGGCCATTTATGGAGTGGCGGATTCCGTTCCGCTTTCCTCGCTCTCCCGCGCGAAACCGGCGTTCGGCTTGCCAAACATATGTCTTTTCTCGCGGTTTCTGGCCAACCTTTCCACGCCTTCTGTGGATTCCCGAGCGATGTCGTTACGATCATTCGGGAGCGCGGCGGGGTTGGCCTGGCGCGCCGTATTTTCGAGGGAGAGAAAATGCGCGAGTCGAACGACGAGCAGAAGATCCTCGAGGAGATTGAGGACCTCGACTCCCTGGAGGTCCTGGAGGCGGAGGACCTCGACGACAGCGTCGCGTTCCACGCGTTCCGCTTCCGTTCCTAGCACCAACGCCAGTCAGGCATGATGCCGGTGGGCGGGCCGGGTGGCCGGCCCGCCCACCGGCGCGGTGACGTGTTGCGTACAGCGCCCGGCGCGTTCTGCCAGAAAGGTTTCACGGCCCCCGGTGGGAATTTATTTTCGGTTGTTCCGGCATCGTCGTTTCGCCGGACTCTGTTCCGGTCAGATTGTTTCTCTTATTGGTGACGCGTTTTTCCCCATCATTGTCGTGGTGGCCGCCGCGAAGGCGGGAACTCCCGCGGAGACCATCGGCGCAGTATTCGCCGCGCGCTTTGTCGCACTGGGGGGTGTCGTCCTCTTCAGCGGTGCGCTGCTGGATCGATTCGATCCGGTGCGGGCCGCAGTCGTAGCGGACTCCACGCGGGTCGTCGCCCTCGCCGTACTCGCCTTTGTGTGGGACGGCCGGCTGGACGCCGTCGTCGTCGCCGTCGCCGTGCTCGTCGGTCTGTGCGAGGCGGTGAGCGAACCCGCCCTGCTGGTCATCGCGCCCCGCGTCCTCGACAGGAGGAACCCGACGGCCGCGGCCGGGCCCGCTGAAGGCCCCGCGCCCGCCGAGGACGCCGAGGTCACCGCCGCCTACGGGCTCCTTGAAGGCCTGCGCAACGTCTCGGGGATGGTCGGTCCGACGCTGGCCGCCGCTGTGGTCGCCGGGCTCGGCTCGTCCGCCGGCGCCGTCCTCGCCGCGGTCACCTTCGGACTGTCCGCCGTCGCCACGCGCTGGGCGGGCGCGCACCTCGTCGCGGGTTCCCGGTCCGACGCCCCGGCGCAGAAGCCGGAGCCCGCCGGTGAAGAGCCGGAGGCCTCCCGCCCCGACGGCGACGGACCCGGCGAGCCCGAGCCCGAGCCCGAGCCCTCCCTCCTGCACTCCGCCATGCAGGGGCTGATCGTCCTGTGGCGCATCCCCTGGCTGCGCAGTGTGCAACTCCTCGCCGTCGTCCATGTGGTGTTCGCCGTCGGCCCCTGGATGGTCGCGCTGCCCGTCTTCCTGGTCGAGGGAGGTCACAGCGCCACCCTCTACGGATTCGTCCTGGGCGCCTTCGCCATCGGCAACGCCGTCGGAGCCTTGGTCGGCGGCAGGATCGGCGGCCCCCGCCGAGGCCTGTACGCACTCGCCCTGCTCGCCCTGTACGGCCTGACCGTGCTGGCGCCCGTGGCGAGCGGCTCGCTCGTGCTGCTGACCGTCGCCTTCGTTGCGGGCGGCATCGGACAGCAGGCGTTCGACGTGGCCAAGATGACGGGACTGCGCCGGGACGTACCCGAGGAACTGCACGGCCGTGCCTTCTCGGCGGACTTCTTCTTCTCCTTCGCCTCCCTGCCGCTCGGCCAGCTCCTCGGCGCCGCCCTGCTCCGCTTCGCCGACCCTCGCACGATCATGCTGTGGGGCGGCGCCCTCGTCCTGGTCTCGACCGCTGCCGTGACCCTGCGCCCGGACGTCCGCCGCTTCTCCTCCGCGCCGGTCGCCACATCCGTGCCTGCCGCGCCGACACCCCTCGTGGAACGGTGACCGGATGCCGGTGGACGTCGATCTCTTCGAGGAACACGGCGAGGTTGCGGCGCTCTGGCCGGACCGCCCCTACCACGGCCGTACGGTCGTGTGCTTCGACCGCCATCTGGACCTCAAACCCCTGGCGCCGGGGGGCGAGGAGGCGCTGCGGGCCACCGCCGACAGGAACGTCTCCCCGGCCGAACTGGTGCGCAGGCTCCCGGTCCGCGGGGTACCCGGCGCCTTCGGTCTCGACGACTTCTGGTCCGCCGCCGCAGTGGTCGCCGGCCTCACCGACCTGGTGTGGGTGCCCAGTTGGCGGTCGTACGAGGGCTGGCAGGCGCACGCGGTGGACGCCGTGTCCCTCATCACGACCGGCGGCAGACCGACCCGCCCCAGCACACGGCAGTGCTGCCTGACGGTCACCCTGTGCGGCGTCAGGCTGGCCGTCGTACCACCCGATCTCCTCGCCGGGCATCTGGACCGGCATGTGCACACGGACATCGTGACCGACATCGACCTGGACTGGCTGGTCGACGAGCACGGCAGGTTCGAGCACACCGCGCAGGACCTGGCCGAACTCGTCGGCGTCTGCGGCGGCGAACTGGCCGCGATGACCTGGTCGACCCGGTCCGGGTTCCTGCCCTCGGAGTACCGGACCGTGGGAGCGGACGTCGCCGCACGGCTCGGACTGCGCGCCCGGGAGTCCTCCTTCCTGCCCGCCACGCCCTGGCCGGAGGACCTGATGCTGCGCGTCCACCGGGGCACCGCGGCCCCCGCAGCGGGCCCGGCGGACGAGGAGGGGGGAGTGGAACAGGGCATCGCCGTCGCCCTGCACGGCCTGTCCCAGGCCGGCCTCAGTCCCGACCGGGCACAGGAGTGTTTCGAGCAGGCAGCCGGGCACGGCTACCACTCCAGCTGGCTCGCCTACAAGATCGGCGCAGCCCGCTATGCCAGGGGCGACCATCGCACGGCACGCCAATACCTGCGGGAAGCCGTCCGCCTCGACCCGCAGGACACCCTCGGCGCGCACGCCCGGATCATGGGCGCCCGAGCCACCCTGCGCCTGGAGGGGCCCGCCGCCGCGTTGTCCGAATTCCAGGCTCTGGGAGCCGAGTTGCCGCTGCGCAGAGGCGTCTGGAAGACGGTACGGGTGCTTGCCTGCGCCGAGGGCGACATGGACACGGCAAGGACTGCCGAGGGGCGACTGCGGCTGCTGGACCGGCTCACCGGGCCCGGCGCCGCCGAAGCGGAGGTGGAGGGCGCGTGATCGACGTACTGCTCGTCATGCCACCCGTCAGCGAAGCCGTGCAGTTCCCCTACCTGGCCCTGCCCCAGCTGACCGCGGCCTGGACCGCCCGCGGCCACACGGTGCGCGCCCTCGACCTCAACCTGGAGTACCGCGACGAGGTGCTGGTGTGCCGCGCTCCGGCCCGGAAGCGGCCGGACGACACCCCCGTGACGAGCGCCGGGGACATCTACCGCAGCGTCAGCGAGCGCTACCGGTCGGATCACGGCGCCCTGCTGCTCAGCACCGCCCGGGACCGCTCCACTGGTTTCGCCCAGGAGACCGCCATCCAGGCCACCGGCCGCTATGTGGCCCAGCAGGCCGCCCGGGACGGCTGGGTCATCTCCGGGACGCCCCGGCTGGGACAGCTCGACAAAGTGGTCGAGGCGGCCAGCGACACCTGGTCGGCGCGCTGGTGCGCCGGCCGGCTGGAGGCCGTGATCGAGGAGGAACGGCCACGCGTCCTGGCCTTCTCCGTTCCCTTCTTCAGCCAGGTCGTCCCCACCCTCGTCCTGACCACCCTGCTCAAACAGCGCCGGCCGGACCTGAGGATCGCGCTCGGTGGGCCGACCGTGCAGATGTGGGCGGCCCTTCTGCTGCGCCGCACCGAGGCTGCCCGCTCGGTGGACCACTGGTGCGTCGGCCACGGCGAGGACTTCCTCACGGACATCCTGCCGCCGGGATCGGCGGCGGCGTCGGCCCGGCAACCGACTCCCCTGCCCGCACACGCCGCGGAGGGCCTGCGGGACGCCTTCGTGCTCAACGATCAGCCGATGCCGGACTTCGGCCAGTTCGACTTCGCCGACTACAGCAACCAGGCCCACCAGTTCCCCTACCGCCTCACCGTCGGCTGCTACTGGGGCAGATGCACGTTCTGCTCGTACGGCAACCGCTACCGCGACGCCCGGGCCTTCCAGCAGATCCACCCCGGCACCGCGGCCGACCACCTGATCGCGCTCTCCGAACGGCTCGGCATCACCGATGTGGCGGTGGCCGACGAGAACACCGGGCTGCGGCATCTGTTGCGGGTCATGGAGGCGGTACGCCGGAGGGGCACCGAGCTGACGTTCCGGGTCCGGGCGCGGCTGGAGCCCGAGCTCGCCGACCCCGGCTTCTGCCGTCGGCTGCGGGAGTCGGGCTGTGTGCAGCTCTCGACGGGATTCGAGACCGCCCGTCAGGAGATCCTCGACTCCCTGGGCAAGGGACAGGACGCGGCGCACGCCGAACGAGCGGTGCTCAACCTCACCCGTGCGGGCATCGTCACCAACCTGTCCTTCATGGACGGCTACGACCATCCGAACGCCGTCGACGGCTACCACGACACCGTCGGTGTCATTCAGCGGCACCCGGCGGAGCTGGGCCTGGACACCATGCAGCTCGTGGTGGCCGAACCCGGCAGCTATCTGTGGGCGCAACGGGAGCGTCCCGACGACGAGCCCCTGGTCACCAACGACGGTCTGGCGTTCGCCGCGGGACGGGTGGGTGGAGCGGTCCTGGACGACACCGCGACCGAGGCCGCCAGACAGCGGCTGCTGCGGATGACCGTCGAAGCGGTCCCGGACGCCGAACGGGCCGGCCGGCCGGACCTGCCGCACCGTGGCGGCGAGCCGCCCTCCGAGGACCGGGCGCCCCAGCGGCGGCCCGCGCCGGGGCCGGCGCCGGCGGCCCGCCCGCGCTTCGCGGTCGCCCTGGAGCAGGTGGGCGGCCGCTGGTTCCTGGCCGACGTGGCCTGGCCCCGGATGGCAGCCGTGCCTCCCGGCCTCGCCCCCGACCGGGACGGCCGGTTCACGGCCGACGACCCGGCCAGCCACCGCTGGCTGCACCGGATGCTCGACAAACGCCTGCTGGTGCCGGATCCGTCGGCGCCCGACGCCCTCGAAGGGAGGAGTGCGTGATGGAGAAACTCGGACTCGGACTGGGGATGGACCTGGTCTGGGGGGAGCGCATCGGCTTCGACAAGACCGGCTCCGGCCGTCCGACCGACCAGGTGGCCGCCTTCCTCGAGCGCAACGCCCGTGCCTACGACTACATGTTCGTGGCCTTCCAGCCCATCGACTACGGCCCGCTCGATCCCGAGCGTTACGTCCCGGCGTACGACCGGCTCTTCGAGCTGTTCGGCGCACGGCGCCCGCGCGCCTTCCACCACACCCTGCTCAACACCGGCAGCCCGGAGGACTACGAGCGGGCCGCGATCGCCGAGTTCACCAACGCGCTCATCGAGCGGTACGGATTCCGCTGGGTCATCGAGGACCTCGGCATCTGGTCCCTGGCCGGCCGCAGCCTGCCCTACCCCATGCCGCCGGTGCTCACCACGGAGGGGCTGCGGCGGTGCGTGAGCGGCGTCGCCGACTGGGTGCGGCGGCTTCGAGCCCCCCTGTCCGTGGAGTTCCCCGGCTTCACCGAGGGTGGCAGCTTCCTCGTCGGCGAGCTGGACGCCTTCTCCTTCTACGACACGGTGATCCGCGAGACCGGTGCCCTGGCAACCATCGACATCGGTCACATCCTCGCCTACCAGTGGCTGAAGGGACGCACTGGGGAGCGGATGTTCGAAGGGCTGGAGGCGCTGCCCCTGGACCGCTGCCACGAAGTCCACCTGTCGGGGTGTCAGATCGTCGACGGACGCTTTCGCGACCTGCACCACGGCGTGCTGCTCGACGAACAGCTCATCCTGCTCGAGCACCTGCTGCCTCTGATGCCGAACCTGGCCGGAGTCACCTACGAGGATCCCAAGTTCACTGCCGAGGGAGAGCTGGTGCCCAAGTCGCGGCCCAACGCGGAACGGCTGTTCACCCTCGTCCGTTCCTGGAAGGAGGACGACGCCCGTGCAGCATGAAGCCCTCAGGCACGACCGCATCCTGCGGGTGCTGGACCGCCTGCTGTACGACAAGGACTTCCGCACCGCGTTCGCCGAGGACGGCCCTGCCGGCGCACGCATCGCGCTCGACGAGGACCTCCTGGACGCGTTCGGCCGGGTGGACGTGCACGAACTGGCACTGGTGGGACGCAACATCCGCTCCGAGGTCGTCTCCGGCGGCACCGGCACCGGGCCCGGCCTCAAGGGATCCTTCCCCCGGACGCTGGACGCGCTGCGGGAAGGGCGCCACGCCCCGGTCAACGAGGTGGCCGAGGCGTTCATCGCCTCGCCGGCCTTCCAGGAGTTCCGGGACGTCCCCTTCTCGCCCCGGGGACGGGGCACGACCCTGCCCGAGTGCTTCCACCGCTTCATGGCCGCACGGCCCGCCGGCCTCGACCCGTCCGGCGAACTGGAGCCGCTCGTCCATCACGAGGCGGCCGCCGCCGTCACCCGCGCGGTCGCCACCGGCGCCCACGCGACCTTCGACGTGGGACTGCGTGACATGACCTTCCACGGGGACGTGCTGTGCGGGTTCCGGGAGTACGCCGAGGCACCCGCCGAATGGCAACTGAAACCGACGATGTTCCTGGCCGGAGCCGGACGCTGCGTGATCGGGCCGGCCCGCCGTCCGCTGTTCGACGCCCTGACCAGCCTGCTCGACGGCCGCCCCGACGCACTCACGCCGTCCGTCCGGGCCTCGCTCGAGGACCGCCTGAGCTCATGGGGGCTGCGATGAACGAGCCAACGCAGATCGACGCGATGGCCTGCGCCGGGCGGCCCGACGAGATCGACCGGTTCGACCGGGAGCGCTTCTACCGCGACCACTGGCGCCGCCGTCCCCTGGTACTGCGCGGCTGCGGCAAGAACTTCCTGGCCCCCGCCCTGGAGTGGTCCGACGTCGAGGCGCTGGAGGCCCGGCTGGACGGCGACACCTCGGGAGCCGGTGTGCACCGGCGCCCCGACAGCACCGTGCTCTTCGTCAACCAGGCCCAGCACACCATGCCCGAACTGGCCGCATCCTGCACGCGGTTGGCGGACCTCATGGGCTGGGACGAGTGCACGGCCGACCTGTCCGTCACCCGCGGCAGTGGCGCGGGAATCGGCTGCCACTTCGATCACAGCGACAACTTCGTGGTCCAGCAACAGGGCTCGAAGAGCTGGCTGGTGGGTCTTCCGGAACACACCGGCCGCGAGCGGCAGCGCAAACGCATGCTGGAGACCAAGGGGTTCGTTCCCTCCGGTCGGTTCCCAGAGCCCCCGTGGCAGGTGGTGCTGCACCCCGGCGACGTTCTCTACCTCCCGCTGTTCGCCCCGCACGAGGGCGTCGAGGATCCGGACGGCTCGGCGCAGGGCTCGGTCAGTGTCTCCTTCTCGTACAACGCGCGCAGTGCGCTGGGCAGCCACCTCAAACCGCTGCTGCGCGCACTGGCCGCGGAAGACGCCTGGTGGCAGCCGCTGCCCCTGGCCGGGGCCGACCCGGACCGGCTCGAAGAGGCACTGCTACGAGCACTGCGCGACGTGACCCGCTCCGCGAAGGGGGAGACATGCGACTGAAGGAACTTGCCGCGGACAGGTCCGCCCGAGGACTGCCCGACCTCGCGCTGATCGTCCTCGCCGAGGACGCCGAAGCCGTCGCCGCCAACGAGCAGCTGCACCGGGTCGTCGCCCGGCAGTACCTGGTGCGGCTGCTGCGCGGGGTGAAGCGACTGCGCGAGGACCAGCCCGGCGCGTCCCAGCCCGCCCGGGTGCTGGAACTGGTGGACGGCTGGGAGGTCGACGAGGCCCTGAGCTGGGCTGTTCGCCCCGATGTCACGGGCTGGACCTGGCGCAGCACCAGGTCCGACGCGGACCCGGCGCAGCTTCTCGACCAACTCGGCAGGTGCCTGGCCGCGGAGCAGCCGCAGGTCTCCGTACACCTCGGTCCCCGGCGCACCGCGGCCCCGGTGATCACCACCGGCGCCGGCGCCCGCTCCGCCCAGCTGTTCGCGTGGGCCTGCGAGGGTGACGAGGATCCGCTCGACCTCACCGCCGAGCGGGCGGGGGCCTTCGCCGCGAGGGTGCGGAACGGAGCGGACGCGCTGGCTGCCGTGTGGCCCGAGGGCCGGGACATGGCCGCCATCGACATCCAGGCGTTCGCGGCACTGGGCAACCACCGCGGGCTGCGGCCGCTCAACTTCAGCATCCACGGTCTGCGCGGTCTGGTGCTGACCAGCGAGCGGCCCGCCTACATGCTCGCCCAGACGCTGGTCCATGAGGCCACCCACCAGCGCTTCAGCGGGATCCTCGACTGCGTGGCGGTGGTGCGCAATCCGCAGGCCACGCACCATTCCCCGTTCGTCGACGCGGAACGCCCGCTCGGGCACATCCTGCACGGGATCCTGTCCTTCATCAACGACGTCCATGCGGCCGACCGCCATCTGCGGACCGAGTCCGATCCGGTCGAACGGGGACGCCTGGAGCGCTACTGCGCCCTGAAGACCGGTCAGCTGCGCGTTGCCGAGAAGAACCTGCTCGAAGTGGCGGAGCCGACCGAGCACGGTGCCCGGATCATCGCGGGGTGCAGGGAAGCGATCAGCCGGCTGAACCATGCCTGACGGCACCACCGGTCTGCCCGCCGCCACGCGCGATTCCGGGGAACAGGCCCTGCGCGCGGCGCTTGAGACGGCCCGCACCGGGCTCGGAGCCCGGGCGCGCATCGTCCGCGACGAATCGGACGGGCTGTGCCGGGTGCGCATCACGCTCGGACCTGCACAGCACGGCCGAACGCCGCAATGGGGCGTCGCCGCTTACGACCGCACCTATGTGGCGGGTGAGGTGGCCTCCGGTGTACGGCAGTTGCTCGACGACCGTGCGCTGGTGGCTCGGCGCCGCCCGCTGCCCGGACCGGTGTCGGGCCCGACGCTGCTCACGCCGTCGGCGGCCGGGGTGCTGGTGCACGAGTGCTTCGGGCACACGAGTGAGGCCGACAACTACCTCGTCCACCGCAAGGCACTCGGCCTGGGGCTCGGCGATGTGTGGACCCGCGCGCCGCTGACGGTATGGGACCGCCCGACGGCTCGTCCCTACGCGGGCAGCTACGTCCGTGACGACGAGGGCACCCCGCCTCGTGCCGTCGCGCTGGTGCGCGAGGGCCGCTGGGCCGGGCTGCTCACCGACCACGCCACCCGTGCGCTGAGTGCGGGACGCAGCACCGGTCACGGTCGGGGGGCGCCCGGGGCGGTGATGCCTCGGTGCAGCGTGCTCGAGGTGGGCCCGGGAACGCGGTCCGAGACCGAACTGCTCGGCGGGATCGACGACGGCTGGGTCCTGGGGACCGCGATCGGCGGCTTCTCCGTGCGCGAACACCTGATCATCGAGGCGCTGTGGGCTCGCCGGGTGCGGGCGGGCCGCCTGACGGCGGACGTCGTCGGGCCGGTGGCCGTGTGCGCACCCAAGGTGGCGCTGGCCCGGCAGATCACGGCAACGGGGCGCGAGATACAGGTGCACAGTTCGCCGTACGCCTGTGTCAAGGACAGCCACGAGGTCGGTTCGACCTTGATCAGCCCCTCCCTGCTGCTGGGCCGTTGCGTCCTCCGGCCGCTCGCACATGTGGAGCGGCTGCTCGCCCGGACGTCCGCCCCGGTGCACTGAGAACATCCCATCCATCACCAGGCGCTCCCGCGGTTCGCGGGTCTCGGGCGGGGCCAGCCGGGCAAGGTGCACCTCGGTCCCGGCCTCGGCCAGCGCGTCGGCGGCCCAGTACCAGCCGGGCGTGGCCTCCAGCACCACCTTCGGCTGCGGCCCGGCCTTGGCGATCTCCCGCTTGAGCCGGGCCGGACCGTTGTTGAGGCGGACCATTTTGCCCAGCCGCTGCCCGTCCGCCGCCTCCGCACCAGAACCGAGCGGCACCGGTGCAGATCCATTCCCACCCACTGCACACAGTCGTACGGTGAACTCATCGAGGACCTCCCCGAGTTCGGACTCTCTGCCCGAGCCGAGCATCCTGCGCACCCGGCGGGAGCGGGAGGCCCCGCCCCTTCATCACATCAATCGCCAAGGCCATCGTCACGCTGGAGCGGCAACGCTGAAGAAGCTCGGTGGTCTCCACGTGAAGCCGTGCAGCGTCCGTGCAGCCCTCGTTGCACTGCTGGTACAGGTAGGACCTCGCCATGGCGTTGGCCCGACAGAACCGCGGACGCTGCCAAGCCGGCTGTTTCGGACAACGACATGGAGCTGGCCACGGTGGCCGCCTTGGCATGAAGGCGGCCACCGCTCTCTCTATGGGATGGAGTCCAAGAACGGGCGACCGTGCTCGTGCATCGTCCGGATGGCGTGCTCGTATTCGGCTTCGTCCTCAAGGACCAGAGCCATGTGCGTCTCGGTGTTGTAGATGGTCCCGAGCCCGAGGTCGGATGTGATGACGACCCAGCCGTCCTCGGTGCCGTCCCACAGGAAGTCCAAGCTCTCAGGCTTGTCTGTCATGGTGTTACCCCGTGCTTTGTGAAGGTGACAACCATGCCGCCGTTCCCGACCGGGATGATCTGGGACGAGCGCATGGGAGATCCCGCCTTTTCGAAGGTCAGCAGGAGTTCTGCCACAGCTGCCCACGGACAGCCACACCGTGGAACCGCCGCCCACCCCAGGCCGAGACGGCGATGCGGTCGCCCCCCCCTGCAAGCGGTCGACCGCAAGAGGCATTTTCCGGCCGCGCCTTGCTCGACAGCCTTACCAGCACACAGGTATTTCCGCAGGTCATCGCACCCTGCCCCGCGGTTTCAACGGCACAGGCGGCAGTTCCGGAGCGGGCAGCGGCGCGCCGTCATACCCCTTCACCTCACCGAAGCGACTGCCTTCCATCCAGTCCTGACGCGCCTGCACGATCTCTTCTTGGGACCGCCCGATCCAGTTCCAGAACATGACGAGCTCCTCCTCGAACGGCTCGCCGCCCAGGAGCATCAGGCCCGCGTCCGACTCGGCGCGCAGCGGGAGTTCGGTACGGCCGCAGCCGAGGTAGAGCATCGAGCCGGGCAGGACCGGCACTCCGTCCACGTGGGTCTCGCCGGACATGGCCAGCACGGCGTACTCGAAGTCCGGTTCCAGCGGCAGGCGTACGTCCGCGCCGCCGGCCAGGGTCAGGTCGGCGCCGACGATCGGGGTGTACGCCGTGCCGGGTGAGCGCGCGCCGTCGAGGTCGCCCAGGATGAGGGTGGCCGTGAGACCCGGCGCCGTGATCTGCGGCAGCTCGGCATGGTGCTCGAAGCGCGGGTCGGTGTGGCGGTGCCCGTCGGGGAGGGCGACCCAGAGCTGGGCGCCGTGCAGGTAGCGGGCGTGGGACCGGGGGCTCTCCTCGGAGTGGCTGATCGCGCGGCCGGAGGTCATCAGGCCCAGCTCACGGGGGCGGATGGTCTGGAGACTGCCGGTGGAGTCGCGGTGCAGCACCTCGCCCTGGTGCAGCCAGCTCACCGTCTGGAGGCCCATGTGCGGGTGCGGGGGCACCTGCATGCCCGGCTCGTCGGCGATGTCGTCGGGGCCGTAGTGATCGACGAAACACCAGGCACCGACCATGCGGCGGCCCAGGTTGGGCAGCAGCCGGCGCACCTCGCTGGACTCGCCGAGCTTGACGCGGCGAGGGCTGAGGAGTTCACGCACGGGTTCCGCCACCACGAAGCCGCGGCCACCGCACAGGGCGGGTACCGCCTCGCGATCAAGATTGCTCATGGCGCCCAACCTAGCCCCGTGAAGCGACTCCCGTCAGGCCGTCCGCCGGGCACGGGGACCGGCACGGGACAGGGCCCGCGCCGTAAGACACCAGCCGCGACCAAAAGACAGTAGCCATGGCTATAGTAGCCATGTACTGTATCGAGCATGAGTACGGCACCCGAGGGCGCAACGCCCGGTTTCCTGGTCTGGCGACTGTCGATGAAGTGGCGGGTCGCCGTCGACCGCGCGACGGCCCCGCTCGGCCTGACCCACGCCCAGTACTCCCTGATGGCCTCGCTGTACGGCATGCAGCGCGGCGGCGAGCGGCCCAGCCAGCGGCGCCTCGCCGACCACACCGGCCTCGAACCGCTCTACGTCTCGAAGCTCGCGCGCTCCCTGGAGAGCGCGGGGCTCCTGGAGCGCACCCGCGACCCGCGCGACCCGCGCGCGGTGCAACTGGCGCTCACCGAGGAGGGCCGGGAGCGGACCGGGCGGGCCATCGAGGTGGTCCAGGGACTCCTGGAGCAGTTGCTGGCGCCCCTCGGAGGCCTGGACAGCACCCGCACACGAGAGTTCAAGCGCGAACTGGCGACCCTGCTCGACACCCCCCTCGACCCGGCGAACGACAACCCGAAGGAGCAGCCATGACCACCGCCCCTCCTCTCCTGAACCCCCGTGTCATCGCCCTGGCCCACTACGCGGCCCGCGGGATCCTGGAGCACGTCCTCGCCCGCCACGGCCTGACCTTCCAGCAGTCCGTCACCCTGCGACTGGCCGCCGTCGCGGAGGGCCCGGTCGAGCGGCAGCACCTCGTCGACGATGTCGTCGGCTCGCTCAAGATCAGGACGCAGGAAGCGCAGGCCGTGGTCGACGAGCTGGTCACCGCGGGGGCGCTGGCGGCCCGGCTGCCGTCCCAGGTGCGGATCACGGATGCCGGGCGGCAGCTGTACGAGGTGACGTCCGCGGAGACGGCCCCCGTCTCCGCCCGGGTCTACGACGGCATCCCCGAGGAGGAACTCGCCGTGGCCGGGCGGGTGCTGAGCCTCATCACCGAGCGGGCCAACAGGGAGCTGGCGGCACTGACGGCGTAGCGAGTTCGCGGCAGTGACGGCGCAGGAGCGGCCGCAGGCCGCCTCAGACCGCCGCCGTCTTCCTCCCCTTCCGGTGGGCGATCTCGCCGAGGATCACATCCGCCACGACGAACCCCGCCAGCGGGATGCCGAGCAGCGGCACGAAGTAGCCGAGGACGGCGACGAGGACCACGCCGGGCACCAGGATCTGCGGCGGCACCTGCTGCCAGGCTCCGCGCGGGATCGGCCGTCCGAAGGCGGAGCCCCGGCCGCGCTGCCACCACATCCGGTAGCCCCACACGATCAGCAGGACCAGCGACAGGGCGAGGATCATCAGGGCGATCTGGTTGACCAGCCCGAACAGGACGCCGGTGTGCAGGTCGATGCCCCACCGGGTCAGCTTGGCGAGCAGCGGGTGGTCGGCGAACCGCAGCGTGTCGGTGACCTTGCCGGTGGTCGGGTCGACAGCGACGGAGTCCTGCTTCTCGGGCCAGCTGCGCTGCACCTGTCGTACGACGTAGGCCGAGGACGCGTCGGCGGGCGGGACGATCTCCACGGGGTCGCCGAGGCCCTGGCCACGGGCCGCGGCCAGCACCTTGTCGAGGCCGACGCCGTGCTCGGCGTCCCCGGCGGAGGCGGAGGCGCCGTGGCCGGAGTGGTCGCCGCCCGCGGTGGCGGATACCGACGGGGTGGCCTGGCCCAGCGAGGTGCGGAGTTCGTCGATGTTGGCGCCCGCGTAGGTGGACCAGGTCAGGCCGGTCGCGGACAGGAAGAAGAAGCCGGCCGCGGCCCAGACGCCGACGGTCCCGTGCAGGCCGAGGGTGCGGCGCCGCCCGCTGGTGCCGCGGACCTTGCGCAGGGCGCGACGGCGGGAGAACCACAGCACGACGCCGCCGCCCGCGATCACCCAGAGCCAGCTCGCGGCGAACTCGCTGTAGAGGCGGCCGTTCTCGCCGAGGTGGAGGTCCCGGTGGAACTCGTCGATCCAGGTGCGCAGGGGGAGCGCCCCGGTGGAGCCGTACTGCTCCAGCGCGCCGCGGACCTTGCCGGTGTACGGGTCGACGAACACGGCGAGCGTGTGACCGGGGTCGACACCCTTCACGCCCGACAACATCACCCTGGTGGTCGCGTCGGCCTCGGGAGACGGCCGTACGGCCGTGACGGTGCCCTCGGGATGGGCCTTGCGCGCGGCGGCCACCTGCTCCGAGACGGGGAGTTCGCTCTCCCCGACGGCGGCGACGGTCATCTCGTGGCGATAGACGATCTTCTCGGCCTGGAAGGCCCCTGCGTACAGGAAGCCGGTGACGGCGGCGATCAGCAGGAAGGGCGCGACGAACACGCCGGCGTAGAAGTGCAGACGCAGCACGAGCGGGCGCAGCGGGGCCCATCTGCCGGGGGTCGGCGCCGAAGCGGCCGGCCCGGGGGCCTCGTCCGTGGTCGTCGTGGGAGCGGTGGACATCGGCGGCTTCTCCGGGGGCTGGGGACGGTGGCGGTCCAGTAGTCGGAGGGCGGGGCCGCCGAGTTCCCGGCACGTCGAGTGACCCGCATCACACATGAGGCGCACATGGCATCCTGGCGCGATGGCAACCCCGAGTCCCCGCAAGCCCCTTGCCGACCTGATCGAGGAACTCCTCACCACGGACGGCCCGCTCTCGATCGTCGCGGCCGGCGACCCGGTTCTGCGCAACAGCATCGAGCCTTACGACGGCCACCTGGACGCCGCCCTCTTCTCCCGCTTCGTCCAGGCCCTCCGCATCACGATGCACGCGGCGCCCGGCGTCGGGCTCGCCGCCCCTCAGGTCGGGGTCCCCCTGCGGATCGCGGTGATCGAGGACCCCGCTCCGGTGCCCGAGGAGGTGCGGCTGGCCCGCGGACGCGTCCCGCAGCCGTTCCGGGTGCTGGTCAATCCGTCGTACGAGGCGGCCGATCCCGAGCGGGCCGCGTTCTTCGAGGGCTGTCTGAGCGTGCCCGGCTGGCAGGCCGTGGTGGCACGGCCCGCCGCGGTCCGGCTGACCTGCGAGGACGAGCTCGGCCGGCCGGTGGACGAGGTGTTCACGGGCTGGCCCGCGCGGATCGTCCAGCACGAGACGGACCACCTCGACGGCACCCTCTACCTGGACCGCGCGGAACTGCGCTCCCTGTCCTCGAACCAGGCGATGGCCGAACGCTGGACGCAGCCGACCCCGGAGCAGGCGGCCGCGTCCCTCGGGTTCGAGCTGCCCTCCTAGTTGTCCCGGTAGGCCTCCAGGAGCCGCAGCCACACCTCGCTGATCGTCGGGTACGCCGGGACCGCGTGCCACAGCCTGCTGACCGGGACCTGGCCGGCGACCGCGATCGTGGCGGAGTGGATCAGTTCGCCGACGCCGGGGCCGACGAAGGTGACGCCGAGGAGGATCTCGCGTTCCAGGTCGACCACCATGCGGGCGCGGCCGCGGTAGCCCTCGGCGTAGAGGCCCGCGCCGGAGACCGAGCCGAGGTCGTAGTCGACCGCGCGGACGCGGTGGCCCGCCTGTTCGGCTTCCGCGAGGGAGAGGCCCACGGAGGCCGCCTCCGGGTCGGTGAAGACGACCTGGGGTACCGCGTCGTGGTCGGCGGTGGCCGCGTGCGCGCCCCAGGGGTCCACCTGGACCGGGGCGCCGGAGGCGCGGGCGGAGATGGCGGCTCCCGCGATGCGCGCCTGGTACTTGCCCTGGTGGGTGAGGAGCGCGCGGTGGTTGACGTCGCCGACCGCGTAGAGCCAGTCGGTGCCGGTGACGCGCAGGCTGTCGTCGACCTCGAGCCAGCTGCCGGGCTCCCGGCCGACGGTGTCGAGGCCGATGTCGTCGGTGTGCGGGGCGCGTCCGGTGGCGAAGAGGATCTCGTCGGCCTCGATGCGGTCACCGGTGCCGGTGACGACCACGACCGTGCCGTTCTCCCGGGTGACCGACTCGACGGAGGTGCCGGTGCGCACGTCGACGCCCGCCTCGGTGAGCGCCTCGGCGACGAGCTCGCCCGCGAACGGCTCCATGCGGTTGAGCAGGTTCTTTCCGCGCACGAGGAGGGTGACCCGGGAGCCGAGGGCCTGCCAGGCGGTGGCCATCTCGGTGGCGACCACTCCCCCGCCGACCACGACGAGCCGGCCGGGTGCCGCCTTGGCGCTGGTGGCCTCGCGGCTGGTCCAGGGTTTGACCTCGTCGAGGCCCGGCAGGTGGGGCAGCACGGCCCGGGTGCCGGTGCAGACGGCCACGGCGTGCCGGGCGGTCAGCACCGTCCTGGTGCCGTCGGGCGCGGTGACCGTGACCGTGCGTTCCCCGTCGAGGCGGCCGTGGCCGCGGTAAAGGTCGGCGCCGATGCTCTCCAGCCAGCCGACCTGGCCGTCGTCCTTCCAGTTCGAGGTGAAGTAATCCCGGCGGGCGAGGACCGCTGCCGTGTCGAGGGGGCCCTGCACCGAGGCGCTCAGTCCCGGCAGGCGGCGGGCGTCGGCCTGGGCTATCACCGGCCGCAGCAGGGCCTTGCTGGGCATGCAGGCCCAGTACGAACACTCTCCGCCGACCAGCTCGCTCTCCACGACCGCGGTGGAGAGCCCGGCCGCACGGGTGCGGTCCGCCACGTTCTCCCCCACGGGTCCGGCACCGAGCACCACTACGTCGTAGGTGCTGTTCGCGATGTCTTCCGTTTCCGTCATGGGCCCAGTCTGGTGGGTGGTGTGCGCCGGGGCCACATGGGTAAGCGCGCCGAACAGCGCGTGGAATACGTGCCCGACCGGGCGTGTTGTGCCGGACGGTTTCCCCGACACCAGGAAGAGGGTTGGCTCAATGAGCAGCACCGTGGAGCTCACCAAGGAGAACTTCGACCAGACGGTCACGGACAACGAGTTCGTCCTGATCGACTTCTGGGCGTCCTGGTGCGGTCCTTGCCGCCAGTTCGCGCCGGTCTACGAGAAGGCCGCCGAGGACAACCCCGACCTGGTCTTCGGCAAGGTGGACACCGAGGCCCAGCCGGAGCTGGCCCAGGCCTTCGGCATCCAGTCGATCCCGACGCTGATGATCGTCCGCGACCAGGTCGCGGTGTTCGCGCAGCCGGGCGCGCTGCCCGAGTCGGCCCTGACGGACGTCATCGGGCAGGCCCGCAAGCTGGACATGGACGAGGTCCGCAAGGCCGTGGCCGCGCAGCAGGCCCAGGCCGAGCAGAGCGACCAGTAAGAACCCCTGATCAGAAGGGGTACGTCGCCACGTCCGCACGTACCGTCGTCCACCGCACGTCGGTGAAGGCCTCCACGTTGGCCTCGCCGCCGAACCGGGCGCCGGTGCCGGACGCGGCGATGCCGCCGAAGGGCGCGACGGCCTCGTCGTTCACGGTCTGGTCGTTGATGTGCACGATGCCGGTCGGGATGCGCTCCGCCAGGTCGAGACCGCGGGCCGCGTCCCCTGTGACGATGCCCAGCGAGAGGCCGTAGGGCCCCGCGGCGGCCAGCGCGGCCGCCTCGTCCACGGTGGCGAAGGACCGTACGGGCGCGACGGGCCCGAAGACCTCCTCCGCGTAGGCGGGCGTGCTGTCGTCGATGCCCGCGAGGACCGTCGGCCGGTAGAAGAGCTTCTCGTGGGTGCCGCCCGCGGCCAGCTTGGCGCCCTGGGCGGTGCTGGCGTCGACCAGCCCGCGCACCTTGGCGAGCTGGTTGTCGTCGATGATCGGGCCGAGGTGGACCTGCTCCCGGTTCGGGTCGCCGACGGCGAGCGAGTCGGCCTTGGCGGCCAGCCGCTCGACGTACTCCGCGTACAGCGACTCGTGGACGAGGTGGCGGCCCGTCGTCATGCAGATCTGGCCCTGGTGGAAGAAGGATCCCCAGGCGGCCGTGGAGATGACGGCCTCGATGTCGGCGTCCTCCAGAACGATCAGGGCGGAGTTGCCGCCGAGTTCCAGGTGGGCGCGCTTGAGGTGGCGTCCGGCCGCCTCGCCCACCGCGCGGCCGGCGGCGGTCGACCCGGTGAAGGAGATGACGGGGACGCGCGGGTCGGCGACCAGGGCCTGGCCGACGTCCGGGCCGCCGGGCAGGACGTGGAAGAGGCCCTCGGGCAGCCCGGCCTCCGCGAAGACCGCGGCGAGCGAGAGTCCGCCGCAGACCGCGGTGCGCGGGTCGGGCTTGAGGATCACCGCGTTGCCCAGGGCGAGCGCGGGGGCGACGGAGCGGATCGACAGGATCAGCGGGGCGTTGAAGGGCGAGATCACGCCGACGACGCCGACCGGGACCCGGCGGGTGTACGACAGCCTCGGCGCCTCACTGGGCAGGACCTGGCCCGCGGGGCGGGAGGCGAGGGCGGCGGCCTCGTAGCACTCCTGGGCGGCCACGTGCAGCTCGAAGTCGGCCTTGCCGGGTATGGACCCGGACTCGCGGACGAGCCATCCGCGCAGTTCCTCGGCGTGCGCGGCGAACAGGTCACCGGCCTTGCGCAGTACCCCGGCCCGGACGAAGTGCGGGAGCCGCGCCCATTCGGCCTGGGCGGCGCGGGCGGTCTCCGCGGAGCGCTCCACGTCCTCGCCGGTGGCGAGGGTGACGGTGGCGAGGGTGTCGCCGGTGGCGGGCTCGGTGACCGCGTACTCAGGTCCCGAAAGGGGGTGGGGCTGCCAGCTCCTGGGGTCGAGCAACGACATGACGGCTCTCCGTTCGATCACCTGCGGGACTCACGCGGGCAGGGGTGGTCCCGTGTAGTTCGCGGCCAGTTCGGCGGCCGCATGGCGGGATGCGGTGATTCGGCGCAGCCGTGCGAGCTGCATCCGGCTCTCGAACGCATCCCCGTTTGGTTGAGCGTGCAACATCCTAGTCATGTCGTACGAGAAGCGCGTGGCCTGCCACACACGAGAAAGACACAACTCCGAATACCTGTCGATCAGTTGCGTGGATCCCGTGCGGTGGGCCTCGATGAGGGCGCGCGCCAGGACGGACACGTCCGACACGGCGAGGTTGAGCCCCTTGGCCCCGGTCGGCGGCACGATGTGCGCGGCGTCCCCGGCCAGCAGCAGGCGGCCGTGACGCATGGGCTCGTGGACATGGCTGCGCATCGGGGTCACCGACTTGGCGGTGACGGGACCCCTGGCGAGGGTCCAGTCGGCGTCGACCGCGAAGCGGGCGGCGAGCTCGTCCCAGATGCGCTCGTCGGACCAGTCGGCGGCGTCCGTGCCGTTGGGGACCTGGAGGTAGAGCCGGGAGACGGACGGGGAGCGCATGCTGTGCAGCGCGAAGCCGCGCTCGCCGCGGGCGTAGATCAACTCCTCGCAGGAGGGCGGGACGTCGGCGAGGATCCCGAGCCAGGAGTACGGGTAGTCGCGCGCGTACGTCCGGCTCGTCGCCGCCGGGAAGGACTTGCGGGAGACGCCGTGGAAGCCGTCGCAGCCGGCGACCCAGTCGCAGGCCAGCGTCTGTTCACGGCCCTCGTGCCGGAACCGCACCACGGGGGCGTCGCTGTCCGGCTTCTCGACCGCGAGGGCCTCCGCCTCGAACAACAGCGGCGGCCCTTCGGCCAGTTGGAGTGCGACGAGATCCTTCACGATCTCGGTCTGGGCGTAGATGGTGACCGTACGGCCGCCGGTGAGCGCGGGGAAGTCGATGCGGTGCCGCTCCCCCGCGAACCGCAGCTCGATGCCCCGGTGGACCAGGCCCTGCGCCTCCAGGCGGTCGGCGGCCCCGCACGCGCGCAGGGCGTCGACGGTGCCCTGCTCCAGCATGCCGGCCCGCTGGCGGTGCTCGACGTACTCCCGCGTCCGGCTCTCCAGGACCACGCAGTCGACGCCGGCGCGGTGCAGCATGCGCGCGAGGAGCAGTCCGGCGGGGCCACCGCCGATGATCCCGACCGTGGTGCGCATGGCAGGCCTCCCTGCGTCCGTCAGCTGGAGTCGCGGTGCACCACCGTGGCACCCAGCACCGTGTGCGTCTCGGTCGCGGCGCCCGGTTCGCGCACCGCGCGGTCGACCAGTTCGGCCAGGTCACGGCCGGACGGCAGCTCGATGTGGACGGTGCTGAGCCGGGGGCGCAGCAGCCGGCCGAGGAGCAGGTCGTCGGCGCCGATCACCGCCGTGTCCTCCGGGATGCGCAGCCCCTCGTCCTGAAGGGCTCGCATCAACAGCATCGCGTATTCGTCGTTGTATGCGAACACGGAGTCGAGTCCGAGCTCCCGCCAGCGGGCGGCGAGCCTGATCGCGGACTGCTCCTCGAAGGCGAGGGGCAGCTCGGTGAGCGTGGCGTCCGTGCCTTGCAGGGCCCGGCGCACACCCGCCAGGCGGGGCAGCGAGAAGGCCTCCAGACCGGCCTCCTCGGGCACCACCACACCGATGCGGCGCCGGCCGCGCGCGTACAGGTGGTCGGCGGCGCAGTGGCCGACCCGCTCGTGGTCCATGAGCAGGGCGTGGGCGCCCTCGACGGCCTCGGGCGCGAGGGTGACCACGGCTCGGGCGCCCGAGCGGCGGAGCAGGGCGACACCCTGCGGGCCGAGTCCGGTGCCGGGCACCAGGACGGCGACCGGGCGCAGCTCGGCCCAGGCGCGGGCCGCCTCCTCCCCCTGGAGGCCGACGCTGCCGTACTGGACGACGGTGTAGTCGAGGCGGCCGAGGGCCCACTGGAGTTCGCTGATGAACTGGCTGTAGAGGGGGCCGACCGGGATGGACGGGGCCGGCATGAGCACCATCCGGCTGTGGCCGGCGCGCAGGCTGCGAGCGGCCGCGTGCGGGACGTACCCGAGTTCCTTCGCGGCGGCGTGGACGCGGCGGCGGGTGGGTTCGCTGATCCGGACGGCGCTGGTGTTGTTGAGGACGTAGGAGACGGTCGCGCGCGAGACGCCGGCCAGGCGGGCCACATCGGCACTCGTGGGCACGGAACGCGGTAATGCGGACGCGGACGTGTTCTGTATCTGCACCATGACGATCGTCATCTTTGCAGAAGCTGTGACGGCGCCCACATGTGGGGTTGCCGCTCTCGCCGGGCTGCCGCTCAGCGCTGCGGATCGGCGCCGGTCACGCGCGTCACGAGGTCGTTCCAGCCGGCCTCCAGGCGCCCCAGCGGCATGTCGCACTGCCGGGTGAGGTGATGGATGAGAGCCGGGTCGAGGTACGCCATCAGCGTCTGGGCCAGCAGCTCGCAGTCGGCGTCCGGGAGTATCTGCCGAAGCAGCATGGCGGTGTGCATGTGCAGGGCGCGCGCCGCCGGGTGGGAGTGGCGCCGGGTCGGCTCCGACTGCGCGGCCAGCAGCAGGTCCAGCTGTTCGGCGTAGCGGTACAGCACGGCCACGCCGAGCGCCCGCAGCCGGTCCACCGGCGGGGCTCCCGGGCCCAGCGGGGGCGGGCCGGCGAGGAAGTCCGCCTGGAGCGTGTGGGCGGAGTGGTCGAGGAGCGCCAGGAGCAGTCCGGTGCGATCGCCGAAGCGACGGAAGACCGTGCCCTTGCCGACTCCGGCGGCCGTGGCCACCGCCTCCATGGTGACGCCTGCCACACCGTGCTCCGCGATCAGCCGGGTCGCGGCCTCCAGCAGCCGAGCCCGGTTGCGGGCCGCGTCGGCACGCAGGCACGGCTCGTCGGGAGCGAATCCGACCTCCAGGAGACGGGGCTTGTCGGAGGGCTCCTCGGGCATCGGCAGCGGGGACAGGGTCTCGGACATGAAGCCAGCGTAAAGCATCGGGAAGAAAACTGGACCCCGGTCCGTTTGGGATGCTAGAAATTAAACGGACCCCGGTCCGGAACATTACGGCAGTGTTTCAGCACCCTTGGAGTAACGCATGTCTGTTCGCATCCTGGCGCTCGTCGGATCCCTTCGCGCCGGCTCGCACAACCGCCAGCTCGCCGAGGCGGCCGTCAAGCACGCTCCCGAGGGCGCGGAGATCGTGCTCTACGAGGGCCTGGCCGAGATCCCCTTCTACAACGAGGACATCGACGTCGAGGGCAGCGTCCCGGCGGCCGCCGCCAAGCTGCGCGAGGCCGCGCAGGCCTCCGACGCGTTCCTGTTCTTCTCCCCCGAGTACAACGGCACGATCCCGGCCGTCCTGAAGAACGCCATCGACTGGCTGTCGCGTCCGTACGGCGCCGGCGCCTTCGCCGGCAAGCCGGTCGCCGTGGTCGGCACCGCGTTCGGCCAGTTCGGCGGCGTGTGGGCGCAGGACGAGACCCGCAAGGCCGTGGGCATCGCCGGCGGCAAGGTGCTCGAGGACGTCAAGCTGTCCATCCCGGGCTCCGTGGTCCGGTTCGCCGAGACGCACCCGGCGGACGACGCGGAGGTCGCCGCGCAGCTGGCCGAGGTCGTGGCGCAGCTGCACAACCACGCGGGTGAGGTTGCGGCCGCCTGAACCTGCGGCGCTTGAACGGTTTCTTCGAGGGGCCGGAGTTCTTTGTACTCCGGCCCTTTCGTGTGTCGCCTGCGGGCTGGCGGGGGTTGATCGCGCCCACGCGGCGGAGCCGCAGATACACACAGCCCCGCGCCCCTTTGGGACGCGTCACGTCACCGTTGCCGGAGCCAGATCTCTCAGTTCCCTGAGCGCCGCCGCGATCGCCGGGCGTTCGGCGGCTCCGGTGCGGGTGCAGGTCAGCAGCTTTCGATGGGGGTGGCCCTCGCAGCGGACCCGGGTGACCGGCAGGTCGAGGGTCAGGTGGGCCAGGCGGGGGATCAGCGCCACGCCCAGGCGGTGGGCGACCAGGTGGGCGGTGACGTTCCACTCCACGGCCTGGTGGACCACGCTGGGGGTGAAGCCGGCCGCGCCGCAGGCCGACATGACGTGGGTGCGGCAGGCGCTGTCCATCACGGGGGCGATCCAGTCCTCGTGGGCTGCGTCCGCGAGATCCACTTGGTCACGCCGGGCCAGCGGATGGTCCGCGGGTACGACCAGGTCGAACGGGTCGTCCAGGAGGGGCTGTTGGTCGAAGCGGGCGTCGCTCATCGGCGGGTTGTACGGGGTCGCCTCCACGACGGCCAGGTCGATCGCCCCCTCGAAGAGCAGGTCGAAGCTCTCGGGCAGGCCCAACTCCTGGATGCTGACGGTGAGTCGGCTGTGCCGCTCGCGCAGCCGGACCGCCATAGGGGCGAGCAGGGCCGAGACGGCACCGGCCAGGCCGCCCACCCGCAATGGTCCCGCGGGCTCGTCCCGGTGGGCGCTCAGCTCCAGTTCGGCCTGTTCCCAGCGGGCCTGGATGGCGTCGGCGTGCGCGAGCAGGCTCTCGGCGGCCGGGGTGAGACGGATCCCCCGACCCTGGGGTTCCAGGAGGTCCACACCCAGGTCGCGGGCGAGCTGGCGGATCTGCTGGGAGGCCGCCGACGGGGTGAAGTGCAGGGCCCGGGCAGCGGCGGTGACCGTGCCGTAGTGGGCGACCGCCCTCAGGACGTGGAGCCGGCGCAGGTCGATCATGAAGCCAACACTTCAAGGTGACGTCCAGAAAGTCAACGTGGACGTGAACGAAGACCCCGCCGCATGCTGGCTGTGTCGCGACGGCCGTACCCAGTCCGTGGATGCGAAGGAGTCACCATGACCAGCACGACCCGCGCCGTCTGCCCGCACTGCGGCTGGCCGGACGACGCCGAGCCCTTCCAGGTGGTGTCCCGGCACGGCACGGGCGACGGCCGCACGGTGTGGACGCGATGCGGCTGCGGCTCGTTGCAGGTCCGGGTGGTCGACTGCGACGGCACGCGGATCGTCTCGCGCAGCCGGCCTGCCATCGCCTAGGCCGGTCAGTCCAGTTCCGCCAGGCGCTCTACGGCGGGTGCCGCGAACTGTTCGATCCACCGCGCGGGGGCGCCGAGTCGCGGGCCGAGGACGACCCTGTCGATGCCGAGCCTGGTGTAGCGCGCGATGTCCCGGGTGAAGGTGTCGAGGTCGCCCGCGGAGGCGGACTCGCCCACGTAGAGGACGGTCTTGCGGATCTCGTCGTAGTCGCGTCCCTCGGTGTCGCAGTGACCGCGCAGCACGTCGAGCTTGTGGGCGACCTCCTCGGGCGAGGTGGTGAAGAGGTTGCAGGCGTCGCCGTGGCGGGCGACGAGCCGCAGTGTCTTCTTCTCGCCGCTGCCGCCGATCATGATCTCGGGGTGCGGGCTGCTGACCGGGGGCGGTACGCACAGGGTCTCGGCGAGCCGGTAGTGGGTGCCCTCGAAGGGGCCGTTCGTCGCCGGGTCCCACATCTGGAGGCAGATCCGCAGGGTCTCCTCAAGTCGCTCGAAACGTTCGGCGACGGGCGGGAACGGCACGCCCAGGCCCTCGTGCTCACGGTCGTACCAGGCGGCACCGATCCCGAGGGTGGCACGGCCGCCGGAGAGCACGTCGAGCGTGGTCGCGATCTTGGCGAGCAGTCCGGGGTGACGATACGTCACTCCGGTCACCAGTGCGCCGAGTTGGACCGTCTCGGTGTGGGCCGCGAGGAAGCCGAGGGTCGTGTAGGCCTCCAGCATGGGGTCCTCGGCCCCGCCGTTGAACTCCATCTGGAAGTAGTGGTCCATCACCGACAGCCAGCTCACCCCGGCCGCCTCGGCCGCACGGCCCGCGGCGGCGAGCTCGGCACCGAGAGCGGGGCCACCCGCGGGATGGTCGAACCGGTTGATGTGCACACCCACACGCATGACGTCTCCGCTCACGGGGCTTGGCCGACGCTGGCGACGCTACGACTTGGAGCGCGCTTCAAGTCAAGGGGGAAGAGGTGCGACCGCCTCGACGTGGGGGGGGAGCACTCGGGACGCCGACCGGCCGTGCCCGCCGTCTCGGCCCGGTGCGACAGCCGCCCTGCGGTGCGATCGGCGCCGAGGCATCCGCCGCCCGGACACCGACGCGGGCCCTCCGGGGCCTGCCCCGCCCCCGTCACACCGCCCGCTCCGCCTCCACCCCCTCAACCCCTTCCAGCCGCTTCGCCGCCCGCAGGCTTGTCAGGGTGGTGACCGCGAGAACGAGGACGATGAAGCCGAGGGAGAAGGGGATGCCGATCTCGGGGACGTGGACGCCGGACTCGTGGAGAGCGTGCAGGACGAGCTTGACCCCGATGAAGCCGAGGATGATCGAGAGACCGTAGCTGAGGTGGACCAGCTTCTTCAGCAGGCCGCCGATGAGGAAGTACAGCTGGCGCAGGCCCATGAGCGCGAAGGCATTGGCGGTGAGGACGATGTACGGGTCCTGGGTCAGGCCGTAGATCGCGGGGATGGAGTCCAGGGCGAACAGCACGTCGGTGGAACCGATGGCGAGCATCACGACGAGCATCGGCGTCATGACCCGCCTGCCGTTCTCCTCGACCCACAGCTTGGTGCCGTGGTAGCGGTCGGCGACACCGAAGCGCCGCTCCACCGTCTTCAGCAGCTTGTTCTCCTCGTACTCCTCCTCGTGCCCACCCTTGCGGGCGTCCTGCACGAGCTTCCAGGCGGTCCAGATCAGGAAGGCGCCGAAGAGGTAGAACACCCAGGAGAACGTGGAGATGATCGCCGCGCCGGCCGCGATGAACCCGGCGCGCAGCACGAGCGCCATGATCACGCCGACCATCAGCACCCGCTGCTGGTACTGCGACGGCACCGCGAACTTCCCCATGATCAGGACGAACACGAAGAGGTTGTCCACGCTCAGGGACTTCTCGGTGATGTACCCGGCGAAGAACTCGCCCGTGGGCTTCGCACCGCCGAACAGGAGCAGCCCGAGCCCGAAGAGACAGGCCAGCACGACCCAGACGACGGTCCAGACGCCGGCCTCCTTCACCGAGACGTCGTGCGGCTTACGGCCGATGAAGAAGTCGGCCCCGACCAGGACGCACAGGGCGACCACGGTCAGCAGCCAGACGGTGAGAGAGACGTTCACAGGTTCTCCAGGTGCGTGGGGGGGCATCGAAAGCCTGGCCACCTCCGCGCATCCCATCCACCTGCACAAGGTGAACAACGGGTCACGCGGGGGAAAAGACTCGCAGGTCAGGCGTGAGCGGAGCGGTTCTCGCCGTTGTCACCCGCCGTACGGCGGGCAGGTTCCGCCGTACGGCGGCGCCCCGGACCGGCGCCGACGGGCCGATCATGGCGCCACGAGCCGCCGCACCCCGCGTGAGGAGAAGCCATGACACACGTGCCGCCCCCGTTCGACCCCGAACTCGGTGCCGCCCTGGAACTGATCAAGGACGTGATCTCGCCCGGCCTCACCCCGGACGAGATCGACGACGTACGCCAGGGACCGGCCATCCAGATGCTGGCCGAGCTGGACCTGACGCTGGACGGGTTCTTCAAGGTGGAGGACCGGTCGGTGCCCGGGCCGGCGGGTGCCCCGGAGATCTCGCTGCTCATCGCCCGCCCCGTCACCCCGGAGCCCGGCGGTGCCGGTCGGCCGGTGATCTACCACGTCCACGGCGGCGGCATGGTCCTCGGCAACAACCGGCTCGGCGTCGACGGTCCGCTGGCCTGGGCGCGGGAACTGGACGCGGTGGTGGTGTCGGTGGAGTACCGGCTGGCGCCCGAGCATCCGCATCCGGCACCGATCGAGGACGTGTACGCCGGGCTCGTGTGGACCGCCGAGCACGCCGGGGAGATCGGCGGCGACGCCGGGCGGATCGTCATCGCGGGAGCGAGCGCGGGGGGCGGTCTCTCGGCGGCGCTGGCCCTGCTCACCCGGGACCGGAAGGGACCCCGGCCGATCGGTCAGCTGCTGATGTGCCCGATGCTGGACGACCGCAACGACAGTCCGTCGACGTACCAGATGGCGGGCCTGGGGGTGTGGGACCGTACGGCGAACGAGACCGGGTGGACGGCGTTGCTGGGTGAGCGGCGGGGCGGTCCGGACGTACCGGCGTACGCGGCGGCGGCCAGGGCGGAGGACCTCTCGGGGTTGCCGCCGGCCTTCCTCGACGTGGGCTCCGCGGAGACGTTCCGTGACGAGGTCGTCGCGTACGCGTCCCGGATCTGGCAGGCGGGCGGAGCGGCCGAACTCCATGTGTGGCCCGGCGGCTTCCACGGTTTCGACGGCTTCGCTCCGCAGGCGGCGCTGTCGCAGACCGCACGCGCGGCTCAGGTGACGTGGTTGCGCAGGCTGCTGGGCAACTGAGGCTGCGGGAGGGGCTGCTGCGGGGTGGCACGTCGAACGGTCGCGGTAGCGCGCCGGGTGTGCCATGGCGGGGAACCGCACGGCCGAGTCACGACGGAGCCGGGGTCGCTCCACGCGGGCGCACCTTCAGGGCGCTTCGCGGCGCCGAGGCCGTGCGGTTCCCCACGCCCTCTCAGGGCGCTTCGCGGCGCCGATGGCGCACCATAGCCGTATGAAAGAGCTGGCCGGGCGCCTGACCGCGCTGGATCCGGACGCCGGTGCCGCCGTGCGGGTCATCGCCTACTTCGATCGGCTGTCCGAGTCCCGTGCGGGGCTGGAGGCCCTGGTGCGGGGCGCCGCCGTGCTGGCCGGGGTGCCCGCGCGGCTGGACGACGCGGAACGCCGGGTGCGGGTGCGGGTCGAGGCCGACGGGACGCGCCGGGACTCCGGGGCCCCGCCGGAGCCCGGCTGGCCTTCCGCCGCGCTGGCACCCGGTGGGGCCGCCGCGCTGTGGCTGGAACGGGCCGGGGCGGCGCCCAGTGTCGTGGACGCGGTGATCCTGGAGCGGGCCGCGGGGGCCGTACGGCTCGTGCTGGACCGTACCCGCGGACGGGCGCCCGTGGACGACCCCGCCTTGGTCGAGACCGTGCTGGACGCCGGAGCCCCGGAGGCGGCGCGAGTGCACGCGGCACGGGGGCTGGGGCTGGATCCCGGGGGCACGGCGCGTGCGCTGGCTCCGCTCGACGGGCGGCCCCTCGTCATGAGCGGACGGGCCGACGCCGAAACGCTCACCGGACGTACGGGCACCGGCCGGGTCGGAGTGGGGCCCGAGGTGCCCGTGCTCGACCTGCCGCGTTCCTGGGCGCAGGCCCGTACCGCGCTGCGGTTCACCGCGGAGGGCACCGCCCAGGACCCGGGGCCGAGGGTCGTGCACGCCGACGAGCTGGGCGGTGTGGCGCTGCTGGCCGAGCTCGTGGCACCGGGTGCGGAGGCGCCGCCCGATGTCCGGGCCCTGGAGGCGGCGGGGGCGAGCACTCCCTGGCTGCTGGCCACCCTGGACGCCGTGGTCTCGACGGCGAGCCTGCGCGCGGCCGCCGCCGGGATCAACGTCCACCACTCCACACTCCAGGACCGGTTGTCCCACGCGGAGCATCTACTGGGCTGGCCCCTGCGCACCCCCCAGGGCCGACTGCGACTGCAACTGGCCCTGACGATGCGGAACTTGACCAGGCCGTGAGGGCCCCCACCGCGCTCAACGGAACTCGTGCACGACCTCGATCGTCCCGACGATGTGCGCGTTGAACTCGTCCAACTCCTCGGCGGGGACCCACAGTTCGAGGATCGTGCGGCCGCCGGCCTGCTGGACGGGATAACGGCTCAGGAAACCGGACTCGACCTCGAAGCGGGTCACGAAGCCGGCGCCGTCGTGCTTGACGTTCCAGTCCCGGGCGATCCTGATCGCGTAGTCCTCGTCGAGGACCGGGTAGAAGATCGGCTGCTCGGGGAGTCTGGGCGGCCAGGCGCGCCAGTCGAGCTCCCGGACCAGGTCCAGTTCCACCGGGCCGGTGGGGCGCCAGAGGGTCGTCGTCAGTGGCCGGCCGGTCATGGGTTCGCTCTCCGCAAGGACCGGCCGCCGGTGCGGCCGGGTCGGGAGCCCGGACGATACCGGCGGGTGAAGCGGGCCGGCCACAGGGTTTCCGAGCGGTGCGGGTGCCGTCCGGCTACCGGAGGGCGAAGGGCGTCCGGTGCTGCCAGTCGGTGCCGGTGTAGGCGACGAGATCGACCTTCGACACCCGGGCCGCGAAGGGGAGGCGGGTGCGGATGTCGGCCTCGGCCTCGTCCAGGAGGGAGTCGTCGTGGGACTGGGCCACCGTCAGATGCGGGTGCGGCTCGTACTTCCCGCCGTACGGCGGGGCCTCCGGCCAGCGTGCGACGACCGCCTCCGTGAGTCGGCGGAACGGCATGTCCGGGGTGGGGGCGAGGTAGAGCAGTCCGGGAAAGCGGCCGCAGTCCTCGAACCGCACGTCGAAGGAGGGGTGAGCGCCGAAGATCTCGTCGAGGGCGGCGCGGGTGCCGGCGTCGACCAGCGGCTCGGGCAGGAACGGGAAGAGCACGGTGACGTGCGCCGGGACACCGGCCCGAGCCGCCGGATCGAAGCGGTCGCGCCAGGCCCGTACCGCGGGCTCGGCCTCCGGCACGGGCACCACGAGGGCCGTCTGGCCGCTGACGAAGGAAGCGGATGCGTCGGCTGTCATGGCATGGGTGTATCAGGCGGCGCACGGCGGACGCGACCCACCAGAACTTGTACACACGCACAACAGGCTCACGCCGACTATTTCACCGATGACATATTCTGGATCCCACCACTTCGGGACGGAGGCCCAGCGCCATGACCGCGACTGACCCGGCACTCACCGCGCTCGCCCAGGGCTGGTGCGCGCTCTCCCTCCTGCACGGCAGGATCGAGGCCCACATCGAGCGTGCCCTCCAGGCCGGGCACGAGCTGAGCGTGCGGGAGTACTCCCTGCTGGACGTGTTGAGCCGGCAGCATGACGGGGAGGGCGGCCATCTCCAGATGAAGCAGGTCGCCGACGCGGTCGTCCTCAGCCAGAGCGCCACGACCCGGCTGGTCACCCGCCTCGAGGACCGCGGGCTGCTGACCCGCTATCTGTGCCCCACCGACCGGCGCGGCATCTACACCGACGTCACCGACGCCGGCCGCACCCTGCTGGAGGCGGCCCGCCCGACCAACGAGGCGGCCCTGCGCGAGGCGCTCGACGAGGCCGCCCGCAATCCCGAACTCGCCCCGCTCGTCAAGGCGGTCGAGACCCTCGGCGTACCCGCCTGATCGTGGTCGTCGGCTTCGGCTCCTGGTACCGGGACGCATTCCCGCCGACCGCCACGGGCAGGGTCTTCAGGGATCAGCCGTGATGGAACGCGCCGCGTTTCGTGCATCTCGCGCAGAGGAACGGAGTTTCAGCGTGCCGACGAACCAGGCCACCGCCCCCGGGAACGACGTGTCGCCCACCCGGATGGACCGTCTCGACGAGGAGATCATCGCGCTGCTCGCGCGTCGCCGTGAGATGGCTCAGGAGCTCCCCGCTCCGGCCCGGGCCCGCGCGGTGGACCCCGGGTTCACCGAGACCGTGCGGGAGATCACGGACCGCTACCGCCAGGAGCTCGGCGGGGCCGGCGAACTCGTCGCCCGCGCGGTACTGGTGCTCTGCACGCCGGACCGCCGGAACTGACGAGCCGGCCGGCCCCGGGCCGCACTGCGGGTCACGCGGCACCGGGGCCCGCGGGCGCCCGTCCGGTTCAGCCGTGCGGCGCCGGGACCCGCGGGTTCTCGCCGGTTCAGCCGTGCGTCACCACGGCAGCGGACCGTCGATGTCGAAGTAGCCCCCGGTCGGGCCGTCCGGTCCGACCTGCGCCATCCGTACGATGATCTCGGCGCCCTCCGCCACGGTCTGCGTACCCGTGTTGCCGTTCAGGTCGGTCCTGGTGAAGCCGGGCTCCACGGAGTTGATCCGCAGATCCGGGAACGCCTTCGCGTACTGCACGGTGAGCATGTTGAGCGCGGTCTTGGAGGTCGGGTAGGCGATGCCCGGATAGAAGTGCGCGGGGTGCTCCGGGTCGGAGAGGTGGGTCAGAGAGGCCAGTCCGCTGCTGACGTTGACCACGACGGGCGCGGCCGAGCGCTGGAGCAGCGGCAGGAAGGCGTGCAGGACGCGGACCACACCGAACACGTTGGTCTCGAAGGTGGTGCGCATGTGGTCCGCGGTGACGGTCTCGGCGACCGGCACGCTGTTGTCGTCGGTGCGGGTCTCGATGGCGGCGTTGTTGATCAGGACGTCGAGGCCCCCGTCGGCCTCGACGGTCTTGGCGGCCGCCTCCACGGACGCGTCGTCGGTGACGTCGAGCAGTACGAAGCGGGCTCCGAGTCCGTCGGCGGCGCGCCGGCCGCGCTCGGCGTCACGGGCCCCGACCCAGACGGTGTGGCCTGCGGCGACGAGTCGGCGGGCGGTCTCGTGGCCGAGGCCCTTGTTGGCTCCGGTGATGAGTGTTGTCGTCATGGCACCCACCGTCCCGCGCCGTCCCGGAGGCAGCCAGAAGACCCTTCTTCCTGGGACTGGCGGTACCAGGCACATCGGCGGCCGACGGTGTTCACTGAGGGGCATGGCGGCGACGGAACTGGGACAGGCACTGCGGCGCTGGCGTGACCGGGTCGCCCCGGACGCGGCCGGGCTGCCCTCGGGCGGGCACCGGCGCGCGGCCGGACTGCGCCGCGAGGAACTGGCCCTGCTGGCGGGCATCTCGGTCGACTACGTGACCCGCCTCGAACAGGGCCGTGCGGTCAACCCGTCGGTGCAGGTGGTCGAGGCGCTGGCCCGGGCGCTGCGGCTGTCGGGGGACGAACGCACCTACCTGTTCGGGCTCGCGGGCCAGGTGCCGCCGGGCCCCGATGTCGTGCCGGCCTTCATCACGCCCAGTGTGCAGCGCCTGCTGGACCGACTGGTCGACACCCCCGTCGCGGTCTCCGACGCGGCCATGACGCTGCTCGTGACCAACCCGATGTACGCGGCGCTGCTGGGCGATCCGTCCGTCCTGCGCGGCCTCGAACGCAACGGTGTCTGGCGGAACTTCACCGGGATGCCGAGCCGGGTGCGGCACACACCCGAGGAGCGGGCGGCCTTCGAGACGGGCATGGTCGCCGAGCTGCGGGCGACCGCGGCCCGCTATCCCGCGGACCGTCACATCCCGCTCCTGGTAAGCGAGTTGCGGAGCCGGAGCGAGCGGTTCGCCGAGCTGTGGGACACGGGCGTGGTGGGTCGGCTCACCGCCTCGCGCAAGACGATCGAGCACCCGCAGGTCGGCACCCTCACCCTCGACTGCGACCTGCTCCGGGTCGACGAGGGCGATCTCCACATCCTCGTCTACTCGGCGGAGCCCGGCACCGAGGACGCCGAGAAGCTGCGCCTGATCTCGGTCCTCGGCACGCAGAGTCTGGTCTAGGGCCTGGCCGGCGGTCTCGTGTGGCAGCCTGGTCGCGTGCCGAAGGACGCCTACCGCGTGAGACCTCTGGACGAGACGACCTGGCCCGACTTCGTGTCGCTCGTCGAGCGGCACAACGGAGTGTGGGGCGGCTGCTGGTGCATGGCCTTCCACGCGGAGGGAGTGGGCCGCCACAAGTCCCCGGGGCAGAACCGCGCGGAGAAGGAACTGCGGGTCCGGGAGGGCAGGGCGCACGCCGCACTCGTGTACGACGGCTCGGTGTGCGTGGGCTGGTGCCAGTTCGGGCCTACCGGTGAACTGCCCCGGATCAAGCACCGGCGGGTCTACGAGCAGGGCCTGGGTACTCCGCCCGACTGGCGCGTCACCTGCTTCTTCGTGGACAAGGGCTACCGGCGCCGGGGGGTGGCGGCGGCCGCGCTCGCCGGCGCCCTGCGGGAGATCGCGCGGCTCGGCGGCGGCACGGTGGAGAGCTACCCCGAGGACGCAGGGAATCGCGCGGTCTCCTCCTCGTTCCTGCACAACGGGACCGTGGCGATGTTCGAGGCGCAGGGCTTCGGGCGCACCCGGCAGATCGGAAAGCATCACTGGGTCGTCACGAGAACCCTGCCGGGCCACGGACCGCGCGAGGAGGTCAGGCGGTCTTCGTGACAGGGGTCCAGACCCCGTACCAGTGTTCGGCACCCCACTCCTCGAAGCGGCCGACCTCGGTGAAGCCCAGTTTCCGTGCGAGGCGCAGGGAAGGCTCGTTGGCGGTGGAGGTGGAGAGCACCACCGGTGCGCCGGGCTGCACGCCGGCGAACCAGTCGAGCGCAGCCGCGCAGGCCTCGGTCGCGTAACCGTGTCCCCACGCCTCGGGCAGCAGCAGGTAGCCGAGTTCGGCCTCCCCGGCGCCGGGACGGACCTGGCTCCGGTGCTCGGCGTCCCGTCGGTTGAGCTCGACGATGCCGATCATCGAGCCGTCGAGCTCGACCACGAAGAGGCCGGGGCGCCGCCCGGGCAGCTCGGGCACCTGGCGTTCGAGTTCGTCACGGGGTCGTGGGCCGCCGAGATGGGTGTGCACCTCGGGTGAGGCGAACAGGTCGACGAACGCTGCCCGGTCCCGGGCCTCGGAGGCGCGGAGCACGAGCCGTCGGGTCCGGATCGGGGCGGGTGGCCAGGCGACGGTTCCGTGTTCAGCCATGGCGGGGAACTTATCGCACGGGGTCGAGCGGTTGTTGCGTTTGGCGCCCGCCCAAACCGGAACAGGATGTGAGCCAACCCACAATCGACACGCTCCCGTTTCGATAACTCCGGAGTTACGCTGATCCCACGGAAACGAAACCGTTTCGTTTAGCACGATTGCCCGCTGGGCGAGGATGGAGCACGCACGCCATGACCAGCGTCCTCATCGCCACCGGCCAGGCACTTCAGCGTGTCGGCCTTCGTATGCTCCTGGAGTCGCAGCCCGATCTGACCGTGGTCGGCGAGGCGGCACCCGGACCCGGGACGGTCCGCCTCAGCGCCCGGCTCCGACCGGACGTGGTCCTGCTGGACAGCCGGAGCACCGACCCGGACACCGCCGAGACGGTCCGCCGTATCGCCCACGCCCCGGACGGTCCCGTCTCCCACGTCCTGCTGCTCACCGCGGACGACGACACCTCGCCGTACGCCGCCCTGCGGGCCGGGGCCGCGGGGCATCTGCCCGAAGGGGCCACCGCCGAGGAACTCGTCGCGGCCGTCCGGGTGGTGGCCGCGGGTGACGTCGTCGTCTCCCCCGGGCTGACCCGTGCGCTCATCGACGCCGTCCGCAACCAGCGGACCGTGGACGGGCCGGCGTCCGGCAACCGGCTGGACAGCCTCACCGGTCGCGAGCGCGACGTGCTCGCCGCCGTCGCCTCCGGTGACTCCAACTCCGAGATCGCCGACCGGCTCTCCATCGCACCGACCACGGTGAAGTCCCACGTCAGCAACATCCTCACCAAGATCGGCGCCCGCGGCCGGGTCCAGGCGGTCGTCTTCGCCTACGAATCGGGACTGGTCACCCCGTCCCAGCACGTCCTGCACGCGTGATCTCTTACCGACCGGGACCAAGGCCGACAACGGGACCACGCCTGCGGCGAGCGGCGCGACGCGTCATCACGCCGGACCGCCCGAACGCACCCGCCCCGCGGCGCGATCACGCCGCCGTGTAGCCGAGTTGCCGCCGCATGTACGGCGTCATCAGAGTCTTCGCCTTGGCCAGTGTGGTCGTACGGCCTCCCAGGACCGCGGTCTCGCCGCCCGGCACCGGGAGCATCGTGACGCCGTCCGCCGGGCCGAAGGGGACGATGATCGGGGTGCGGTGGACGGGTCGGTAGAATCGCGGTTCCTTGCGGTGCCGGCCCGAACTGTTCAGATGGGCGCGGATGTTCCAGGCCGCGAGGTCCGCCTGCGCGAGCGCGGCCGGGGTGATCTTCAGCTCGCTGGCGTCGTTGACGTCACCGACCGCGAAGACGTCCTGGTGCCCCTCGGCCCGCAGAGCACGGTCGACCTTCACGTGGCCGGAGTGGTTGAGCCAGTCGCCGTGGCCGGCGAGGCGCAGCCAGAGCGTGTTGGGAGTGGTGCCGGTGGCCCAGAAGGAGAGGTCGGCGGCGATGATGTCGCCGTGGGCATCGCGGTAGGTGCCGAAGTCGTTGCCCGGGGACATGAAGGAGTTCAGCCGGATCTCCACGTCGTGGGCCTCCAGCCAGGCGCGCGCCCGGCGTCCGGCCCGCTCGCTGCCCGTGGCGTCGAGCAGCGCGGGACCGGAGTGCGCGAGCGTGACCCGGGCCTGGGGCCGGGCCAGGCGGATCTCCGCGCTGAGTTCGACGCCGGAGGGCCCGCCGCCGACCACGAGGACGTGCTCGGCGCAGGCGATCTTCTGCTGGTGCTCGTTGAAGGTCTTCACCGCCTCCTCGGTGGTGGTCCCGCCGAACCGGGCCGGCGCCGGGTAGTCGGCGCCGGTCGCGATCACGACCACGTCGTACGGCAGCCGTGTCCCGTCGGCCAGCAGCACCCGCCGCTCGGCGGTGTCGATGGTGACCGCCTTGCCGAGGACGACCCTGCCGTGGCGCAGCAGACGGTCGTACGGGATGAAGGGGGTCACCGTCCACTCGCTGCGCACCCCGGCCCGCAGGGAGGAGATGCGATGGAAGAACACGTCCTTGCGGTCCACCAGCGTGACCCGTGCCGTGTGGTCCAGCCTCTTTGCCAGGCGGACACCCGCATATCCGCCGCCGATCACCACTACATCGCCGTCACTCACGCCGAGTCTCCTGAAACCGTGGGGGGAAGGAGTGCCATGACGGACGAGTCCGCTTCCCCCGTGCACTCGGATGACGGCGAGCGTAACGCTTGAAACATAAAGTTACAGTTGGTGTCTGTGAGCTTTCCGTGAAGTTCGACCGCGAGGCCGCCGGACTCCTGGTCGTACGCGGCGGTGAACAAGGTCGCCGAGCGGCCGGCGACCTCGCCCTCGAAGTGCTTCTCGATGGTCGCGGCACCGACCGGGAGCCCGCTGGTCACGGGCGGCTCGGGCTTGAGTCCGGTCGGCACGGTACCGACCGGGTCTGACACCGCCCCGCCGCCCGTGCGCGCCTACTCCGGCGGGGTGGGCGTGTCGTGGGTGCGGTACATGGCCTGGACGTCCAGCTCCAGCTGGACCGTGGGGCCCACGACCGCGATGCCCCGGGCCAGCATGGAACGCCAGTTCAACGTGTAGTCCTCGCGGTGCAGTTCCGCCGTCGCGAGCGCCGCGCAGCGCAGTTCCTCGCCGTAGCCGCCGTTGACCGTGCCCAGGTACGTGGTGTCCAGGGCGACCGAGCGGCTGACGCCGTGCATGGTCAGGCTGCCCTGGAGGGTCCACTTGCTGCCGCCGCGGTAGACGAAGCGGGTGCTGACGAAGTCGATGTGCGGGAAGCGCTCGACATCGAGGAAGTCCCCGGAACGCAGGTGGTTGTCGCGGGTCGTGTTGCCGGTCGTGATGCTGGAGGCGTCGATCCGGACCTGGACCCGGGACTGCGACATGTCCTGCGCGATCTGGATGCCGCCCTCGAAGCGCTCGAATCGGCCGTGCACATGGGCCATGCCGACGTGCTTGGCGATGAAGCGGATCGCGGTGTGCGGCGGATCGAACAACCACACGCCGGGGGTGGGCAGTTGGAGAGCCTGGGCGGGCTGGAGCCAGACCCGCTCGGCGGGCCCGGCCCCGGTGGGCCCGACCTCGACGGTCTCGCGGTGCGGCTGGAGTCCCTCGGCCGCGGCCATCAGGCTGTAGCGACCGGGCGGGAGCACGGCCACGAAGTAGCCGTAGGGGTCCGACATTCCGCGCGCCGCGACCCGGTGCGTGTCGAGGGCGGTGACGGTGACGTCGGCACCCGACATGGGCGAGCCCATGGGGTCGACGATCTCACGTGCCACGGCGCCCGCGCCTTCCGGGAGGGGGACGGAGAGGCCCGCCGCCTCGGCAAGGGCAGCCTTGGACCGCCGGCGCCTGAGGAGTGCGAGGGCCATGATGTTCACCTTTCCTAGGGGACGTGCTGTTCTGCCGCGGGACTCACGGCCGGCGGCCCTCGAAGGCCGCCTGGAGCACCGCCCGCACACCCTCCGTCGTCACGGGACGCGGATTGGCGTACGGCTGTCCCGCCACCTGCCGGGCCGCCTCGGCCACGTCGGTCTCCTTGAGACCGAGTTCGGCGAGGGAGCGCGGAGCGCCGAGGCGTCCGGCCAGGTCCCACAGTGCTTGTGACGGGTTCTCGGCATCGAGTGCCCTGCTCAGCGCGGCCGACGCGCCGGGAACGGCGGGCGTGTTGTAGGCGAGCGCGTGCGGCAGGACGACGGTGTGGGTCTCGGCGTGCGGCAGCCCGAAGGTGCCGCCGAGGACGTGGCAGAGCTTGTGGTGCAGACCCATCGTGGTCGACCCGAGGCAGGCTCCGCACAGCCACGCCCCGTACAGGGCACGACCGCGCGCGTCCAGGTCGTCGGGCCGTGCGGCGAGCGCGGGGAGCGCCTCGGTGATCGCCCGCACGCCCTCCTCGGCCATCAGCGCGATCAGCGGGGAGGTGTCCGGGGCGTAGAGGGCTTCGACAGCGTGCGCGAGGGCGTTGACACCGCTGGTGACGGTCAGGGGCACCGGCAGGGAGACGGTGAGCTCGGGGTCGTAGACGACACTGCGGGGCTGGACCTTCGGGTCCCGCCCCGTGCGCTTGACGCCGGACTCGGTCAGGCCCCAGACGGGGGTCATCTCGGAGCCCGAGTAGGTCGACGGGACGGCGATCAGCGGCAGTCCGGTGCGCAGCGCGATCGCCTTGCCGAGGCCGATGGAGGAGCCGCCGCCGACCGCGACGACCCCGTCGGCCCCAACCGCGCGCGCCGCCGCCACGGCCCGGTCGGCGTCCTCGACGGGGACGTGCATCCGGGCCTCGGCGTGCAGGCCCGCGCAGGAGTCGCCGAGCGCGTCCGCGACCGCGCGCGCGACGGCCTCGCCCCGGCTGCCGCACACCACCAACAGCCTTCGCAGGCCCAGGTGTTCGGCCTCGGCGGGGGTGGCGCTCACGGCGGCGCCCGGCCGGAAGACGACCCGGCCGGGACGGCTCTCGTAGGTGAAGTCGCCGGTGAACGTCATGCGTTCGGCTCCAGTACGAGGTCGAAGCGGGCGTGCCGGAAGGGGTTCGGCACGCCGAACTCGGCGGCCAGGGACGGGTCGTCGGTGACGGCGAAGTCCTGCACCAGGCTCCGCTTCACGGCGAAGACGGCGTCGGAGTCGAGGTAGTCGCTGCCCGCGACGAAGATGTGGGTGGTGACGGGGGTGTGGCCCTCGGCGCCCACGATGAAGTGGATGTGCGCGGGCCGGTAGGGGTGCCGTCCGGTCGCGCGGAGCAGGTCGCCGACCGGGCCGTCGGTCGGGATCGGATACGGCGCCGGGACACAGGTGCGGAACCAGAAGCGGCCCTCGGCGTCCGCGGTGAACAGTCCGCGGCCGTTGCCCGCCGGCTGGACGTCGGGCTGCTGGACGTCGTAGAAGCCCTGGTCGTCGGCCTGCCACACGTCGAGGACGGCGCCCGGCAGCGGGGTGCCGTCGGCGGAGCGGACCCGTCCGCTGACCACGCAGGGCCCGGTGCCGCCCACCAGGTCGATGTCGTCGCCGAGCGCGCGGACGGGCGACTCGGTCATGTGGAAGGGGCCGAGCACGGTGGACTCGGTGGCGCCCTGCACCCGGTCGCCGTTGATCGTCTCGACCAGCATGGACAGGCCGAGGACGTCCGAAAGGAGGATGAACTCCTGCCGGGTGTCGGTGCACTTCTGCCCGGTCGCGGTCAGGAAGGCGATCGCCTTCTCCCACTCCTGCTGGGTGAGCCGGGTCTCGCGCGCGAAGTCGTGCAGATGACGGATGAGGCCGGTGAGCAGCTCGCGCAGGCGTGGATCGGCGGACGCGCGGAGACTCGTGACGGCCTCCTCGGTGACGCTGCTTCCGATCGCGTCGGTGGTCATCCCGGCTCCTCGTGCTCGACGGTTTTCCGCTTCTGCCATGGTCGCGCGTTATCGGGTGTGACCGAGGATGCGGCGCAGCGCGTCCGAAAGGACCTCGAGAGCGTCGGGCGCCGCGGTCGCGTGCCGGAAGGCCACGAAGCCGTCGGGCCGTACGAGCAGGGCGCCCGCGTCGGAGACCTCGCTCAGCCGCGCCCAGTCGCCGTACGGGTCCTCGTACTCCTGCCCCGGCCCGATGACCACGGTGGCGATGTCCACGTCCTGCGCCTCGGCGGCCCGGATCCAGCCCTCGCCGCCGATGCCGGTGAGGAGGGTGAAGCGGCCCCGGCCGACCGTGTCAAGCGTGGACAGCGTCCGGGTCCCCGAGGTGATCCAGGCGTGCGGGATGCGGGCGCCCGGGCGGGAGGTGGGCTGGTGGTGGAGTTCGGGGTCGCGCGGGAACGTCTCCGGCGGGGTGCCGTCGGGGACGATCGCGTCGGACGTGTAGCGCTGGTTGAGGTCGACGCCGTGCGCGTTGAACTCGTACACCTTGAAGGCGATGGCCTCGCGCAGCTTCGCCCGCTGCTTCTCGGCGGCTTCGCCGACCTCCTTGCGGGCCGCGATGTTGGCCCACAGCTGCTCGGGCGTCTGCGGGGAGAGGCCGTCGAGCGCCTCGAAGATGGGAGCGGTCTCGCCGATGGACCGGTTGGCGCGGGTCACGACCTGCTTGCCGACGGGGGCCCGTTCGGCGGTGTAGGTGTCGAGGAGCTTCGGCGAAGCGCTGCCGTCGAGGACGTGCTTCAGTTTCCAGGCGAGGTTGTAGGCGTCCTGGATGGAGGTGTTGGAGCCCAGGCCGTTGGACGGCGGGTGCCGGTGGGTGGCGTCTCCGGCGCAGAGGACCCGGCCGTTGGAGTAGCTCTCGGCGTACATCTCGTTGACGGTCCACGCCGAGGACGACTTGATCGTCACCGGGATCTCGTCGTCGCCGACCAGCTGCCGTACGACGGACTCGGCGTACTCCGTGGTCAGGTCGGGGGCGCCCGCGGTGACGTCGTAGCCCCACACGATCAGCCACTCGTTCCACGGCCGCACACAGCGCACCAGGCCGGCGCCGATGCCGCCGACGGTGGCGCCCGGGGCGAGGACCCAGTAGAGGGTGGCGGGCCGGTGCGCGGTGTACTTCGTCAGGTCGGCCTCGAAGACGATGTTGATGCTGCCGGCCACGCCCATCTGGCCGCCCATAGGCAGCCCGGCGTCCTCGGCGACCTTGGAGCGCCCGCCGTCCGCGCCGATGAGGTACTTGGCGCGGATCTCGTACGTGTCGCCGCGCAGCCGGTCCCGGACGGTGGCCGTCACGCCGTCGGCGTCCTGGGTGTGGGAGAGGTACTCGGTCTGGAAGCGCAGGCTGGTGCCGCGGGCCACGGCCGCGTCGACGAGGACCGGCTCCATGAGGTGCTGGGGCAGGTCGCACATGCGGGTGGGGCTGGCGAGTTCGTGGGCGGCCTGGACCAGCGGGTCGTTGCCCCAGGAGCGCACCCGGCCGAGTTCCTCGCCGGCCAGGCTGGTGCAGAAGGTCGTGTTGCCCATCAGCTGCTGCGGGGTCGCCCGGGCGATGACGTCCTGTTCGACGCCGAGGTCGCGCAGGACCTCCATCGTGCGCTGGTTGGTGATGTGCGCGCGGGGTGTGTCGGCGAGGCTCGCGTAGCGGGTCACGACGATGTTGGGGACGCCGTAGGTGCTCAGGGCGAGCGCGGCCGAGGCACCGGCCGGCCCGCTGCCTACGATCAGGACGTCGGTCTCGACGACGGTGGACACGGGGCGCTCCAGGCGGGCTCACGGACGACGGACAGTCTTGATCATGGTGGGGCGGGGCGGTGTGCGGGTGTCTCAATTCGATACAACCGCAGGCGATGAACGGGTCCCTGCCGTGCGGGGCGGTCGACGCGGGTTCTCGCGCGGGGCGGTCGATGCGGGTTCCCGTGCGGGGCAGTCGTTGCGCGTTCAACTGCACCCGTTACGGTGGATACCTCGTGACCACCACAGAGCCGTCGCCCGCCGTCCACGCCCTCCCACCGCTGGGAGTGGCGCGGGAACGCTTCCTGTCCGGGCGGCCGGTGCCCGAGTGGGTACCGGAGGACGTACTCGCGGCCTGGCGCCGGGCGCGGTTCTTCGGTGTGCCGCACGACTTGGGACAACCCTCCGCTCCCCCGCCCCGGCCCGCCGACTCGCCTCTCCTCGGCGCGGCCCGGCCGGTACTCGAACGGATCGCCCCCGCCCTGGGCCCCGGCCCCTCGGTGCTCCTGCTGACCGACGCGCGGCTGCGGGTGCTGTGGACCTCCGGCGTGGCTCCCGGGCTGCCCCCGCGCCCGGGGCTGTCGGAGCAGGAGGTCGGCCACAACAGCGCGGCACTCGCGCTGCGCGACCGGCGCCGGGCCGAGGTGCACGGGCCCGAGCACTTCCTGGACGTCTGGCAGGACGTGTCGGCGGTCAGCGTGCCCGTGCTCGCCCCGAAGAGCGGCCACGCGCTCGGCACCCTCACCGTCGCCTGCCGGCTGTGCGGCGGCCGCCCGCCGCATCCGCAGGCGGCTCTCGCCGAGGCCGCCGCCACCGCGGTGGAGGCCGAACTGCTCGCCCGGGCGGGACGCCCCGAACAACTGCTCCTCGACGCCTACTTGCGGGCCACGCGCGGTGAGGACCGTGCGGTGGCCGCGCTGGACGGCCGCAACCGGCTGCTCAGCGCGGCGGCGGAACGGCTGGCGACCGAGGAGGTACTCCGCGCCCTCGAACGTACGGCGATGACGGCACGGCACTCGGATCCGCCGCCCGTCGCCGCACTGCCCGAGGACGCCGGGTGCACGGCCCGGATCGAGGTGGTACGGCAGGACGGCGCGGTCCTCGGGATCGTGGCCGTCCTGGAGTCGCGGATCGAGACCGGACCGCGGCCCCGGCCACGCACCCTGCCCGCCCTGGCCGGCTCCTCCCTTCCCTGGCGGTACGCCGTCGAGCGCGCCGCCGACCTGGCCCGCTCGCCGGAGCCGATGCTGCTGACCGGCGAGCGCGGTACGGGCAAGACCGCGCTGGCCCGCGAGTTGCTGGGCCCCTCGACCGTCCAGGTCCTCGACGCGGCCGAAGTCGGCTCGCTCGAAGTCGGCTCGCTCGAAGGGGACTTGGTGAGCTGGGCCGCACGCGGCCCGCTGCTGCTGCGGCACGCGGAGCGGCTGACACAACCGGCCGTGGCCGTGCTGAACTCCCTGCTCGACGCCCACCCGGACGCCCGGCTGCTGGTCACCCACACCCCCGGCACCCCGCCCGGACCGTGCCTCCAGCGGCTCCTCGACAAGCTGGCCGCCCGCTCGGTCACCCTGCCGCCGCTGCGGGAACGCGCCGAAGACGTCCGCGAGTTGCTGACGGCCCTGGCGCCACGCCCCGCGCCGGGCAGTCCGCCGCTCACCTGGACCCTGGACGCCGTGCGCGCGCTCGAACAGCATCCGTGGCCCGGGAACGTCACCGAACTCGCCCACGTCGTGCAGGCGTTGGCGGAACACCGGCGATCCTCCGGACCGGTCCGCCGCGCCGAGCTGCCCGACACCGTGCGCGAAGGGCCCGCCGTCCGCCCGCTCAGCCCGATGGAGCACGCCGAGCGCGCCACGATCCTCGAGACCCTGCACCGCCACGGCGGCAACAAGTCCCGCGCGGCGGCGGCCCTGGGCATCGGCCGGGCGACGCTGTACCGCAAGCTGCGGGAGTACGAGGGCTGACGTCCGTCAGGGGCGGGAGGTGACGAGGACTTGCCGTGCTCCGAGGCCCTCCGCGCCCAGGCGGCCCGTCAACGCGGCGGCTACCCCATCGGCGGGGCGGCGCACCGGGTCACAGCGGGGCTGCATACCGTAGGGGGAGATCACCACCTGCCCGGGAGCACGCATGTCCGGTAGCCGTCGTAAGAGACCCGGCGACGCCTTCGACGCCATCGAGCCCCCCGGCGATGCCGAGGTGGTCGTCGGGGTGGTGTCGGTGACCGTCCTCGTGGAGGCCCTCGGCGCGCTGTCGGGGTCCGAGGTGTGGCTCCTCGGGCTCCTGGTGTTCCTGCCGGGCGCGGCCTCGGCGCTGGGCACGGTGCGACAGACGACGTTCGTCGCCGTGTGGACCACGGTCGTGGTCACCGTCAGTGTGCTGCTGCGGGACCGGGAGGCGGGCCACTGGTTCGACCGGCTGCTGCTGATCCTGTTCACCGTGGGCCTGGCCGCGACCTCGGTCTACGGCTGTCACCGGCGGATCAGGCGCGAGGAGGCGATGCTGCGGCTGCGGTCCACCGCGGCGGCGATGCAGCGGCACATCCTGCACCCCCTGCCTCTGCTCACCGACGACGTCCTGGTCAACGGTGTGTACGAGCCGCTCCAGGAGGACCGGCTCGTCGGTGGCGACATCTACGACGTCGTCGCGTCACCGTTCGGGACCCGGGTGCTGATCGGGGACGTGCAGGGCAAGGGGCTGACCGCGGTGGGCGCGGCGTTCGCCGTCATCGGCGCCTTCCGCGAGGCCGCCCACCGCGAGCCGACCCTCACCGCGCTCGTGGACGCGCTGGACGCGGCGGTCGTACGGCACAACTCCTACGCCACGCACACCGGGGACGACGAACGCTTCGTCACCGCGCTCGTCATCGGGGTGGACGCGGAGATGGAGGTGCAGGCGGTCAACTGCGGGCACGTCCTGCCGTACGTCCTGTACGACGGCAAGGTCAGCGCCCTCGAACTCGAGGCGGGTGTCCCGCTGGGCCTGGCGGAGCTCGCCGCCGAACCGACGACCGTCGGCTGGTTCGACTTCCCCGTGGGCGCGACGCTGCTGCTGAGCACGGACGGGCTGACCGAGACACGGTCCGCGGACGGCACGTTCTACCCGGTCGACGAGGCGCTGACGAAGTACGTCGACTTCTCCCCCACCGAGCTGCCGCAGGCCCTGCACGAGGACGCGCGCACGTTCGCCGGGCCGGGCGGCCAGCAGGACGATGTGGCGGTGCTGACTGTGCGGCGGTCGCGGCGGCACTGAGGGGGTGGGGCGGGGCGGCGGGGGCCGTGGGGTGGCGGGTGCTGTGAGGGTGGCAGGCCTCTGGACCGTGCCACCGGCTCCGGCTCCGGCTGCGGCTCCGGCTGCGGCTCCGGCTGCGGCTCCCGCTCCGGCTCCGGCTGCGTTTCCGGCTCCTGCTCCGACGCCGTGGGTGCGTAGCATCGGCTCCATGGACAAGCTTCCGCTGCCGGCCGACGGTTCTCTCGACGCGGAGGCGGACGCGTTCCAGCGGCTGCGGCCCCGGCTGTTCGGCATCGCCTACCGGATCCTGGGAAGTGTGTCCGATGCCGAGGACGTGGTGCAGGACGCGTGGCTGCGGTGGCAGGGCGCCGACCGGGCCGGGGTGCTGAATCCCGGGGCGTTCCTCGCGAAGACCACGACCCGGCTGGCGATCAACGTGGCCCAGTCGGCCCGGGTGCGGCGCGAGGCGTACGTCGGTCCGTGGCTGCCGGAGCCCGTGGACACGAGCGTGGACCCGCTGGTCGGCGCGGAGCGCGGCGAGGCGCTGGAACTGGCCGTGCTGCTGGTCCTGGAGAAGCTGAATCCGGTGGAGCGGGCGGCCTATGTGCTGCGGGAGGCGTTCGACTATCCGTACGACGAGATCGCGGGGATCCTCCAGCTCAGCCAGGCCAATGTGCGGCAGATCGTCAGCCGGGCCAGGAAACGGCTGTCCGCGGAGCGCCGTGAACGGGTCGGGGCGGCGGAGCACCGACGGCTCCTCGACGCCTTCGTCGCGGCGGCGCGGGACGGTGACGTGGCGGCACTGGAGGGCGTGCTGTCCGCCGACGTCGTCGCCTACGCGGACGGCAACGGGCTGCGGGGCGTGGCGCGGCTGGAGGTCGTGGGCGCGGGGCGCGTCGCGAAGATCAGCGCGTTCGTCAGGAAGTTCCTCCCCGGCGCCGAGTTCGCCTTCACCGAGGCCAACGGCCTGCCCGTTCTGCTGCTCCGCAGGAACGGCGAGACCGTCGGCCTGGTGAGCGCAACGGTGGGCCCGGACGGCATCGACGGCCTGTACTGGGTCCTGGCACCGGAGAAACTGCGGGCGTACGAGAGGTCTTCGGGGCGGGTGTAGGCCGGGAGGGGGCTGCCGTACTGCCCTGGGCGGACTTCACCACCCAGCCCGCCCCCGGACCTCCCCACCCCGTCAGTTCCGCTTGAGCCAGTCCTCGTAACGCGTCCGTGCCGTCGGGACCGTGGCGTCGCCGGTCAGGACGCCGTCCGGGATGGCCGCGAACATGCCCGCGCTCTCGTCGGTGACGACGCGGCGGCCGTCCGGCCTGGCCTCGAGGGTCAGTTCGGCGAGCCGGTCGAGGCGGTGGATCTCGGGGCCGGCCAACTGGCGCAGCCCGTTCACCGGTTCGCCCTGCGCCGCCTCGGCGACCACCGCGGCGACATCCGCGGCGGCGATCGGGCGCAGTTGGGTGGAGGGCAGGTGCACGTCCCGGCCCCGGGTGGTCAGGTCCATCACGGGCGCGACGAACTCGAAGAACTGGGCCACCCGCACGATCGTGAAGGGGACGCCGCTTGCCCGTACGGCGTCCTCCTGCGCGACCTTGGCCAGGTAGTAGCCGAGCCCGGGCACCTGGTCGACGCCGATGATGGAGAGCGCCACATGGTGGCGGACCCCGGCCTCCTGTTCCGCAGCCGTGAGGTTCCGCATCGCGCGCGTGAAGAAGTCGAGGGCGGCCTCCTTCTCGAAGGACGGGGAGTTCGCCACGTCCACGACGACGTCCGCGCCCTTGAGCGCCTCCGTGAGCCCTTCCCCGGTGAGCGTGTCCACGCCCGTGCTCGGCGCGGCCGCCACCGCCTCGTGGCCGTTGGCCTCAAGCAGGCCCACCACCTGCGATCCGATGCGGCCGGTGCCTCCGACGACGACGATCTTCATCTCTGTCTCCCTCTCCTGTCCGGGTTCCCCCGGCTACGGGATCCCTCGGTGACGGAACCCCTCGGTAGCAGGACAGGACAGCGGCGGAATCTGTGACAGCAGACGAAATACTCCGCAATCTGAACAACTGCACAGGCCTCCCACGTTGTTCAAGGGTGAAGTAACTAGGCGACCCAGAACCGTGAGGCCATCGTGTCGAAGACTCCGTCCGCAGCCCGCCTGGGCGGCCTGGGGACCCGCAACTGGCGTGTGGCCAGAAAACTCCAGGCCATCCTTCTGATTCCGGTGCTCATCGCGCTCGTGCTCGGTGGCATCCGGGTCACCCGCTCGGTGCACACCTGGCAGGACGCCGACAAGGCGGTCCGGGTGGCGGAGCTGGTCCAGGCGGCCAACAAGTACGCCAACGACGCCATCAACGAACGTGACGTGTCGGTCATCCCCCTGCTCAAGGGCGACCGGACGTCGAGCGTGGTGGCCAAGGCCCGGGCTGTCACCGACGCGGACGCGAAGCTGTTCGACGCAGCGGTGGGGCGGATGCCGCAGACCCCCGGCCTGCTGCGCCGCGTCGCACTCGTCCGCGCCGGCGAGCAGCAGCTCGCGTCGGTACGGGCGAACGCCTTCACCTCACGGATGACCGGCGTGCAGACCGAGGAGAGCTACCACGCCGTCCAGCACCCTCTGATGGAGATCTCCAACGAACTGGGCTTCGGCAGCACCAACCAGGCCAGCTACGGCCGCACCCTCTACTCCGTCTCGCTCACCCAGGCCGCCGAGTCCCTGATCCGGGCGATCGGCACCCATCTGCTGACCGAGGACCGCTCCCAGCTCGCGCCGGGTGAACTCCAGTCCCTGCTCGGCTCGTTCAGCTCCTACGTCTATCTCGAACAGGTCGGCCTCCAGGAGTACGCGGGCGCCGGCACCGGCGACGACATGGCCCGGCTGCGCAAGGCCCTGTCGGACGCGGAGCGACGGGGCAAGGAGCAGGTGGCGACGGCCCAGGGGCAGGCCGAGGCGGCCGGAAAGACCTTCGTGGCCCCGCCGGGTCTGGCGAAGATGAACAGCGAGATCGCTTCGGGCAAGTCCCCGGCGCAGCTCGCCGCGCAGGGCATCACGCCCGAGTCCTTCTTCGCCGCCGCCACCCTCAGCTTCGACGCCTACCGCAGCGTGGAGGTCGACCTCACCGACACCGCCCTCGCGAACAGCCGCAGCATCGCCGACGACGCCCGCAACGACGCCGTCGTCAACGCCGCTCTGGTCCTGGCCGCGGTCCTGGTCGCCTTCCTGCTCGCCGCGTGGGTGGCCCGGACGATGAGCACCAGCATGCGCCGGCTGAGCGCCGCGGCCCACGAGATCGCCGGGCAGCGGCTCCCCGCGCTGCTCACCCAGCTCACCCGGGCCATACCCGGCCGGGTCGAGTCCGAGGTGGCGCCGATCCCGATCACCACCACGGACGAGATCGGCGAGGTCGCCCGCGCCTTCGACCACGTGCACCGCGAGGCCGTACGGCTCGCCGCCGAACAGGCCCTGCTGCGCGCCAACATCAACACGATCTTCAGCAACCTGGCCCGTCGCAACCAGTCCCTGATCGAGCGCCAACTCGCCCTGATCACCAGCCTGGAGGGCAAGGAGGCCGACCCCGACCAGCTGGCCAACCTCTTCAAGCTGGACCATCTCGCCACCCGGGTCCGCCGCAACGGCGAGAACCTCCTCGTGCTGGGCGGCGAGACCCCCGCGCAGCAGTGGAACCAGCCGCTGCCCCTGGTCGACGTCGTCCGGGCCGCGGCCTCGGAGGTCGAGCAGTACGAGCGCATCGAGCTGTCGGGGGTCCCGGAGGCCGAGATCCACGGCCGGGCCGTCACCGACCTGGTGCACCTGCTCGCCGAGCTCCTGGAGAACGCGACGACGTTCTCCTCGCCGCACTCCAAGGTCCGGGTCACCGCGGCACGGCTGCCCGACGGGCGGATCATGGTCGAGATCCACGACCGGGGCATCGGGCTGCCGCCCGAGAACCTGGCCGACATCAACCACCACCTGGCCGAACCGCCCACCGTGGACGCGGCGATCTCCCAGCGCATGGGCCTGTACGTGGTCGGCCGGCTGGCGGACCGGCACGGTGTCCGGGTCCAGCTCCGCCCGGGCGACCAGGGCCAGGGCACGACCGCGCTGGCCATGCTGCCCGACACGATCACCTACCGGGCCCCGGGAGCCGCCCCCGACCCCGACACCCTGGCCCTGGCCGCCGTCTCCGACACCCGGCGCCCGGAGACCTTCGGCCAGGGCTTCGAGGCATGGGACGACGAGCCGACCGGTCGCAGGCAGCACTGAGGGCCGTTCCGGCATGCCGTGACGTGCGTGGAGGGGAGCCCGCCTGCCGACGCCCGGCGCGCACCGGTGGCCGTGCTCACCGAAGGGGCGAGGCGGGGAACGTCACGGTGTCGAACACGGTCGAACGGCCCCCGGGCGGCGGGCACGATAGGTTCCGCCTCTGGGAACTTACGGAGGTGTTGTGGGCGAGCAGGACGCTCAGAGGGAGATCACGACCGCGAAGCAGGCGGCCGACGACGCGCTGGTCCTCGCGTTCGGGCGGTTGCAGGGCGCCGCGAACCGGCTGGAGTACATCCTGGGCCGGCGGATAGAGGAGGAGTGCGGGATCAGCCACCTGATGTTCGAGGTGCTGCTGATCCTGGGTCGCGCGGGCGAGCCGGGGATGTCGATGCGGGCCATCAGCCAGGAGCAGGTGCTCAGCACGGGCGGGGCGACGCGCCTGGTGGACCGCATGGAGGCGGCGGGTCTTGTACTGCGCGTCACGGATCCGGACGACCGGCGCGGACGCCTGGTGCGCCTGACACCCCTGGGCGAGGAGACCGTCGTACACGCTGCCCGGCTGCACGTCGAGAACATCAAGCAGTACTTCCTGAACCCGCTGCCCGCGGATCACCGGGAGCGCTTCGCGGAGGACCTGCGCATCCTCAGCCACTCGGCCCGGGACGCCCTGCCGCAGCTGCCCTGACGAGGCACCGACCACCGGGCGGTGGGCAAGCGGGGGCCCTGAGACGCGCGTCACGCGATCGGGCCTCCCCTCGTTGAAATATCTGACGAGTCAGATACTGTTCTCAGGGGTGAGTGCCCGCACCAGGTGGGCGCCCCGTTCCCCGAGGTCCTCGATGAAGCTCGTCTACGTCTTCGATGCCTACTGCGGCTGGTCCCACGGTTTCTCCGCCACCCTCCGCGAGACCGTCTCCCGGCACCCCGACCTGCCGGTCGAGGTCGTCTCCGGCGGCCTGTTCACCGGTGGCCGCAGGGTCCCGATCCGCGAGTTCGGCTACGTCCAGGGGGCCAACGCCCAGATCGCCGCGCAGACCGGCGCCGACTTCGGCGAGGGCTACGAGCGACTGATCGCCGACGGCTCGTTCGTGATGGACTCCGAGGCCGCCGCCCGCGGTGTCGCGGCCCTGCGCCGAGTGGCCCCCGACCGCGCGGTGGAACTGGCCACCGCGCTCCAGCAGGCCTTCTACGTCGACGGACTGAGCCTGTCCGATCCCGCCACCTACCGGAAGCTCGCGGAGCAGGCCGGTCTGGACGCCGATGCCGTGGTGGCCGCGTTCGAGAGCCCCGAGGGGTACGGCACAGCGGCCGACGACTTCCGCCGCGCGGCCGAACTCGGCGTCACCGGCTTCCCCACGCTCTTGGCCGTGGACGGCGGCCACGTCGTCCCGCTGGCCCTGGGACACGCCACCGCCGACGACGTGGACCGGCGTCTCACCGCCTTCGAGGCTTCCCGCACCTCCTCTTCCCACACCAACTAGGAGACCGTGATGAGCACCCTCGATTTCAAGGTCCTGGATCTGGACTTCCCGGCCGGCAGCAAGAACAAGACGGCCACCCTCGTCACCGGTGAGAACGAAGCACTGCTGGTGGACGCCGCCTTCACCCGCGCCGACGGCCAC